>JAAUQE010000205.1 GCA_012032425.1 Leptolyngbya sp. RL_3_1 | reverse complement strand
GTGACCCCAATCCCCTCTGCGGAGGGGTGCCCGCAGGGCGGGGTGGGTCTCCCAGGGACTTGAAAAGGTTGCAAGACCCACCACCTCTCCCACGGAGGGGAACAAGCTGCTGCCAGTCATGAAAGGTGCGAGGCAGGGCTTAACCCGAACTGACGTTAACTGACCTCGGCAGAAGTCAGCACAGCCCCATCAGTCTCTCAAACAGTGGCCGGTAGCGTGATCTGCCGGCCACTGTTTGAGGCGAATTAACGACAAAAAAGCCACCTGAAAAATCAAGTGGCTTTTTTTAACTTTGGTGGCGGGGCATGGATTTGAACCATGGACCTTCGGGTTATGAGCCCGACGAGCTACCAGACTGCTCTACCCCGCGTCGGCTTAATCAGTATAGCGATAAAATCTCCATTTGCGGGGGGAAGTCGCAAAAAGATGGCTATTTTCATTGATGCCCCCATGAGCTGTTGGTCGAGAGGTGCCTCGATAGGCTAAACGCCAAGAGTCTAGCCCTGCGGCTTTAAGGTCCAGCATTGGTCGAGCCAAGTCACCAAATCCTGCCTGGAGCGAGCAACACGATTGACCACGCTCCACACCTGTAGGGCTGTGTCGGCGGTATGCACCTCTGCCAGCAGGGGGCAATGGGCCTGACAGTGGCAGGGAATCCCTAATTCTCGCAAACGAAAGTAAACTTGCCAGCGATCGCGACAGTCAATCTCGGTAAAAAAGGAGAGGTCTGCCTCAGCCGTAGAACGTTCAGGATTCATGGTTGACGGGATCCGTTGAGTAATCGGCCTGTAATTTCAGCCGGGAAAACCAGTTAGGGAAGGAAGCTAGTACTCGGCGGCTTAAATAGCCTTAGCCTTGAACAAAGGGCTTAAGCCCCTTGCCTTGGGTTGGTAATGGTTGGGTTAATTCTGCCTTTGAGTACTAGGAGACAGAATTCAGTGGCAACTCAAACAGAAATTTTTTTCAACAAGTCACAATTTATCCCTCTTAGATATTCATGAAAAGCTGCATTCTGAGCCCCGGAGAAAAGCAATCACAGGCCCGAAGAGCCCAGATTTCTATTACCTGCTTATTGAGAAACTCTTTCACTTCAAACGCCAAAAACCTTGACTGGCAAAGGATTCATTGATTTCAATAAGCTATAATCAATTTCAATATGCAATCTTCGGCGGAGCAGAAGGCAGCCCTAGTACCGGACGATATAAGTTCCAACAGGATTGCGGAGGCATCAGGGGTAAGGGGGCTAGAAACCGGAATACTCAAGTGATTAATGCCCTTGAGTACAAGTTGCCCAAGACTTGTCTAAACCTGAATACTCGGCTCAAGATTTGCAATTTTAGAGACCAACAATTAAACGGGGAGTTTCCATGGCCACCGCATCCACTTTAGTCATGACCTTTGGGCAAGTTGCCGACAACGTCATTGGCTTAGACAAAGCCACAACTGAGCCAGTTTGTGAAGGCTTGAATATTACTTTGGCTAGTTTTCAAGCCCTTTACTTGCAATACCAAAAGCATCATTTTGTGGTAGAAGGAGCTGAGTTCTACCCCCTACACCAGTTCTTTGAAGAGTCCTACGACCAAGTCAAAGGCCATGTGCATGATTTAGGGGAGCGCCTTAATGGCTTAGGCGGGGTTCCAGTGGCCAGCTTTACCAAGTTGGCCGAACTCTGCTGTTTTTCCCCTGAGGAAGATGGCATCTTCGACTGCCGTACCATGGTGATGCATGATCTACAGGCCGAGCAATCGATTTTGCAAGTGCTGCGTCGCCATGCCTCTCAAGCTGAGAGCTTGGGCGATCGCGCCACCCGCTACCTTTACGAGACGATTTTGCTCACCACCGAAGAGCGAGCCTATCACCTCGACCACTTCCTTGCGGCTGACACCCTAGTGGTGACCAACGGCTAAATTTAGCGTTTTTATAGCGTCCTGAATCTAAGCCTCCTGAGCGCGCCTTGGGTATCGCTTCAGCAGGAGCCCTGACTGGTCAGGGCTCCTGCTGAAGCTTTTTTGTACTAAGGCTTATGGTAACAGTAAATGAGAATATGTATCAACAGTGAAAGGAGTCTGTATCGCCATGATGCGGTTGAATGCCTAAATTTAAAGGCTTTGGTTGCCTGTAGCTGCCAGCCTTCTCAGCGAGGGTTTCACGCTGAAAAGGCGGCTTAAAGGATGTTTGAGTGATTTTGAACGGTTGTATTGCTTGAGCCGGTGGCTAGATGGCGTGGACGGTTACTGGACGATAGACCGGTTAAATCGATCAGAACCCTTCTTATCTAATCAATCAGAAAGGGTAGAATAGGTTGCAATAGTTTTGCCGAGATTGCTGATATGGCTACTGCCGCCAAATCACACTTTTGCTTAGAAGGTCGTTTGCTGGGGTTTACCCCTGGCGCGTCATCTCCCCGAAAATTCATGACGGTGCAGACTTCGACTGGGGAAATATCCGTCAAACTCAGTAAGTCATTGCGACTCATGCTGCTCGGATATCTCACCGCCGGTGACTGGATCCGCCTGGTGGGCAAGCAAAAGTTAGACCCCGAGACCCAGGAATGGCGCTATAAAGCCCATGAGGTGATCAAGATTTCGGAGCGGCGTTCATTGAGCCCACGGCTGGCCAGCCCCATCGCTGCCGCCAAGCCCGCGCCCCACCAGCCTCAGAAAGTGCTGGTTTGTAATAAGTCCGATTGCCGCAAACGGGGCAGTGGGGCGCTATGTGATTTTCTGGAAACGGCATTGGCCGCATCAGGGCGCGCTGAGCAGATCACCGTCAAGCAAACGGGCTGTATGGATCGGTGTAAAACGGGTCCCCATGTCGTGTTTATGCCCGGTAAGCAGCGCTACAGCAAAGTCACTGCGGCGATGTTGCCAGACTTGATCCAGAAGCATTTGCAAGGGTAAACCTGGCCTATGCCTGTCCTGGGGTCACCGGACGGATCAAGCCCGGTGATTGGCAAGGAATCGATCTCTGAGCTAGGCTTTAGATGCGATTTGTTCTTGATAGCTGGCGACTGTATGGCGATGAAACGCTCTGCATTGAGGAAGCCCAAGGGATGGGGGCCGAGGGGGCATGACTCGGCGTCAGGTCCTTGGCCGCTGACTTTTGTCGGGGGGGCCATAGCAGCGGAGAATCTTGACCTGAGCGCCAGTAACCCATGCAACTCTTTGGCCGGTGCGGGGGTGGGCGATCGCCTCACTATTCGAGCGGTAAACGGCGATCAGGCTACGGTGCAACAGCTCCAGCGCTTGGGTCTGAAGCCCGGTGAGCTGATCACCGTGCTCAACTGCGCGGAGAGTGGCTCGGTGATCGTGGCTGGTCCCCAAGGGAATGTGGGTTTGGGGGCGGCGATCGCGCGGCAGGTCCTCGTCACCCCGATTAAGGTGACGCCGCCTCAGGCCGCCCAACCGGTGCCGATGGCCTCCCTCAGTATTTTGCCCGTCTCAATTTTGCCCACCTTGTAAATGCGAATTTTTCTTGACTGTTAGCAAGGGGATTGGCAGAGTGGCATAGTAGGTCAGAAGTCTTGGAGCAGCGCCCCTGTTGATGTCAACTTCTCTGTTGCAGCCGTCGGTTCAGGCCCTATGGTCGGGGCTGAAGCAGCCTCGCAATCTATGGACCCTATTGGTCTGGCTGGTGGCGACCTTGGTGGCGTTTCCCGTGCTGGTGGTGCTGGGGAGCATTTTTGCCGATGCCTCGGCAGTGTGGGAGCACTTGGCGGCAACTGTATTAACCCAGTACGTCACCAATTCCCTAATCCTGATGGTGGGGGTGGGGGTGGGGGTTTGTGGGATTGGGGTGAGTACGGCTTGGCTGGTGACGGCCTGTGAGTTTCCAGGACGGCGGTGCTTTGAATGGGCGCTACTGTTGCCGTTGGCGGCTCCGGCCTACATCCTGGCCTATACCTATACCGATTGGCTGGAATATTACGGCCCGGTGCAAGGGCTGCTGCGATCGCTATTTGGCTGGGCGCAAGCCACCGACTATTGGTTCCCCAATGTGCGTTCTCTCGGGGGAGCGATCGCCCTGCTCAGCCTCACCCTCTACCCCTACGTTTATATCTTGGCGCGGGTGGCCTTCTTAGAGCAGTCACGCTGCGCCCTAGAGGCCAGTCGTGCTCTGGGCTGTGGTCCTTGGCGCAGCTTTTTTACCGTCGCCTTGCCGCTGGCCCGTCCAGCGGTGATGGCCGGTCTCGCCCTAGCCCTGATGGAAACCCTCAATGACTTCGGCACCGTGCAGTATTTCGGGGTGCCCACCTTTACCAGCGGCATTTATCGCACCTGGTTTGGCATGGGCGAACGGGTAGCTGCTGCCCAACTCTCGGCCCTGTTGATGCTGTTTATTTTTGCGCTGCTGCTGCTAGAGCGGTGGTCCCGGCGACAGGCCCGGTATTACCAAGCGGGCAACAGCACCCAGCCGGTTTCGGCCTATGGATTGGGGTGGCGACAGGCGCTGCTGGCCCAAGCGGTCTGCGGACTGCCGATTCTGCTGGGGCTGCTGTTACCCGGTGGGTTATTGCTGCAGATGACCCTGACCCACTTAGACGAAACCTTGGACAAGCGCTTCTTTGAGCTGGCCTACCGTAGCTTTTGGCTGGCGGCCCTCACGGCGGGGGTGGCGATCGCCATTTCCCTGGTGCTGGCCTACGGGGTGCGGCTAAATCGCTCCCAGCCGATCCGCATTGGGGTGCGCTTAGCGGCCATGGGCTACGGCATTCCAGGGGCGGTGATTGCGGTGGGCATCTTGATCCCGGTGATTCGGTTAGATCGCGGCATCATCTCGTTCATGGAGGGTAGCTTCGGCATTTCACCGGGCTTACTACTGACCGGCACCGCTGCCGCCCTGGTCTTTGCCTATCTGGTACGGTTCTTGGCGGTTTCTCTGGGGGCGGTGGAGGCGGGTCTGACAAAGATTCAGCCCAGCTTAGATGAAGCGGCCCGCAGCTTGGGGAATTCCCCCACCCAAACCCTCCTGAAAATTCATGTGCCGCTGATGGGCAGCAGTTTGCTGACGGCGCTGATGCTGGTGTTTGTGGATGTGATGAAAGAACTCCCCGCCACCCTGGTGATGCGACCCTTTAACTTCGACACGCTGGCGGTGCGGGTCTATCAATATGCCTCGGATGAGCGATTGGTGGAAGCCTCGGCTCCGGCGCTAATGATTTTGCTGGTGGGGCTATTGCCGGTGATTTTTCTCAGTCGAAAAATTGCCCGCGATCGTTAGGCGCAAGTGTCGTTGCCAATGTACCCGCATTCCCAGGAGGGTTCATGCTCAACCCATCTACTCAGGTGGGCGCGTAAATTTCAGGGTCATGCCACCAGTGTTGCCCAGCTTGCCGCCGTTACCCACAATGCTGAGTTGCCCTTCGGCGTTGATTTCCACCGATAGCTCCACCTCATCCAGTTGCAGCCCGGTGCGGGCGCTGGCCTCGGTAAACACCTCGTCCATGATGGCCAACATGCTGCTGATCTGGGCTTTCAACGCTTGAGCATCGAGGGAGACCCGCTTGCGCTTCGCCAGGGTCTTCACCGTCTCCACCAGTTCCGCTTCACCAAAGCCGCCGCCGACGTCTGCGCCGCCCCGTTCACCCGTGACCTGGACGGCCTTTTCTACGGCGTCTTCTGTCTCGACGACAAACCAGAGTTTGTTGTTATCTGTCATCACGGGTGTCGCTTCAGGCAGAATAGGGTCATTGGTACTGCTCTAAAATTTTAGATGCCTGTTGTGTTAGGCGCCTGTTGTCACACTCCAAGCTCTCTGCCTCGAACAACTATATCGTTTTAGCTATGGATAGTGTTCTCTTACAAGCAGCAGCCCTAAAGCTCTCCCCCTTTGAGAGAGCGCAGCTGATTGATGCCCTGTGGCAAAGCTTGGATCCAGTTGGCCAAACCGCGACTGACCAGGCTTGGCTGGCGGAGTCGAAAGATCGTCTCCACGCCTTTCAGCAGGGGGAAATTGAGGCGATCAATGGTGTAACTGCATTAGCCGCGCTGAAGGATCAGCTTGCTCAGTGAAACCCTACCGTTTTTTAACGCCAGCGCTGCTGGAAGTGGAAGCGGCATCGCGGTTTTACGAATCCAACCAATCTGGTCTGGGTCGAGCGTTTTTAGACGAAATTGATGCAACGGTTCAACGCATTTTGGCCAATCCAGAAGCTTGGCAAGTGCTGGAAGATGGTATTCGCCGCTGCCGCCTGAAGCGATTTCCTTACGGCATCATTTACACCCGTTTGGAAGATGGCACAGTGCTGATTGTCTCTGTTATGCATCTACATCGCCGCCCTTCGTCTTGGCAAGAAAACCTAAAATCTGATGCAGATGGTTCAGACCTATGACTTGAGCATCCTTGAGTGGTTCTGCCGCCTGGGATCGATGGGCAGTGCTCGTAGGTTGAGTGAAACGAAGTGAAGCCCAACGGCAGTAGACTTTGTTGGGGTCTGCTAGTGCGCCACCCCAAATGATGGAAAGGGACAGGGGTATATTTGGGTCATATTTTGGGCAAGAGCGGTGGGTCACGATGCACTCTGGCAAGGTGTTTCAAATTAATTGGTGGGGATTTGACCCACCCTACGCAACTGGCTGGGACACTGATAGTTACCCGGTCGATAGGTCTGGGTCTGGAGCGCATCGCGCAGAGCCAACAATTCGGTTTCGAGGTTGTAGTTAAAGGCCAAGACGTTCTGGCGATAACGCTTGCCCTTCTGGGCCTTACGGGCTGCCCTGAGCAAGTTTTCAAAGTCAATGACGCGCGGCCAGAGGTTACCAACTCGCTTCATGGGGCGACCCGCTTTTGCTGCTTGATCCACCCGCCTAGGTCGAGCCCGACGGCGTTGATCAGTTCACTGGCAAATTCGTAGCGCTTGGCCTGAATCAGGTCAAAGTCAAGCAATAGCCGGGTCTGGTAGCGCAGAATGTCTAGCTGGGAGTTGATGCCTTGCAGTTGGCTGAGCTTGTCGCGGGTGTAGCGGGCCTGAATCATGTCTTCTAGCAGACGATATACGCCCGATAATCATGGCGGTCTACCGAAGGGTGAAGCGATAGTCGCGGGGCAGGCGATGCAGAATGGGCACGTACCACTTGATGAGGTCGTAGGTTTTCTGGATAATCGGCAGATCATCGGGCATTGCAAGCAAAATTCCTTTTGTCAACTGTGTTTCCACCTCAGTCCGGGTTAAGGACAAAGGCAATACGTTTCCCCTCCTGGGAGGGGCTAACGGGGTGGGTTGATCGCAGGCG
>JAAUQE010000204.1 GCA_012032425.1 Leptolyngbya sp. RL_3_1 | reverse complement strand
AAAAGCCCTAGGACTGGCCATCCCTTGTCTTAAGGACTCAGCACCATGACTCAGCTTTCTCCCCAGACGGTTTATGACAATTTAGAACTGCTGGATCGGGTGGATGTGGCCCGTAGCGCCCATTACCGACAGCAAGCCATTGAGATTTTGTCTGATTTGCAAGTCAGCCTCAGTTGGCGGCAAGCGATCGCCAGTCGTCTAGATAATGCCGATCACCTGCTGGCCATGCAAAGTCCCGGTGCAGAAGACAACAGCTATTGAAGCCCTCCCGGAACTCTGTAGGGGCGCAGGGATCTGCGCCCTGCAAAATGTCAGCGACTCCCTTTAGAATCACCACCTTGCACAATTGAATGTCTATCCCCTTTGGTGAGCAACTGCATGAGGCTCACATTTTGGTGGTGGGGGCCAGTCAGGGCATTGGCCTAGGGTTTGTGACGCACCTTTTAACCCTGCCCCGAGTGGCGCGAGTCTATGCCACCTATCGCCAGCCCGAAACCGCTACCGGACTGCTGGCGCTGGCGCACCCTCACCTGGTCACCCTACCGATGGACGCGACCGATGAAGGTCAAATCGCCTTTGCTCTGGCGGAAATTGGTGCCATCACCCAGCGGCTCGATGGGGTGATTAACTGCGTCGGCTTCCTCCACAGTGGGGGATTGCAGCCAGAGAAAAGCGTCCGGCAGCTCGACGGTGAGCAATTGCTGGAATATTTTCGGGTGAACAGCATTCCCACCGCGCTGCTGGCGAAACAGGTGCTGCCACTCCTCAAGCGCAGCGATCGCAGCTTTTTCACTAGCATCTCGGCCAAAATCGGCAGCATCGGCGATAACCGGCTGGGGGGCTGGTACGGCTACCGGGCCTCGAAAGCAGCGCTGAACATGTTTTTGAAGACGATTGCGATCGAATACAGCCGCAAGAGTCCCAACACCACTGTGGTAGCCTTACATCCCGGCACCACCGACACGCGGTTATCCCAGCCGTTTCAGGGCAATGTCCCAGCGGACAAACTGTTTACTGTAGAGCGCACGGTCACCCAACTCTGGGAGGTGATTTGCGGCTTACAACCCTCAGACAACGGCGGCTTCTTCTCTTGGGATGGCACGCCCTTGCCCTGGTGAGCCACCAATAGCCCCTCCCAAGCCTACCGCTTATTCACAAGTAAACGGCTAAGTGGATTCATGGGTTTGATCCCCCCACCCCCCCTTGTCAAGGGGGCATCCCAGTCCAAAGCGTGAATAGCTCTCTTGATTTTGGCGCAGCCTGCCCGCAAGACGTAGGGGCGGCGACAGCGGGGGATCAGCCCATGTCGCTTAATTCAGAGATGTGTATAAACAGTAGGGGAGAGGGGAAACGACAGTTCTCAACGTGGACTTCTTGGTTTAGAACTGATGTAACCGGTACTGGAGAGACGCTAGGGCAGACTGCCATGGAAAACCATGAGACACAACTGGCCACCTTTGGGGCAGGCTGCTTTTGGGGCGTAGAAGCGGCCTTTCGTAAGCTGTCAGGTGTTACCCAAACCTCTGTTGGCTACATGGGCGGTCATTTTGAGAACCCCTGTTATCTGGATGTGCTGTCGCGGATTACGGGCCATGCAGAGGTGGCCCAGGTGGCCTATGACCCGGCGCAGATCAGCTACGACGCTTTGCTAGCGGTGTTTTGGGACTGCCACGACCCCACCAGCTTGAATCGCCAGGGGGCCGATCGCGGCGAGCAGTATCGGTCGGTGATTTTTTATCACACCCCTGAGCAGGGGGCGATCGCCCGTCGGTCTAAGGCGGCGCTGGCCGCATCGGGGCGATTTGAGCAGGCGATCGTCACGGCGATCGCACCGGCCTCAGCCTACTGGCTGGCCAGCGAAGACCACCAGCATTACCTAGAAAAGCGTCAGGCCGAAGCGCCTCAGGCTAAAGCGTGACCGGCAGCCCAACGGGGACGGTTCTAAGCCGCAATGGCTTACCCTAAAAAAGCGCTCTGCAAACAAGCATTCGGGGCATTGCCTCAAGGATGACCCGGTCCGGATCGATGGAGAAACGCTGATTTATGCTGGCCTATGTACTGGCCCTGTTAGTGGCTTTGGGGAGCTTGGTTTTCTATCTCTCGGCCTTTTTTCTGCCAGAGATTCATCGACGCCAAGACTTTCTCTGGAGCGGGGCGGGGCTGTTCTATGCCCTGGTGTTGTGGTCCTGTGCGGGGCGGATCACCGGTGCCGTCCTGCTGGGGCAAATCGCTAGCGTGGCCCTGCTGGGCGGGCTGGCCTACCAGACCCTAGCCCTACGGCGAGAACTTACCCCCGCAACGGTACGCACGGTTGCCACTTGGCAAGCGGCTCAGCAGTGGCTAGAGGCCACTCTCGGGCGAGTCCAGGGCTATTTTCAACAGCGCTCTTGGTCTGCTGTCCTGGGGGCGATCGCCACCGATCTACAGCAGGCCAGTGCCACCCTGCGTCAACGGATTGCCGGTCCCCGAGGGCTGCTGCCGATCGCGATCCTGCCGCCGTCAACTCTGCCCCTCGCAAACCGATGCCCGCCTCGGAGCCTACCCAGCGGACTTCGCTGGGGGCGCGCGTCTCAAAGCATTGCTGGTCGGGCTGACTGCGGTGTTCACCGGGAAGGGCGGTTTCTTAAAGCGCTTTCGCAAAGCCAAATCCCAGCGAGCGGTGATTGAGATCCCCCCTCGGCCCCCTTCGATTCCCCGTTCACCCGTGACCGCCGCTGCCCCGCCATCTGACTCGGACGGGAGCAGGGCAGCGCCCGAGCCGCCGCCACCCGCAGGGTCTGCCGACAGCGCGGTGCGCGCCGGGATAAGGATCAGCCCGCTAAAGTCTCACCCGAAGCAGCCCCTGCCCGCTCCCCTAGCCCGCCCAGCGAAGTGACGAATTGGGACGACTCATCCCCATGACCCCCGTTAACGAATCGTGAGATTACCTCGCTCTAACTCGAGGGCGGCATTCACTTGATCCTTCCAGTTTCTAGCTCCCTTGCCCCCCAGCACCCCTGCCCTCAGCCATCGTGCTAGCATTTGAGCCGCCCGGTACTAGGGTTAGCAGCGGTCGGCCTCTGGGCATTAATGGGCATTAGGAATTTTTGCAAGGTCTAGGTCGGATCGCTTCCGATCGCGGGCAGGTCTAGCTACACTGATGGCTATACCTCCACTGCCATACATCACTCCCCTCCCCAGGGGAAAGTTCACCTTAACGCCTCAACCGAATTGCTAGAGGGATGCCGATGAGCAACCAGAATTCCTATAAAACCCTTGGATTGACTGAAGCCTCCTCTTTTGATCAGATCCAGGCTGCCCGTGTCCGCTTGGTGGCGGCCTGTGATGGCGATCGCAAGCAGATTGAAGCGATCGAGGCCGCCTATGATGCGATTTTGATGGAACGGCTGCGGCTGCGTCAGGAAGGCAAAATCGAAGTGCCGGATCGGATTCGCTTTGCAGAAGAAGCGCCGGAAAAGCCGCCCGTTTCCCCAGTGCAAGAAACCCTCAAGGCCCAAGCGGCGCGATTCAGTGACATCCTGGATAATCCTTCTCAAGAGGAACTGACGCTGCCTTCGACCCTATTTGCGGTCTTGGTGGGGGTGGGTCTCTTTTTGGCCCCTTCCTTGGCGTTGGCGATCGGCGTTGCCGCAACCCTGTACTTTTTGAATCGTAAAACCAACCGCTTTTGGCGTGCGGTGCTGTGGACCCTGGCTGGGCTGACGGTGGGCTTGCTGCTGGGGGTAGGGCTGGGGCAACTGGTCACCGCCCAAGGGGCGCAACTGCCCTGGGGCACCCCGGCAGAAACCGTGCAGATGATCGGGGCCACGGTCACCCTGATTGGGCTTTGGGCCATGAGCAGCTTTTTGCGCTAAGGGATTCGCAATTCACAAACCTTAGGCACAACAGTTTCTGAGGTAGGGGCTGTGCGCCCTGGTGAAGCGTTACGCTATTTACCCGCTGTTCCCTCAGCTGGGGTTTTATCGAGAATTACGTTGACGGCCTCATATAAGTCAGGGGTCACCCAGGTCGGGTTACAGGACAGCAGCCGTTCGCGATCGCGAATGCCGCTCAAGACAGCAATGACCGGGATGTCGTAGGCATGGGCAGCGGCCATATCGGCCTCTGTGTCCCCGATCATCCAAGTGGTTTGGGCTGGGGAAAGATCCGCTAAGGCTTGGCCGATCAGACGGGGCTTTTCGATAATGTCCGCTTCTTTTCGATAATCATCGGGCAGGGCATAGCGGTGATCGGGGGCAAAGAAACGCTCTAGGTTGTGCTGGTTGAGGGCCTGGTTGAGGGTTTGGGTGCGGCGCATGGTCACCACCACCAGCTCATAGCCTAATCGCTGGAGATGCTCTAGGGCGGCGATCGCCCCAGGCAACACCTGGTCGTGAACCAAATAGGGCACACTGTGAACCGTATCTCGCCGCAGCCGCGCAAAGTAGCGGGCCTGGTCATCGTGAAGGCCCGAAAACTGGCCTATTTGTCGCTCCGGAATCTGGGCGCGCTTCAATCGCCAAAAATCTGCCTTGGAGAGCACGGTAAGCGCCTGACCGACCTCCTGCACTTGGTGCAAGCAATGCTGATACACCTGATAATAGCGCTCTGACACATCCATAATCGGACCGTCAAAATCAGTGAAGATACGTTGCATCGTGATCACAGGCTCCAGGCAATGGCAGCTTGAACAGGGACAAAAAAACCACCGGAAATCGACCATTACGACCACTATGCCCCATCTCTAGGATCGGAGGATCGGGTCATAGATTGCCCCGCTGTCGCTGCTGCCGCTCAATCGCCTCGAATAACGCCTGAAAGTTGCCCGCCCCGAAGCCCTCAGCCCGCTGTTGCGGCTGAGCTGGTCCCTGGTCTGGCCCCTGGTCTGGCCCCTGGGCCTGCCGCTCAATCAACTCTAGAAAAAAGGTGGGTTGGGCAAATAGCGGCTCGGTAAAGGTTTGCAGTAACCGAGCTTGGGGGGTTGCTTCCGCCCAATCCACTAAGATTTGCTGCTGGCGATCGCCCCCCAATCGGCAGCCTCTGCCCAAAACCCAGCCCGCTGCGAGAGCTGCTCGTAGTAACTGGGCGGTACGGCCAGAAACGAGATCCCCCGTTGCCGTAAGGTTGCCACCGTCGCCACTAGGTTTTGCGTATTCAAAGCCGCATGTTGAATGCCCGCTCCCCGGTGGTGGTCTAAAAACTCCTGGACCTGGGAGTTGGCCGAGGTGGGCTCGTTGATCGGCAAGGTGGCCGAGCCCTCAGGATGCTTGATCACCAAGCTGCGGAGCCCAGAATGAGGGGTGAAAATCGCAAAGCTTTGCTGCCGCTGGAACCCCAGCACCGATTCATACCAAGCCGTGGCCGCCGCTAGATCCCCCTGGGGAACATTCAAGACAGCGTGGTCAATGTACTGCCAGGGGAGGCTGGCCCCCGCCGATGGAGAGGTCGCAGGGAGCGGCACCGAGGGCGGGCGGTGGCGCTCGATCAAGGTATGGCGTAAGCTACCCCACCCTTGGATTTGGCCCCATCGCCCCCAGTCAGGGTGCTGCTGAACCGGCTGTAGTACCTGACCGCCCGTCGTCTGGACCCGGTTGATCCAGCCATCCAGATCCCTGACGCTAAAAGCTAAATCTCCGATGCCTGGGGCATGGGCCTGCAAAAAATCAGCCACCCTTGGGGTCGCCCCCGTCGTCAGGTCCGTCGGGCCAGAAATCACAATTTGAATGGCGGCGGCCTGCAAGACCTGAGCCCCCGGCCCATGCCACGGGCTGGGGGCAACTAAGTCAAAACTGAAGTGATGGATAAACCAATCACGCCAATGGTTGGCGTCATCTACATACAAGTGCAGATGGTCAATCTCCATGCCAGGGAAACCGTGCGCTACAGAAGCCACTGTAAGCAGTTGTGCGGGCCTTTGCATCCACAGTTCGATAGTTTCCTTAAGCAAACAGACGATCGCGGTGATCCTTAACCGGGCGATTCAGATTACCCGCTTAGCCCCCCGCTCCCTAACTCCCCCGCTCCCTAACTCCCCACCCCCAGAAAAAAGTTCGCAAACTTGTGCCGCGCGGGCCTAGGCTTTCGGCTTCAGCAGGGCGATCACTTGATCGTGGGATTTAGGACGATAGGCCCCGCCATACTGGTCAAAATGACGAAATAAAGCCACCGGTGGCACCACCCGGCAGCTAAAAAACTCCACCACCACGGATTTCTCGTCTAATCGCTTCACCTTGGGGGAGAGGTCCTTGGGTACACCTCCCTGCCAGGTCCAATTATATTGACTCGGGACCGCTGCAATCAGGCGATGGTGGCTCCAGCGGCGGAGCTTACCCGTCCGCCCCAGCTCTTTGAAATGTCGCAGCAATAGGGAGGCCGACAGATAGGAAGCGGGGCGCTGATCGCCGCTGATGCCATCCATAATGTGCCCCAGGGCACCACGAGGATGGGGCGGAATTGCTTGGTCCCCGCCAGATTCCAGCGCGGCTTCTAGGTGGGTGGTGGTACTCATCAACTCGGGTAAGGCCCAAGTCACTCCCAGGCCCCCATCCGGTCGGCGCTGTAGATAGGTGACTAAGCGCACCCCCGGCTTCACCGTCAGACCGGGCAACTTATAGAGGGCGGCAGCGGGGTCAATCGTGCTAATAAACCAACGGCCTTGACTATTGGGGGCAGGGCTATCTTCTTCTGCAAATCCACCCGCCCGAAACATATCCCCCAGCATGTCTAGGGAACTGGGTTCTGGCGGCTCTACAGCGGCCATGGCAGCAGTCGTTTCCAGGGCGGGCTGTTGCTCAGAAGCAGGCAGCGCGAGCTGGGTTTGAATGTGCTGATTGACCTTCTGGACCGCATCCAGAGAGAACGTTTGCAGGGACATAAAGGGAGGCGAGGCGCAGGAATCAGGGTCCAGTCTATCCGTTAGTCTTCCCGTCGGGCTGGAAAGCGTTGCGTTTCGTTGATCTCTATCTCAGGACGCCAGCGTAGCGACGGGTGCTGGCAACTTTCCTGACAAGAGATCTGCTGGCAAATAGCCCGTAAATGGGTGTGAGGGTGAGTGGGGTATATCGCCTACATTCAAGAAAAGCAAAACCTACCCCCAGAGCTTGGGTGAGTGGGTGTGATTGGGTTTTTGTAAGGCTTTGCCCTGACCGTTCCCTGCAAGGTGTTTTGAACTTTGAATTTTGAATTTTGAACTTTGAATTTTTGGCTACGGCACCGTAACCCAGGTGCCAGTTTGGTGAGACTGGTGGGCTAAATCCATTAGGAGCTGAGCATAGACCCCCTCCGCCAGGGCTGGGGCTGTAGCCC
>JAAUQE010000203.1 GCA_012032425.1 Leptolyngbya sp. RL_3_1 | reverse complement strand
CTCCAAGTTCACCAAAAATCCCAAGGCCACCCCGAACGTACCCCCCGGCCGACAGCCCAGAACGCCGACTGCCCTAAGTGAGGAGGGCGCGACCCGACGACGACGGGGCCGTTGTTCCCAGGATCGGGATTAGTGCCATGGTCAGGCTCATTATTAGAGGGATCGGGCTCATTCGATGAGTTGGTCATGGCTCCTCACACACCTGCTCGCCCAGAATCATGGCAACGCCATTTCAGCGTCATTCAGCCCAATCGCTCGTTCAGCGTTTAAACCGAGGCAAGCCTGAATTGAAAATGAGTGACGGGGATCTCCTTAGGCTCTTGACGGCAGTTGCCCAGATTTTCTCCCAGGAAATCCGCCCACAGCAATCCTCAAGCTGCCTGACAATACCAGACTGCACTTAAGATACTCAATAACGCGCTGAATGAGAGTTGGCAAAGACACGAATGCAGGTATATGTACTGCTGTTTAATGCAGGCACCGATAACGAGGGCATCCATTCTTTAGACGCCAATGGCCGCAATACGGTGTTGATGTTTGAACAAGAAGATGACGCCATCCGATTTGGGCTGATGCTAGAGGCCCAAGATTTTCCCTCACCCACGGTAGAAGCCTTTGATGAGAGAGATATTGAAGACTTTTGCCAAGGGGCCGACCTGGAATATAAACGAATCCCGGCGGGTACCTTAGTGACCCCGCCTGATGCCAAGGTGGAGCGCATGGATTGGGATCCTGATCATCCCAGTGACGATTTCGACAGGGATGCAGCCGACGCCTCGGATGACCCGACCGATGAATCGGGTCTGTCCCAGCAGGAAGTCGATAGGCTGCGCCAGCGGCTGGAGAAATTGCTCTAGGGGACGGGCTGGGGTGAGAGGGTGAATGGGTGATCGGTAGGGGCGCAAAGCTTGCGCCCTCCGGGTCAGTAATATTTTCCGGTGATGGGAAATTTTGAATTTTGTCTTGGGGGACTGCTGCGATGGCTGCGAACGTTGATCCGTTGGGGACTAATCCCCCCCTCTCGACAGAACGTCGCACCGACCGTGGCCACCTTTTAACCGAGCAGGCCAACCCTGCCAGCCAAGACTTAGACCAGCTCTCAGCTTTGGGACTGGTGGATTTATTTAATCAAGAGGATCAGCAAACGGTGGCGGCGATCGCAGCAGCCCGTCATGCCCTCGCCGACGCCATTGAACGCACCACCACTGCCCTAGCCCAGGGGGGCCGGTTGTTTTACATTGGGGCAGGCACCAGTGGGCGATTGGGGGTACTCGATGCGGCGGAATGCCCGCCCACCTTTTGTACCCCCCCGGAACTCGTTCAAGGGATTTTGGCGGGGGGTGAAAAAGCCCTAGTGCGTAGCTCTGAGGGCCTAGAGGATATTGCTGAAGACGGCGCTGCCGCCCTCAAAGAACGCAGCCTTGTCGCCACCGATGTGGTGGTGGGGATTACCGCTGGCGGCACCACCCCCTATGTCCATGGGGCGCTCAAATATGCGCAAACGGTGGGGGCGACAACGGTTTTTATCGCCTGTGTTCCCGCTGATCAGGTGATCGCTGATTACGACGTAGACATTCGCTTGCTGGTCGGCCCCGAGATCTTGGCCGGTTCCACTCGCCTGAAAGCAGGCACGGTCACCAAAATGGCCCTGAATATCCTCTCCACGGGGGTAATGGTGCAGTTGGGCAAGGTTTACGGCAATCGCATGGTGGATGTGGCCGTCACCAACAGTAAGCTGCGCGATCGCGCCCTCCGCATCCTGGGGGACTTAACCGATTTGCCTAGCGAACAGGCGGCGGCGCTGCTCGACCGCAGTGGTCTGCGGGTAAAACTCGCCCTCTTGATGCATTGGCGCAACCTCACCGTTGAGGAGGCCGAGCAATGCTTGAAAACCAGTGACGGCCAACTGCGTCAAGCCTTAGCCGCATCGATTCCCTGAAGGTAAACCCCTCAGTACCGCCACTTCATTTCTTCACTCCCCACTCCACTTCCTCACGTCATTACTTCTTCACGTCATCACTTCCCACACTCCACAACGCCATAAGCAACCTGATAGGATCAAAGCTCACTGAGTGATTACCGCCCCCTGCCACTACCCCTTGCCACTATGCCAACCCCCGCCGAGTTTTTTGAATTCACTAAGTTAATGGGTATCGCCACCCTAGTCATGGCGGGTTTAACCCTTTTAACCTTTGCCTTTGGCTGGGGATTTCGATTCCGGTTAGTGGGGATCACAGGTTTTATGGGGGTGCTGACGGTGGGGCTCTTTGGCCTCAGTTTCCAGCCCTTGACCCGGACGGCGATACCGGGCGCAATTCCCTTTCAAACGGTGTACGACTCAGGGGCCTCGCAGGTGGTGATTAAGGTGCCGGATACGATTACGGAGCCGCAGCTAGAGGCCACCCTCAAACAAGCGGCCAGCAACCTGTTTAACCCCAGCCGCTTGGGGCCTCAGAATCAAACCGCCACCATTCGTGCCCGGACCATTGTGCATGAATCGGGGGGGCGATCGCGCTTGCTCTACCTGGGGCAAGTGCAACCGCTTCCCAACGCCGCCACCGGAGAGACCGTGACCGTCACCCTCCAACCCGACGCGCTGGCCCAATTGCCCGACCAGTCCTAAGTCCGACCAGTCCTAAGTCCGCCCAATCCTAAGTCCGCCCAATCCTAAGCCAAATTGCTTTTGCTGCGGGCATCAGACCGGCAAGGTTTGAGGCAAAGGGACCAGAGCTACCTTTTCCAGATTGACGCAATGCTGATGTCCTGGGTCGCGCCCAGGTTTACCTGTATATGACTGCACTGACCTTCCCAACCCTTACCCCGGCCCCCGCCCAAATCATGCGGGGCACCGGACTTTTAGCCCAGTTCGGCCCTACCCTGGCCCGGTTTGGACGACGGCCTCTGCTGGTGGGAGGAACCCAGACCCTCGCCCTAGCTGAGTCGTTCCTGGGTGATGCCCTGGCGGGCTTGGCGGTGACCCCAGTGCCCTATGAAACCGACTGTAGTGAAACGGCGATCGCCCGCATTCAGACCACCATTCATGACCATCAAGCCGATGTGATCGTGGGCATTGGGGGTGGCAAGGCCCTAGATTTAGCGAAATTACTGGCCTTTCAACGGCGCTTGCCGGTGGTCACCGTCCCCACCTCTGGAGCCACCTGTGCCGCCTGGACTGCCCTGTCGAATGTGTATAGCGATCGCGGGGCCTTTGCCTACGACGTGCCTCTCGATCGTTGTCCAGACCTGCTGGTGCTCGACTATGACCTAATCGCCACCGCCCCCCGTCGCACCCTCGTCGCCGGGATTGGTGATGCCCTAGCCAAATGGTACGAAGCCTCCATCAGCAGCGGTGACTCCCGGCAAACCTTGATCATTAGTGCGGTACAGCAGGCCCGCGTCCTGCGGGATCTACTCTTTCAACTGGCACCCGTTGCCTTGGCTGAACCGGGCGGCGAGACCTGGCGAGAGGTGGTTGATGCCACGGTGTTGATGGCAGGCATGATTGGCGGTCTCGGCGGTGCCCAGTGCCGCACCGTGGCCGCCCACGCCGTTCACAATGGCCTCACCCATCTAGAGGCTAGCCACGGCACCCTCCACGGCGAAAAGGTGGCCTATGGCATTCTGGTGCAGCTTCGTCTGGAGGAAATGGGACCAGGAAAGCCTTTGGCGACCACCACTCGCCAACAGTTGCTACAGTTCTACGATCAGATTGGCCTACCCACCCGCTTGGATGATTTGGGGCTAGGACAGGTGTCCCTGGCCGAACTCCGTCATAGCGCCGAGATTGCCTGCCGTCCGGGTTCCGACATCCATCATCTTCCCTTCGAGGTCACCCCAGAGGCGTTAGTTGGGGCTATGGTCTCGACCACCGTCAATGGGCCTCGTTCTGCCACCGTTGCACCAACCACTGCGGCTCCAGAGGTGACCGCTGCTGAAGCGTTTATTTAATCGGAAAATACCCATGACTCTGGATTGGATACAACCGGCAGATCGGCTCAGAAGTCTGCCGCCCTACGTCTTTGCCCGACTCGATGAGCTCAAGGCTCGGGCACGAGAGCAGGGACTGGATCTGATTGATTTAGGGATGGGTAATCCGGATGGCCCCACCCCATCCCCGGTAATCGAAGCCGCCATGGTGGCGATTCAGGACAGTCAAAACCATGGCTACCCGCCGTTTGAAGGCACGGCCAGCTTTCGAGAGGCGATTACCCGGTGGTATCACCGTCGCTATGGGGTCAGTCTCGACCCAGACGGCGAAGCCCTACCGCTGCTGGGTTCCAAGGAAGGGATCGTGCATTTGGCCCTGGCCTACATCAATCCTGGGGATACGGTGCTGGTGCCGACACCGGCCTACCCGGCTCACTTTCGGGGACCGGCGATCGCCGGAGGCAATATCATTGACTTGCCCCTGAACGCCGAGAATGACTGGCTGATCGACCTCGCCGCCATCCCCGACATTGTGGCCGAGCGGGCCAAAGTGTTGTTTTTCAACTACCCCAGCAACCCCACTGCGGCCACTGCCCCCCGCGAATTTTTTGAAGATATCGTTGCCTTTGCCCGCCGCCACGAAATTTTGCTGGTTCATGACCTGTGCTATGCAGAGCTGGCCTTTGATGGCTATCAACCTACCAGTCTGCTAGAAATTCCGGGTGCTAAAGACATTGGCGTCGAATTTCACACCCTGTCTAAGACCTACAACATGGCCGGGTGGCGGGTGGGCTTTGTGGTGGGCAACCGCAGCATTATCCAGGGGCTCCGCACCCTCAAGACCAATTTGGACTACGGCATCTTCTCGGCCCTTCAAAAGGCGGCAGAAGCGGCGCTGAATATGCCAGATAGCTATTTAGACGGGGTCCAAACCCGCTACCGCACCCGCCGCGATTTCTTGATTGAAGGGCTTGCTGAGCTGGGCTGGACCATCCCTAAAACCCTAGCCACCATGTATCTCTGGGTGCCCTGCCCACCGGGAATCGGCTCCACCGATTTTGCCCTGTCGGTCCTAGAGCAAACCGGTGTCGTCTTGACCCCCGGCAATGCCTTTGGTCGCGGCGGTGAGGGCTATGTGCGGGTGAGCTTGATTGCCGAGTGCGATCGCCTCGGGGAAGCCATGGCACGGCTGAAGCAAGCCAATATCCGTTATGCCTAGCTGCTGGACCTGACATCCCATTGCGCGCTTACAGCCCAATCGCGGAACAACAGTAAATGCTATCCTCATCTCCATAGGAGGCAAGTTACAAAATGTTTAATATTGGTTGGACCGAAGTGATTCTTGTCCTTGGGGTGGCCATCGTGATCTTTGGCCCTAAGAAAATTCCAGAACTGGGAGCCGCCTTGGGTAAAACCCTCCGCGACTTTAAGAGCGAGATGAGTCAAGACCCCGACGAAGAGGCCCCTTTGTTAGAGGAGGATATTGATCAGGGTTGAGGCTGTGTTTAAGCGCTACAACGCTTAAGGACAAGCGGGTAAATAGCATAGCTTCACCAGGGCGCACTAGCGAAGCCATGCCCAAAGGGCTATAGCCTTGCGCCCCTACTTCAGTGACTTGTGGGCATGGGGTGTTTTTAACCGCAGATCCCTTAAGGACTCGAAATCTTGACCCAACCAGCTGAATCTTGACGCGCTCCTGCCGACCCGATCGGCAGATTGCGATACTGACCGCTTCAAACTGTATCGGGATCAATTCCTAGCGCCCTTAATTTAGCCCTGAGTGTCTGATTACACTGCTGCTCTGCGTCTGCCCGCTGCTGCTCTGCGTCTGCCCGCTGCCGTTCTGCATCGGCTCGCTGCTGCTCTGCATCAGCCCGCTGCCGCTCTGTCTCGGCTGACTCCTCCGGGCTGGCCACTAGCTCCCCTTCAGGGGTGAAAAACCGCAGTTGTCCCTGGTGGATGCCCAGGTATAGCCCCAACTGCTGACTCCAGCGCCACCCTTGCTCGGTGAGGGGAATCGGTTGATAGGTGCCATCCACCAGATGAAATCCCTCAAACTCTAGGCTGTGGGGGTCAAACCAGAAATAATCGGGGGTGCGGAAAATGTCTTGGTAGATCTGTTTCTTGAGGCCCCGGTCGATTTTTGCGGTCGATTCTGACAGCAGCTCGACGATTAGGTTGGGGTATTTGCCCCCTTCTTCCCAGATGGCCCAACTTTTCCTGGGTTTCCGTTCAGCGTCCAAAACGACGAAGAAGTCGGGTCCTCTAACGTCTTCAGACTTAAGTTGGTTGGGGCTGTAGTAAATCGTCAAGTTGCCAGAGGCATAAAAGTCTTGCCGCGCTGACCAGAACGATTTCAGCAAACGAATCAGCAGGTCAATTTGGTCGCGATGCAGGTCAGTTTCCAACGGGGGTTCGTCGCTGTAGAGATCGCCAGGGGGAAAAATTATAGCGCTCTGGGACGCCTGCGCTGGTGTTGCTTGGGGAGACTCAGGGGCTAGGTCAGCGGTTAAGTTAGGGGCTAAGGCAGACATGGACGAAACCCATTGTGGTCGCTGTGGCCAGTGTAACAAGGGGGCTGGTCGCTATGCCCGCAAGCATTGAGCGATCGCTGCCATGGAAAAGGCAGGGGTTGGCCAACCCCTGCCTTTCTGTAGATTTCTGATCCGGTTTAAGGATCATCCCGTCACAGCCTTTAGGAGGCCATCGCTACTTCAACGGTTTCCTGGAGCTGGCCATTCTGATACATCTCGATCAGAATGTCCGAACCGCCCAAGAACTCACCGTTCAGATAAACCTGGGGAATGGTGGGCCAATTGGAAAATTCTTTGATGCCCTGGCGAATATCCGGATCAGAGAGTACGTCAAAGGTCTCAAACGGGACCCCCAGCACATTCAGAATTTGGACAACATTGTTAGAGAAACCGCACTGGGGCATCAGTTTGGTGCCTTTCATAAACACCATAATGGTGCTGTTATTAATCAGGGCTTCAATCCGTTCTTTGACCTCTGGTGTCATGGTTTTTATGGGTGAGTTAAGGACAGTTGATGGTTAGAGCGATCGCCAGTTAGGACAAAACGGCGAGTCACTTTGCTTTTGTGCTGAGGGTCAGCGCGATCCTAGGGGCCCTAAACAAAGTGGCCAGCGCTATAGAGCAGCGCCCGCCAACCTGAATCATTGACAGACTTAGGGCTGCATTGCCGACCACTTTTCTGGGGTGTAGGTTTTCAAGGCCAAGGCATGAATGGCTTCAGAAGCCATGGCCGTCTGCACTGACTTGTAAACTAGCTGGTGCTGCTGCACCAGATTTAGCCCTTCGAAATTTGCAGACACCACCGTCGCTTCAAAATGATCACC
>JAAUQE010000026.1 GCA_012032425.1 Leptolyngbya sp. RL_3_1 | reverse complement strand
GCGGCCCTGCTGGGCACCTTGCTGTTACGGAGCTATGAGCGATCGCAGCGGGTTTATAAAGCGATGCGATTGCGGGGCTATGGCCAAGTCGCAGCGGGGCTCCCCTCCCCGGACCGGCTATACCGGACCTCCCCCACCACGCTAATCGCCACGGGGTTCACCACCGGCTTTGCTCTCAGCCTTGTTCTTGCCGAAATTCTGATATCTCGTTTATAAAAGTGTCTCGCCTATGAGCCAGCTCCTGTCTACCCCTAAGGGCATCACCCTTAAAGTCCCCCAGCCGATCGCCCTCTCCCTGGAACAGGTCGCCTTTTCCTACCCTGATCACCATGCGGTGCTGCGCGACATTAGCCTCACAGTTCAGGAGGGGGAGCGGGTCGGGCTGATTGGCCATAACGGCTGCGGTAAAACCACCCTGTTTATGTTGTTGTGCGGCATGTTAGCCCCCAGCAGCGGTACAGTTCACTTGTTTGATCAACCCGTCAAACCAGGTCAGTTTTACCCTGAGGTGGGGTTTCTATTTCAGGATCCCGAAGATCAGTTGTTTTCCCCCTCGGTGCAGGACGACATCGCCTTTGGTCCCCAAAACCTCGGGCTGTCAACCGCAGAGGTGAGCGAGCGGGTGGCGATCGCCATGGAGATGACCGGGATCACGGCTCTGGCCGAGCGTCCGCCCCACCATCTCTCTGGGGGCGAAAAACAAATGGTGGCGATCGCTGGCCTGCTGGCCATGTGCCCCCGGATCTTGCTCTGTGACGAACCCACCGCCAGTTTGGATATGCGGATCCGGCGGCGGCTGATTCAGTTTTTACAGCGCTCCAGTGAAACCCTGCTGATTGCCTCCCACGATTTAGAGTTTTTGCTGGAGGTGTGCGATCGGGTGGTCCTGATCGACGAGGGTCAGGTGATTGCCGATGGGCGAGCCCGCACGGTGATGGGCGATCAAGCCCTGATGGAAGCCCACGGCTTAGAAAAACCTCACTCCCTGATTCCCCACCTCGATCCCCACCACGACGGGGTGTAACCGATGGGGCCAATCCTGAGGGTGATTCGCCCCTTTAAACCGCGTCTAAGTTGAGAACTGGAGTTATGCCTGATCGAGAAAACCTCACCTAACCTCTCGCGCTGCGCGCCGCTTCGCTAGAGCCAAGGAGAGGAACCAGAGTCTTCTTAAACCTCTCTTTAATAAGGAGAGGTGCCGCAGGCGGTGAGGTTGGGCCAGATGTCAAAACTCCACTTCTGAATCTGGATGAGGTTTAGCAGGGGGGCGGCGACAGCGGGGGATTACCGATGACCGATGGGGCTAAATGGAAAACACCTGGAACACAGACCTCTACCAGCAGCAACACAGCTTCGTCTGGCAACTGGGCCAGGATGTGATCGCGCTACTGGCTCCCCAGCCAGGGGAGCGCATCTTGGATCTGGGCTGCGGCACTGGGCAACTCACCGCCGCGATCGCTGCCCAAGGGGCTACCGTCACCGGTATCGATGCTGACGCCGCCATGGTGGCCCAGGCCCAGCAGCAGTATCCTGAGCTTGACTTCGCCGTGGCTGATGCCCGGACGTTTACCCTGCCGGAACCCGTAGATGCGGTTTTCTCCAACGCTACGCTCCATTGGGTGAATGAAGCTGAGGGGGCGATCGCCCAGATCTGGACGGCCCTCAAACCAGGGGGACGGTTTGCAGCGGAGTTTGGCGGCCAGGGCAATATGGCCCAAGTGCTGGCGGCTTTGGCTGAGACGCGAGCCGACCTAGGCTATGGTCCTTCTCAGGCGACACCTTGGTATTTCCCCAGCGTCGGAGAATACGCCACGCTACTGGAGCAGCAGGGGTTTGAAGTCCGATTCGCGACACTGTTCGATCGCCCCACGCCGTTGACTGGTGAGACCGGTCTGGTGGATTGGCTGCAAATGTTTGCCGGACGGTTTCTGGCGGATATCCCAGCCGAGGCTCACCCTGATCTGCGGCAAAAGATCCAGGCTAAGTTGCGCTCTCGTCTCTATCAAAATGGTCAATGGTTTGCCGACTATCGCCGCATTCGAGTATTGGCGGTCAAGCCGGATTGAGCCCCTGAGGATCGCGGATGTCGCTAATCAGGGCCATTAATCGGGATAGTAGTCAAAGCCGGCGGCGGGATCATACCAATAGCTGATGCTGTGGTGGTCCATAAAGTAAGACAGTCGGTAGATATCCCCTTCACGGCGATAGGTGATGTGTTGGCTGGCCCAGTCTCGCTGAAAGTCATGACCGTCAAGGGTTTCTGGGTAGCTGCCAGTGGCAGTCGCCTCCCCCTCAACGAACTGAATCACCGCCACCACTTCTGCGTGAATCTGCGCCCATTTACGGTTTTCCGAGGTTTGCCAGGGTAGCAACAGCGCTCCCAGCAGCAGCCCGCCCCACAATGACCATTTGGGTTTCCAGAGGGCGATCGCCATCAGCGGCAGATTCACCCCCACCAGAATCCAGTAGAGCATTTGCACGATTTCGCCCTCGGTATAGAGGACGTTGTGCGCTAAGAAGGCTTGGCTAGCGCCGAGCACAACCAGTAGGGCAAAGGTAGCGATGCGTAACTCTGTGGGTTTCATCTCTGGCCGATGGTGTTGACGGTGCAGTTACTAATTTTCCCGGCTCAGACAATAAACCCAGCAGTCATCGTCCCCGAACTGCCGAGCCTCAACCCGTTGGAAGCCGAGCCGCTCATAAAAGCGGTGGGCACGGGTATTGCTGGCCAGGGGATCCACCAGGACTGCCTGCACGGTTGGGTCGGCAAAGCAGCGGGCCAGGGCAAGCTGCATGATTTGCGTCCCGTAGCCTTGGCCTAAATCAGTGGCTTCGCCAATCCAAATATCAATGGCGCGTAGATCAGCGGCAACGTCGCCCCAGTAGTGACTTTCTTCGCGGGCGGGATCAATGATCTGGACAACGCCGATCGGGCGACCTGCAAGTTCGGCAATCAGTTGTTCGCGCCAGTCGGGGGTGCGCTGGAGTTCGATTTCCCAGGCCCAGTCGTCATTGGGATCTGAGGCGATCACGTGGGGCTGCTGATCCCAATGATGCAGCAGGGTTAAATCGGCCAGGGTGGCGGGGCGGAGATTGATCACAGCGGTTGCAGTGGGAAATGAGATGCGATCACCCATCCAGGATGCCCTGACGCGGATGGTCGGTGTATCGCGGTGGATTTGAGAAATTTAGCCGGGATGGAAGGGGTAGATCCCAGGGTTCTTTGGGCGGATTCATCGGTAATGGTTGACCCGGCACAAGAACCCTGGGATCTTTTGACGTGCGATCCAACATCATTCAATTAAAAATCCGGCTATGCTGTGGCCAACCCCGGTTGGGGGCTCTGGTGATGAGGCGGCGATGACAGAGCAGGGCAAGTATCACGGTCGGAGAAATCAGCGGTCAGGTCAGCAGAGGGATTAACTAACTGGCCGATCCCCCGGCTGAGTCTGACCAACCTAACCTCAAAGACCTGCTCACCCAACTGCAACAAGCCGTCGAAGCCGACACCGAACTCAACGACGACGAAAAAGTCGAAGCCCTCGCCGAAGTTGCCAAACTCGCCAAAGCCGGGAGCAACCCTAAAGAAAGAGCCATGCAGCGTCTCGCCAAGCGGGCCACCACCACCCTTAAAGGCTTCACCGAAACCCTCACCGACACCTCCAAACTCGCCACCGCCTGCAAAACCCTGCTACCTCTAATTGCCAGCCTCTTTGCCCTTTAAAAAGGCTGGGGAGCGCAGGTGCAAGGGGGCGAGGGCGCAGAAACCGGCGATCGCGCCCCAACAGAGAACAGCTCGGTAGACGTGACTTGTCTACCGAGCTGTTATTCGAATGAGATTAAAGCCGCTAGCAATCAAGCCCTAAGCCTGACGGTTCTCATTAAAGTTTTGCAACTGAGCCAAAGCAGCCCGACCAATGTTAAACACAGCCCAGCTACCTGCCAGGATCACCGGAGACAAAACCAGTACTATCCGCCAATCCATCACTGAACCTCCCTCAAAAATAGTTAAATGACTTCATCCACTGTCACAATCTTCTCATAATTTTAGCGATCGCGGAGCTATTTCAACCCAGTTGGGCCAAATCCAGTGGGGTTAGGTGCCTCCTGGCCCTTGCCCCCGTGGGTGAGCGCTAACCGGTTATATTTCTGGGCATGGTCGATCAAATCCGCCGCTTCTGCGTCAGAAACTGGACGTACCACCTTGGCCGGTAGACCCATGACCAGCGATCGCTCCGGCACATCCTTGGTGACCAGTGCCCCCGCCCCCACAATGCTGCCCGTCCCTACCCGCACCCCATTCAACACGATCGCCCCAATCCCAATTAGACAGCCCCGCTCCACATGGGCACTGTGAATCACCGCCCGATGCCCCACCGTCACGTAGTCTTCAAGCACCGTCGGCTGACCGGGGTCCCCATGGAGGATCGCCCCATCTTGCACATTCGTATAGGCCCCGATATGAATCGCTTCCACATCGGCCCGCACCACCGCCCCGTACCAAATGCTACAGCCCTCCCCTAGGGTGACCTGACCAATCACCGTCGCCCCTGGGGCCACAAAGGCCGCTGGTGCTAAGTCAGGGGCGGGCCAAAAGTCCCCTAGGACCGTGAGAATCGAATTAATCGGATTTGCCATAGCATTTATCGCCCTGTCCATACGCCCCGTCTATACGCCCTCAAGATACAGAGAGAGGGGAAACTCCCCCGCTATAATACGGCTACCAGACCCCCGTGGAGAGTGCCCATCAGTCACCTGCTCAATGGTTAATCCAGCCCTGCAACACCCTATTTTTGGCCCGGACATTCGCTGTCCCCATTGCCGGCAAACCATTCCTGCATTAACCCTAACGGATACCTATTTGTGTACCCGTCACGGGGCCTTTGAGGCTGATCCCAACACCAACACCTTGGTCCATTTGCAATCGGGTCGCCACTGGCGACAATGGGAGGGGGAATGGTATCGGCAGCATACCCATCCCGATGGCATTCGCTTCGAGATTCATGAAGCCTTAGATCGCCTCTATACCGAGGGCTATCGCGCCACTCGGGTGATCATTGCCGAGCGCTATAAAAGCCTGGTGAGTACCTACCTCGAACGGAGTACCCCCTGGCGGGAACCCTTAGAAAGCATTGCGCCCCAGCTCTATGGGTTGCCGGTGACCTTTAGCCCCTCTGCTGAGCAAGATCCCTGTTGGGACGTGATCAACTTCAATTTAGAGAAGGAGCCTGGGGTCCCCATCCGTTACCCCTATTTCCGACTGTTTGAGTAGGCCCACCATGCACCATGCCTCAATTCGCACGGCGGATATCCACCAGGCGATCGCCTTTTACGAAAAGCTCGGGTTTACCCCAGAAGAACGCTTTACCGCCGGGATCACCCTGGCCTGCTGGATGACGGGCCTCGGGGGGCGCATTGAGCTATTGCAGGTGCCGGAACCCGCGCCCACCGCCGATGCCTTTCATGATGAGCACTATACCGGCTACTATCACCTCTCCTTTGATCTCACTGACGCGCTCACCACGCTGGGGCAGACCTTGCCCGATTGGTTAGCCCAACTACAGCAGCGATTTGCCCAAGCCGATCCCCCCCTTGAGGTCAAGGTGCTCCTGCCCCCCCAGCAACAAATGATTGGCCCCCATGTCTACGAAGTGATGTTTATTGCCGATACCGATGGGCTGCCCCTAGAGTTTTTGCGGATGATGAATCATGGGCGATGAGGCGATCAAGCCCTTTGTCGATAACTGGGCTTATCTGAAAACCGAACTGCGCTGGCTGGATCGGCTGCTGATGGTGGCGATCGCTCGGCAGCGACAAGATGCCAAGACGGTCAACCAAGTGGCCCAAGGCGAGGCCGATAAGGTCACCAGCCATTGGTGGAAAGGGATCATTCATCTCAGTCAGCCCACCTTTTATGAGGATGGACGGCCCCCAGCGACGGCAAAAAAGACGGGTAGCTATCGCCAACAGCTAGAAGCTCGCATTCAGGCCAGCCACCGCCGGGGCACGGTGTTGGCCTTGCCCCAATTGTGCGATCGCTACCGCCTCAGCCACTTTGAGAAAAACCTGATCTTGTTGGCCTTAGCGCCGGAGATCAATCGCCGCTATGGCCGCCTCTACGAATATTTGCAGGCAGAAGAAGCGCCCTGGGTTGATTTGCCCACGGTCGATCTCTGTTTACGGCTCCTCTGTCGGGATGATGATGCTTGGCAGCAGGGCGATCGCGGCTGGTTGCAGAGGACTCCCTCATGGAGCGGGGGCTATTGGAATGGGTCGGCGATGCGGGCACCCTGCTCAGCCAACAGGTAAAAGTGACCGAATCAGTGGTCAACTACCTGCTCGCCGCCCAACCCAGTGCCGAGGTCCCCGGCGAAGAAGCACCGATGGAGGAACCCGTACAACTGCTGACGGCACCCCAAACCGTGGCGGTCGATTGGTCATCGCTGGTGCTGCCCAAATCCGTATTGTCTACCCTCAAATACCTCAGCCGTCAGGCCAGCCAACGGCAGCAGTTCAAATCGGTCTCAGGGCTGATGGTGCTATTGACGGGGCAGGTTGGTACGGGTAAAACCCTTGCCGCCATGGCGATCGCCGCAGACCTACAGCGGTCATTGCGAATCTTAGATTTAGCCATTTTTGCAGCGGACCACGACACCGATTTACTCACCCCACCCACTGACGAAGCGACCCATTCCATCAACGCATTTACTGTTACTCCAGCAGGGCGATCGCTGGTTTGGCCGTCACGCCACCCCCGAGCCCACCGAGCTGGCCCATTGGTGGCAAGTCCAGCGCCAGTCCCACAGTTTGACCCTGATCACGGTTGAACACCTAGAAGCGATTCGCCCCTATTGGCGGCAGCAGTTCGACGCGATCGTGCCGATCCCCATGCCCAATGCCAAGGCTCGGGCACAGCTTTGGGCGGCGGCTTGGCCTGCGACAACAAAATTTCGGGGCATCGACTGGACCTGGGTCGCCCAGCAGTTGCCGTTGACGGGGGGCAAATTCAGGCGATCGCCGAAACAGCCCAGATGGATCTCCGCGCCCGCAAGCGAGCCACCCTCACCTGGGCAGCCCTAAAACGGGCCGTGCTTTTCCACCATCCCCAGGTACAACTCAAGTCTCCTCCTAAGCCCTGAGTCCTCTTGAATCGGTTATTTCACGGCAAATGCTTGGTCATAAAGCCGCGTAATTATGAACGTCAGATGGGTGGTTTGATCAACCCAGGTGAGTTTCTGAATAATGATGTCAGCATGGGCCAGCCAATGCTCATCCACCAGGCAAAGCGGTACATCTAAAGGAAAAATCCGATAGCCCGCTTTGGCAACCGTATGGTGCTGACCAACTTGTAAAACATCGGGGTAGCCCTGGGTGGGCTTCAGCTTTAGGAGGCTATTAACCTGACAGGGCATTCCCATGGGAGATCATGCGTAGGGATGGGTATTTGCCCAAAAACCTTGGATAGAGAAGGCTCTCAGTCGCCTAAATCACCCTTATCCCTGTTCCCGCTGAACGATGAGGCGCTCCCGAGGATCAGCCGAAGCAAGCGAAGGATGATCAAAACGCTCTGGATGCAGGCTGTAAAGCCCTATCTAATGGACGCGATTGGCAAGCAGTTGCTCTTCAAGGGCTGCAATCCGATTGTAAGCGGCAGTCAGTTGAGCGGTTAGGCGCTGAATCTGGACCTCAGGAGAGAGCTTTTGCTCTGCACCAGAGCGCTCTGGATCCACATAGCCTGAATCCACCAGTACGTCCTTATGCAGGAGCGAGGGTTCCGACATAAACGTCCCCCTGGCACTGCTGCTCCGAGGGGTATACAAACCACTCACACCACTGTCTTCTAAAGGAGATTGGGCTCTGCTCAGAATGTCTGATAGTCGAGCATCAACTTGATCGACGAGTTGATGGAGTGCGTCAACTTTTTGGGTCAACGTAGTGACCTTGTCCTTAGTCGGGTCCATATGACGCAATAACTCTCTGTTAAGTCAACCCCATCCTAAATCTGAAGTTTTCAGGAATGCCTTTACTCCTTAATCATTTAACGTTTATTGAGCAATGAGCGGATCATTGATTGTCTCTAAAAAGCACTGTATTTCTGGCTGCAAAGGTTAAAAATCAATGGGTTTGAAACTTTTCTAAAGAAAATCTTCTATGGTTAAACCGCTCCAGACGATCCCCGCCTCACAAGGGTTCTAGCGCAATCCAGATGGAAAGTGTAAACAAATATCGGGATCATTGGCCAGCGCTAAAATTCAGCCAATATGGAGAAAATCAGTCCTCTTTCTCTTTCTAAAAAGAGAAATTGTATCGATTGAGACAAGTTTGAAGGTCAGACTTTTGGTCCTCCTGAACAGCCCTGGTGCCAGTGATTAGAGGCTTTTGGCCTCCAAAAAACCTGCGTCCTCAAAAAACGCTACGTCCTCAACTTCAGGATCGCTAGCGGTCAGGAGAGGTCTCATCTTGAGCCGGAGCCTTAATCTGCCAATTCTTCACTTTTTCCTCGGACTGGCAGCAGTTTTTCCACCAGCCCCATTTCAAAGGCAACGTCCGGAAGCTCCCCGGCAATATATTTGCCGGGTTCAAAGAGCCGACTGGGGGTCATACACACTTGGCGCAGCGCCACAATCTCGGTTTCCAGAAACATGGTGCGGGAGAGTCTACGTTCGAGAGCCATGGGAGATATCGCTGATGGTGCAAAGGGCTGATTGCAAAGGGCCTATTCTTCAAATTGAAACAGCTCGCTGGTGTAGTCCTCATCCAGGATGCGCTTGGGTCGCATCACCAGGATCAAGCGGCCCAGCAGTTTCAGAGAGGGCTGCTCTTGAAACCACTGCAAGCTGAGGGTGCCATCCTGGTCAACCACAAAATAGCTGTCATCGGTCCAGGCGCGATCGCTGCGATCAACCACCAACAAGACCGGCTCATCCGATCTGCCTGACTGAGGCAGGTGGGGCAACTGACTGGTTTGAGCCAAGAGGCCCACGGGATCTTCAGCTTTACGAATCACCTGCCAGCCGGGGATCGGTGCCCAGGTCACCGTGCCGCTAAATTGGACGATATCGAAAGGGGGCTCTGGCACGATCACCGGTACTGCTTGGAACGCTGCTGCTGTCAGGGGCAATGTCCCCGCCACGGGAATGAGATGGGGGAGTTCGGTGTCGTCATCGAGCCGAAACACCGGCAATCGGGGGGCGGGTCGAGATTTGACCACGGCTAAGTCGGTCAGCAGAGCCTCGATGGCCTGACGTGCGCCGCTGCTCTCGGCAAAGCGTAACCCTTGGGCAATCAGCCGCGATCGCGCCGCCAAGTCTCCCTGCTGTCGGGCCAATTTCCAGTAGTGGTAGGCCACGGCATCACCGGGCGCGTCACTAAACCCAGCGGGTGGTTCGCGGTAGTAAGCGTACTCTTTGAGGGCTTTGACAATATCTTGGATGGTGTCGGCATCGAGGCTGTGGGCAATGGCTAAGGTGGCACCATGGACACGATTGCCTTGGGACAGCACCCGTAGCGCATACAAAATATCGCTACCCCGCTGAGCAAAGTGAACCTGCACTGCTTCAGGGGCTGGGGCCGCCACCAGAGAAGCATAGACCTGAGATGCAACCACCACCTGGTTTTGCTGAATCGCCTCAAATCCGGTTTCTTCAAAGATTTTCTGGGAGGAAAAACCGGCCTTCTGTAGGGCTTGACAAGCCTGCCCCCAACTCACCCATCCCCCTTGCTTGCGGCGCAGTTGTGTAATCAGGGTAGCGGTATCAATTTCGGCGGAATTGGCAGGATTGGGGGACACCATGGGTCTAGATACATCACTATTCATGGCTCGACTCTAGCGCGTTTCGTCAGCCCTAAATTGAAAACTTCCCCAAAATGCTTGACGGGGTATGAGGCCACACGGCAAGATGATAGACGCATTTGACACGGGGCTATAGCTCAGCTGGTAGAGCACTGCAATGGCATTGCAGGGGTCAGCGGTTCGAGTCCGCTTAGCTCCATTTATTCTCAAATCGTTATTCTTGACGGGGTTCTAATGGGCCGGGTTTTGTAGTACGTTTGCATTGAGCTGCTGACTTACAAGGGCTAACAAGCGTGACAATTTATTCACCCCAATTCCATGGCTGATGACAATTCTCCCGAATCCCGGCTTGATCGCCTTGAAGCCTTAGCCGAGACTACGCTGCTGGCGATGCAACAGCAAGGCGTGCAGATAGCTGCACAAAGCGGTCAAATGACTGATCTCCGGGAAGAGTATTGCCCAGCAGGGCATCCAGGTTCAAAGCCAAAATGACCAGCTCCGGGAGAGTATTGCCCAGCAGGGCATCCAGATTGATCAGCAGGGCATCCAGATACAGCAGGTTATCTCTGAGGTGGTTGAGATGCTTAGCGAGCAGGCTGAACGTCACGCTGAGGCCGATCAGCGCTTCAATAACCTCTTGGCCGATGCCCGCGCCGATCGCCAGCAAGCCGATCGCGATCGCGCCCTGAATGAAAGTGAGCACCGGGCCTTTCGAGAAACGTTTCAAACTTTGTTGGCTGAAGTCACGCGAATTTGGCAGCGACTCGCCGGATAGTCGCTGGCGGGCTAGGTAAAACGAGCCTGAGTCTAGCGGATTTGCCAGGATAAGACGGTTTGATGAATACCACCGAATGCTGTTGTTCAACGGATGCGTGAACAAGCGTTGGGTGATTGGGCAGGGATTGAGCCGCCTTTTCAGAATTCTCTCATGGAGGACTCAGCAGATTTACGGGGTCTATGCCGTCGAATGGGACTCGCGGATTGTATCCGCAATTCGACGTTACTCCTTACCGGACCTATAAGTTATGCAGACCTTTTACTTATCGATCAAGCTTGTGCCTCGGCTGGCTACGGTGACCGCATTGGCATTGGGAGCCATCTTATCCCTGGCTTCAACTGCAACCGCTGCGACCTTTCGAGTGATTATTGAAAACCTTGCCCCAAACAACGGCACCCCGGTTACCCCAGTATGGTTTGGCATTCATGACGGCACTTTTGACCTCTATGATCGGGGTGCCCCTGCCTCTGCTGAGCTAGAGCGGATTGCTGAAGACGGCAACATTGCCCCACTCAATACGCTCTTTGCGGGTTCAACAGGAGGCGTTGCCCAGGGGAGCGTTTTTGGCCCAACCATCCCACCCATTACCCCTGGGGAAACGGGAACGGCTGATTTTCGGATTGATCTTGATCCCAGCAGTTCGCTGTACTTTAGCTATGCGTCAATGATTTTGCCCAGTAATGATGCCTTTATTGCCAATGGCAACCCCTTAGCCCATCAACTCTTTGACGACGCTGGGAACTTCTTGGGGCTAGACTTTATTGTGCCTGGGTCGGCAGTGCTGGATGCTGGCACCGAAGCGAACGACGAGCTAGAGAGTACGACGGCGTTCTTTAGTCAGTCGGTCCCTGATACGGGCACCCCAACCATCGGCGGTACTGTCGAGATCCATCCCGGCTTTATCCCCGGAGGCCGGATTCTGAGCGCCCCGCAGTTTGCTAATGCCGACTTTACTGCCGATGGCTATGATGTTGTCCGCATTCGCGTCGAAAAAGTACCTGAACCAGGGACCGTTTTGGGTCTGTTGGCCTTAGGTGGAAGTATGGTGGCCTGGAAGCGTCGTCGCCAGATGCAAACCAGTTAAGCCGAAGCTAAATCGATATAAAAAAGCGTGGATTCTCGTCGTGAGAGTCCACGCTCAATTTTTCTGGACTTGAAGCGACTCAGCCTACGCCTTGGCGCTGGCAACGGCTGCCTTAGCCGCCTCTTCCATCAGTAGCTCATAGGTGGCTCGCATCTTCAGACCCACTAACACCTGGAACAGACCACTACCGTTATTGGAGCCGGGATATTCCCGGTGCTTCAGCAACAGCTCGGTCATTTCGCCGTAGTACTTAGTAGAGGTGCTGCTGAGGTGGCTTTCCACATAAATCAGCTCTTCAAGGCGGTCAAACTGACCGTCGATTTCGAGCACCGACACCTCATTGCCGTAGTAGCTGTCGGGGCCGTAGTGCATCCGAATGCCGGGGTAAGAGCAGGTGAGCTTACGACCGCAAGGAATCCAATCAATGGTGGAGCCTTCGTCAAAGAGGTATACCGGCTCAAACCCTGCGACCCCTTCTTTTTGGATCAAGCGCACCCGTAAGACTTTCTTCTCTTTATCGTCAGGGATCAGCTTAGTGGGCAAGATTTGAATCACCACATCGGCGTACTGCTTCTGCACGTCAATGTAGGCTTCAAAGTCAGGGCGGCGGGCGTTGATAGAGGCCAGCACATCCTCGTAAGTATGGCCGCGCTCGGCCATGTCCCGCTGGATTTTCCAAGCAATTTTAACGTCGTCGTCAATATCGAGGTAAACGCTGAAGTCGAGGAGTTCACGCACCCGCTCGTCGTACATGGGGTGAAGACCTTCAATCACCACCACCCGGTTAGGGTCAACGTTCTCGGGCGGATCGAGTTCACCGGTCTCGTGGTTATAAATCGGTTTAGCAATAGAGTTGCCGGCCTTCAGGGACTTGATCTGCTCGTACATCAGATCAAAGTTGTTGGCCTTGGGGTTGAGGGCGGTCACACCAGCGGCCTTACGTCCCTTGCGGTCGAGACTGTGATAGTCATCCAAACAAATGACGGTCATAAACTCTTCGCCAAACAGGTCGGCTAGTCTTCTTAGAAATGTGGACTTACCACACCCAGAATCCCCAGCGACTCCGATTAAAATCACGCGATCCGATGAACTCGTCATAGTTTTCCTCAAGCAAAATCAAGTGACAACAGCAGCACTAAAAGCACAAACTAGAAAGGAAACGCGCAACAGCGAGCATTGACGGTCAGCCTGCTCCTGTTAAGACCTCTCCCAGGACTATGGATTACATCTACGTTTTACTAGAACGCTGATGACCTTAAGGCCGGTGACCCATACACTTTTAGGCAGCGATCGCATCTGCCCGACACTAGCCCTATCGGTCCCAGCGGACTGAAAGGCAACCAAAAATTCCCCATAACGACGGGGAGACTCGTGATTATTTCCTTAGCTAAAAAGCATCGTACCAAAATGGTATCGACGCTAACAAGCGGTTCTGTAAATGCGCGTGAGACTCTGAGATATTTCTGCGATAGCAGCGCCAGTGAATGCCGTCCCGACCCATGGATGGAATGGTTTTCTGTCGAAATGAGTCAACCATCACAACGATGTACCGCCCGTGGCGATTAAAGTAAGCATGGTTTTGCCAGTCGTTTCATAGCCCAACGAGAGACATCTAAGTTTCCCAGGGACAAGAATGCTCTGACGACAGGTGATAGGCTAGGACAAAAAACTGGCAACCCTATTTTCAGACCCCTACTGCTTAGCCATGGGTAAGGGTAATGTTGCCAAATTAACGTGGCGTCTGAGCAAGCGGGTCTGGGTTCAGTCGAGGTTTAGAGAGTCATAACGTCAGCACATGTACAATCCAAGTTTGAGTGGTGGTGCCAGTTCCGTGGCGGATAGTCGGATGTTTGTTTACGAGGTCAAAGGGTTAAAGCCAATCGCTAAGACCAGTGCTCCCATCCGCAAAAGTGGTTCAACGTTCATTACGGTTCCTTATAACCGCATGAACCAGGCCATGCAGCGTATTGTTCGCATGGGCGGCACAATTATTGGGATTCGTCCTTTAGAGATGAGTGGTGACCAACCGGCGACCCCATCAGCTCTCCAGCCGCAGCTAAAGCCAAGGCCAAGACTGTCGTTCCGGTAAACACCTACCGGCCTAAAGATCCTTTTATTGGCAAGGTGATATCTAATGAGCCCTTAGTGGCAGACGGGGGCATCGGGCTGGTGCAGCACATCAAGATGGACTTGTCGGCAGGCGACCTCAAATACCTGGAAGGTCAGAGTATCGGCATCATCCCCGAAGGGACGGATGAAAAAGGTAAGCCCCACAAACTGCGCCTCTATTCCATCGCCTCTACCCGCCATGGCGATGACATGAATGATGAGACCGTGTCTCTCTGTGTCCGTCAGTTGGAATACAAGCATCCCGAGTCTGGAGAGACGGTATACGGGGTCTGTTCCACCTATCTCTGTGGTATCGAGCCCGGTGCAGACATCAAGATCACCGGTCCAGTCGGTAAAGAAATGCTCTTGCCCGACGATCCCGACGCGACGGTGATCATGTTGGCCACCGGAACGGGGATCGCGCCCTTCCGGGCTTTTCTCTGGCGCATGTTTAAAGAAGAAGAGAAGAAAGCCAACCCGGATTACGAGTTTAAGGGTTTGGCCTGGTTGATCTTCGGAATTCCGGTTACCCCCAACATCCTCTATAAAGAGGAGTTGGAAGCCATGGCGACTGAGTATCCCGAGAACTTCGAGCTGACCTATGCCATCAGTCGGGAGCAGCAGAACCCTGAGGGCGGCAGAATGTATATTCAGCACCGAGTCGCTGAACATGCTGAGAAGCTATGGGAGCTGATGCAAAAGCCCAATACCCACACCTACATGTGTGGTCTGAAGGGGATGGAAGACGGCATTGATGCCGCCATGAAAGCCCAGGCAGAGAAAAACGGGGTGGATTGGGATACCTTCCGCAAGCAGATGAAGAAGGACCATCGCTGGCATGTAGAGACTTACTAAGGGCCAGGGATACGGGTAAAGGGCGCAAGGCTTTGCGCCCCTACATCAAAACCTTGAAAGATAACCGGAGGCGTTGGCGCGTCTCCGGTTTTTTATGATCGACTGGCAACCCCTACAATTGGGGGATACGACACAGAGTTACGACAGATAAGGGGCGGAGCGTGGCGGTTAAGGTAGGGCTTTTGGGGTTGGGAACGGTCGGGGCTGGGACAGCGGCAATTTTGTTGGATCCGGCGGGGCGGCATCCTTTGATGGCGGATATTGAGGTGTATCGGGTGGGGGTGCGATCGCCCAACAAGCCCCGCCCGGTTGAAATTGCCCCGGATCGCCTCACCACTGATCTGGAGTCCATCGTCACCGACCCCGATGTAGACATCGTCGTGGAGGTGATGGGCGGGCTGGAACCGGCGCGATCGCTGATCCTCAAAGCCATTCACCAGGGCAAGCATGTGGTTACTGCCAACAAGGCGGTGATTGCCCGCTACGGCGACGAAATTTTTACCGCTGCCAATGAGGCGGGGGTCTATGTGCTGCTCGAAGCGGCGGTGGGCGGCGGGATTCCGGTCATCCAACCTTTGAAGCAGGCTCTGGGGGTAAACCGCATTCACGCTGTTACCGGCATCGTCAATGGCACCACCAACTACATCCTCACCCGGATGCAGCAGGAGGGCGGCGACTTTGAGCCGATCTTGGCGGATGCCCAAAAGCTGGGCTATGCCGAGGCTGATCCCTCCGCTGACGTGGATGGTTTGGATGCCGCCGACAAGATTGCGATTTTGGCTTCGTTAGCCTTTGGGGGCCGAATTAATCTGGCCGATGTCCATAGTGAAGGGATTCGCCATGTGAGCGCAGCAGATATTACCTATGCCGACCAGTTGGGATTTGTGATCAAGCTGCTGGCGATCGCCCGCCGTGATACCTGCCCGGTCTCCAACGAAGTGCTGGACCAGCTCCAACTGCGGGTTCACCCCACGCTGGTTCCCAAAACCCACCCCCTCGCTAGCATCAACGATGTCTACAACGCCATCCTGGTGGAAGGGGACCCCATTGGTCAGGTAATGTTCTTTGGACCGGGGGCAGGGGCGGGTCCCACTGCCAGTGCTGTGGTCTCGGACATCCTCAGCATTGCCGCCAGCCTAAAATCCCAGGGAGCCACCCAAGCCCCCAACCCCCTCCTGGCCTGCACCCACCAGCACTACTGCAAGGTCAGCCCCATGGCGGATATTGTCAGTCGGTTTTATGTGCGGCTGCGGGTACTGGATCAGCCAGGGGTGATTGGTCAGCTCGGGCTGTGCTTCGGCAACCATGAGGTCAGCATTGAGTCGGTGGTGCAGATTGATCTCCATGACGGCGTGGCGGAAATCGTGGTGGTCACCCATGAGGTGCGGGAGGCCAACTTCCAAACCGCCTTGGATGAGGCTGCGGGCGTTTGCGTCCATTCAGACCGTGCCCAGCGTACTGCGGGTGTTGTAGACCATCAGTTCAGATAGGTACACCTCTCTAACATCAAGGGCTAAAGGCTGCAAAATCAACCCTAAATTATCAAAGTAAGCCCTACATCGCAGTTAGGAACGAGCCAATGGGATCAATGCTACAGCGCGTGATGAGTGAAGTGCCCCAACTGACTCCGGAAGAGCAATGGCAGCTCTTGGGATATTTAATGCTTCAACTTAAGCCTAGGTTCAGTTGGAGTATGGTACCCCAATCAGCGGGAGAGCCTACGGTTGAATTAGCGGGAGTTGATGCTCTGCTAGAAGAGGCCAAGGGGTGTTGGGGGTATGCCAGTATTGAGGAAATTGATGCAGAGCTTCAGCAGCAACGGCAAAATGACTGGGGAGACTAAGGATTGGCTCTGTGGAACTGCTGTTTGACACCAATATTTTCATCTATCACTTCAATGGTCGGCTAAATCAGGCTGGCTCCTATCTATTAAGAAAAGGCTTATCTGGACAGGGCGCTTATTCTGTCATTTCAAGGATTGAGGTTTTGGGTTTTGAACAGCCTGAAAGGGCTACAGTTCAAGCTAAACGAGTTTTGGCTCGGCTAATTGAGTTTCCGCTTACTTCAGAAATCGCGGAACGCACAATCGATATTCGCAGGCATTGCAAAATCAAAGTTCCAGATGCCATTATCGCGGCTACCGCCTTAGAGTACTCCCTACGAATCGTTACTCGTAATCAAGAGGACTTTGCTAAGGTCAAGGACTTGCGGTTGATCAATCCCTTTATGCAACTGTGAGCAGTATTGAAAACAAGCTATTTCCTCATCAGATTGAGGGGAGCGCCCTGTGGAAGTGGCGACAGCAGGCTTTAAAACAGGCCCAGTTAGAGAATATTCCCTCAGCCGAAGTGGATTGGCTTTTGCAAGGGGTGTGTCAGGTGGATCGCTTGACCCTGCGTCTCGGCACCTTAGCCGAGCAGGCAGCCATCCCCAGTGCGATCGCGCTAGAAGCGTTGCAAAACCGTTGGCAAAAACGGGTGGCCGATCGCGTCCCCGTCCAACACCTTGTCGGTTCTACCTCTTGGCGCAACTTCACCCTGGCGGTCTCCCCAGCGGTGCTGATCCCCCGCCCCGAAACGGAACTGCTGATTGATCTGGCGATGGAGTTAGTGTCTGCCCATCCCCAAGGGCGGGAACTGTCTGAAGGAATTTGGGTGGATGTGGGCACGGGGAGCGGGGCGATCGCCCTCGGGCTGGCAGTAGCGTTTCCTGCGGCGCGGGTGATTGCCACGGATATCAGTGGGGCGGCGTTGGCGATCGCCCAGCAGAATGCCCAGATGAATGGGTTGGGCGATCGGATTGAATTTCGCCAAGGGACTTGGTTTGAACCCTTGGCTGATTTGCAAGGGCAACTGGCTGGAGTGGTGTCTAATCCGCCCTATATTCCGAGTGAAATGGTGCTAACCCTGCAACCCGAGGTGGTTCGCCACGAGCCCCATCTAGCGTTGGATGGTGGCGATGACGGTTTGGAGGCTGTACGCCATTTGGTAAGCGCCGCCCCACAGTTTTTGAGAGAGGGCGGTCTATGGATGGTGGAACATATGGCGGGGCAAGCGGTGGCTGTGGCCCAGCTTTTGCAGGCGACGACGAGCTACGGGGCGATCGCAACCCATGCTGACCTAGCCGGAATTGATCGCTTTGTGACGGCCCAGCAGCTTGGCAATCGATGACAGGACATGAGATTCTAGTCCGAAAACTTCAAGCTATGCTTAGAAGGCTAAAAGTTGAGAGTGACACCGTCTTTTAAGTTCTACTTTGGGCAACCAGCAATCTCAATATTGATAAGAAGGCTCGGTGCAATGGTTCAAAAAATTGCCTTATTCAACCACAAGGGCGGAGTCAGTAAGACGACAACTGCGTTCAACTTGGGCTGGATGTTTGCCTCAAAAGGAAAAAGAGTGATTCTTGTGGATAGCGATCCACAATGTAATCTCACAGGTATGGCTTTGGGGGAAGAGACCGAGGATGACGAAGCGAGAATTCAAGAAATCTACAATACGGCTTCCAATATAAAGACAGGCTTAGCGCCTGCATTTGAGTCACAACCCAGAGCGATTGAAGCTGTCGATTGTATTCCAGTACAAGGTCGAGACGGCTTATTTCTATTGCCTGGTCATGTTGGTCTTGCTGAGTATGAAGTAACCCTGGGCATTGCTCAAGAGCTAAGTGGCTCAATCCAAGCACTTAAAAACTTGCCCGGTTCTATCAATGATTTGCTTGAAAAAACAGCAGCCAAATTTAATGCAGACTATATCTTGATTGATATGAGCCCCAGCCTGGGTTCAATCAACCAGAACTTGCTGATGATTAGCGACTTCTTTCTGGTGCCTACTACTGCCGACTTTTTCTCTGTAATGGCTATCGATTCATTAGCCAAGGTTCTACCAAGGTGGTATGCCTGGGCTAAATCAGCAAGCTCACTTAAAATCCTCAGAGAAGCCAATTATCCTTTTCCAGATTTTAATCTGCATTTCTTGGGGACAATTGTTCAAAACTATCGAATTATTCGAGGCAAAGAAACGACTGCTTTTCAAACCTGGATCGAAAAGATTGAGGTATCTGTTTCTGAGAAGCTGATTCCAGCCTTAGAACAGAATCATATGATGTTGCCAAATGAAATTTACAGAAATCAGGGAATAGCAGCCAATTTCACACTTGCAAAAATATCAAATTTCAATAGCTTGATCGCTTTATCTCAGCAACATCGAACTCCAGTTTATGACTTAACTCCCCAACAGTTAAAACAAAGAGGAAAGGTCTTGGTCAATAACCAGACAAAGCAGGAAGAATTCAGAGAAACTTTTTCGAATTTGGCAGATAAAATCATTGCACTCAGTTCCGAAAGTCCAGTCTATGCAGTCAGCGCTTGATCAATTTCGCATTAGCATTGGTCGTGTCCGAGACCTGATATCACTCCATAATTCTGTCAAGGCCCAGGCCACTGGCGCACTTGATTCATCAGATATGTTGCGTGCTGCACTGGTTCTTGCTGTGAGCGCATTAGACTATTACGTGCATGAAGTTGTAACGCTAGGAATGCTAGAAATCCATCGTGGCCAGCGTTCTGAACCGAGGTCTTCATCCAATACAACTCAGTCAGCATTCTCACGCTTCCAAGTCTCCTTGGGCGGCGCGCGTCAAGATCGGCTGACAGCAATTGATATTGCTAATTGGCTTGAGAATGAAATCCAGCAATCTCAAGGTCATGAGTTTCTCCAGCAGTCCTATACGCTTTCGAGTTTGATTCCTGCAATCTCAAACAGTGTTTTAGGAAAACTCAACAGTACGTCTTGGTTGGAGAATGAGATCAGAGAGCGTTTAGGATATCAGAGCTTTCAACAGGCTGATAAAGTAGCTGACGCAATCAGGTATATCTCAGACAAAAAGCTATGGGATGAGGTGTCAGTCAAGATGACCAAGCCAGCCAAGGATATCAAGCAGGAACTTAATTCGATTGTTGATCGCAGGAACAAAATTGCCCATGAAGCTGACATAGATCCAACCTTTAATATTGGAGATCGCTGGAATATTGACGAGGTGATAGTTGGCAATGCCGTCAACTTTATTGAGACGCTTGTTGAAAGTATCCATCAGGTTTTATAAGAACGAAAGATGAGCTGCAACCGCTTCAACCCAAAACTGAAGGTTTCCATCTTTATTGCCACCAGTTTGGATGGGTTTATCGCCCGTAAAAACGGCGAGCTTGACTGGCTGGATGCGGCGAATGCCACTGTCCCGGAGGAAGAAGACTGTGGTTATGGCGAATTTATGGCAACGGTTGATGGGCTGGTGATGGAGCGCAAGACCTATGAACAAGTTCTGGCCTTTGGTGAATGGCCCTATGGCGAGACCCCTGTTGTCGTGCTCAGCCGCACCCCCATCGCTTTCCCGGCGGATCTGCCCAAGACGGTTTCCCATGCATCGGCAACACCGGGGGAATTGTGCGATCGCCTCTCACACTAGGGGCTCAACCATATCTACGTCGATAGTGGAAATACGATTCAACAGTTTCTCGCCGCCGGACTGGTCGATGAGTTGACCATCACACTCGTCCCCGTGATTCTAGGGGAAGGCATCCCGCTATTTGGGCCAGTGCCAGCGGATATCGATCTAACCTGTATCGGGACAACAGCATTTGCGTTTGGATTTGTGCAGACCAAATATGCTGCCGTAAAAATGGCATGATGTCAGCCCTGAGAGAGTTTCAAGGGACGGATTGTCCGTCTTGCACTTGGTACAGCAGTAACGTGACTCGCCGTCTCCAGCATCAATATCTTTCAACAATGTGAGATATTGCGTAATTTTTGCGGCTAAATCTTGAATATCTTCAGTAAGATCGCAACGTTCGTGTCTATCGCTGTCAAAGCGTAACCGCGATCGCGGTGTTTAGGTTCGATGGCTGACAGCGATAAATCGTTTCAGGGGGTAGGATCTAATCCTGAAGCTTGAGGCATTTTTAAGCAGTCGAGGGAAAAAGATGGGTGTGCTTCATCAAAGAGTTGCTACAGTGCCCAGAAGCTGGCAAGGTTATGGCGAAATCGTTCCCCCTTGGGGGTTACAGGAGATCCCCCCAGAACGCCAGGGGCTGCGGGGAGAGTATGACTATCACGGTTTGGCCAAGCGAGTCCACCGGTGCTATCAAGACAACTTTCGGGCAGCTGATCTAGCCCAATTAACCGTGCAGCAGCGGGGCCGGGTAATCAGTCTGCATGGCCGGGTCCCGAGCGCCCACCACCTCCAAAAGCTCATCCAGCTAGCGATCACCACCCCTGGTACTGCTCGCGTCGAGACCCACGAGGTCGTGGTGCTCGCGCCGAGTTCGGTATCGCCATAACCCGCTTTCCCTATGGGCTTGGTCCTATTTGCCGCTATTCCCACTCAATGGTGCCGGGGGGTTTTGAGGTGATGTCGTAGACGACGCGATTCACCCCATCCACTTCATTCACAATTCGATTAGAAATCGCCTCTAGCAGGTCATAGGGGGCACGGGACCAATCGGCGGTCATGCCATCTTCGCTAGAGACCAGCCGCAAAACGATGGGGTAAGCGTAGGTGCGTTGATCGCCCATCACCCCCACGCTCCGCACGGGCAGCAGCACCGCAAACGCCTGCCAAAAGTCGTGGTAGAGGCCCCGTATCCGAATTTCTTCGCGGACAATGTAATCGGCATCCCGCAAAATATTCAGCTTTTCAGCGGTGACCTCTCCTAAGATGCGAATCGCTAAGCCCGGACCCGGAAAGGGATGGCGACGAACGATTTCTTCCGGTAAACCCACCGATCGCCCCACCTTTCGCACTTCGTCTTTAAAGAGTTTCCGTAGGGGTTCCACCAGCTTGAACTGGAGATCTTTTGGCAGACCACCGACATTGTGATGGCTCTTGATTTTGACAGCCACCCGCTCGCCAGTTTTGGGATCGATGTTGGTGTCGGCAGACTCGATCACGTCGGGATAGAGGGTGCCCTGGGCGAGATAGTCAAAGGGACCGAGGCGGCTGGATTCTTCTTCAAAGACTCGAATGAATTCGTGGCCAATGCGCTTGCGTTTTTCTTCTGGATCAGTGACGCCTTCTACTTTGGCGAGGAAGCGATCGCGGGCATTGATGTACTCCACATCAATGTGGAATTTCTCTCGAAACAAATCCACTAGCCCCTCAGGCTCTTTTTTACGCATAAAGCCCTGATCGATGAACATGCAGGTGAGCTGATCGCCGATGGCTCTGTGCAGTAAAAAGGCCAGGGTGGAGGAATCGACGCCCCCGGAAAGGGCTAGCAGCACCCGTTTCTCACCGACTCTTGCCTTGACTTCACGGATGGCCTCTTCCACAAAGGCTTCGGTGGTCCAAGTGGGTTCGCAGTGACAGATGTGATAGACAAAGTTGCGAATCAACGCTTGGCCACCATTGGAGTGAACCACCTCTGGGTGAAATTGCACCCCGTAAAACTGCCGTTCGGGGTGGGCCACCGCTGCGCAGGGGGTATTGTCGGTATGGGCCAACACCTCAAACCCTTCCGGGAGCTGAGTCACGGAGTCCCCGTGGCTCATCCACATGGTGGCCCCATCTTCCACATTGGTGAGCAAATCGGTGGGGTCATCAATATGGAGGGAGGCTTTGCCGTACTCGCCCCGCTTGGCCTGTTCGACCTGTCCCCCCAGTTGTTGCACCATCAACTGCATACCGTAGCACACCCCCAAAATCGGAATGCCGAGGTTCCAAATCTCGGGATCGCAGGTGGGGGCATGATACGGCATAAACCGACCGTTCGGTCCCCCGACAAGATGATGCCTTTGGGGTTGAGCTGCCGGAGTTGCGCGATCGGGGTGCGGTAAGAGAGCACCTCTGAGTAAACCTCAGTCTCTCGGATCCGGCGGGCAATCAGTTCCGAATACTGGGATCCAAAATCCAAGATGATCAGCATCTGCCGATTCAGCTCAGCCATGCCATTGGTGGTCGTGGGGTTCTCGGTCTGTAAGGTCATGGTTGGCGTCCTTGTCTATCAGGGTGATTTGCAGTGGGGTGATCCGGTTAGGGCTGAGGTGCACCTAACAATTTCATAGGGCTGAGTTGATTCAATACAGCATCGGTCGGGGAAAACGGGACCGATGACAGGGTGACCTATTAAAGGTGGACGAGCAGGCTAATCAAAGCCTTGAGGTCGCAAGCGTTGACGACGTCGAATGTCATAGCGGACCGCAATCGCGGTCCTCATGCTTGGCTACCTAAAAGTCTCCAATGCCCAGCCTATCGGTCGTTTGGAAGGCTGGATGGGATTTGAGAATGATTCTGATCTTTGAACTGGGGGACAGTAGCTAGATACTAAAAGGAAAAAAATATTCCTACTAGCTTATCAAAGCCCTGAAAGATAGGCTTGGGCTACATCGCTGATGGCAATAAATTGGCGCGCCCGATCAAATAGGGCGGTACCGACGGTGACGGCGCGATCGCTATGGGTCTGAATGTAAGCCGCAGTGCGGGCATCGATCCTGGCCGCTAAGGCGTTGTAGAGGGTTGCGACCCATTGATTTCCGGACTGGGTATCGAGCTGTCGCAGGTGAGTCAGTCCGGCTTCGACGGTGGGTGAATTCAGTAAAACTTCAACATTGCCCTGAGGAAGACCTTGGGCGCAGCGATCGCTGCCAAAATTTCTTGCCGACCATCGGCCACATGGTGATGGGTATGGAAAATCCCCCCGCCAGCTTGATCAGCTTGCCGTGGTAGCCCACTAACAGGATGGATGTCACCCCGCAGAGGGCTGCTTCCACCAGCAAGGGGCCGATCCAGTTGGCGGTTTTGACGCGGCGATCCGGATCGATGCCCAGACTGGGGGCCAGATCGAGGCCATTTTCCCCCACGCAAAACACTAGGTCGCTGTATTGAGCCGCTTTCTCCCGCAGGATTTGGCGAAACTGTTCGAGCTGCCCTGGAGCGCTGAGGGGTTGGGCGATGCCACCAGTGCCCAGTAGGGAGAGGCCATCCACGATCCCAAAGGCAGCATTGGAGGTGCGCTGAGCTAAGGCCCGCCCCTCGGGCAAAATTACCGTGACCCGAAGGGACCGCCCCGCTGGGAGCAGGGGTTCAAGATTGGCCTGCAAGAGCTGCCGAGCATAGCGATAAATGGCGGGGCGATGGTCAAAGACCGGCCCAAGAGGGCCATCGCCCGCTGCGACATTGCGCCCAATCCCTTCTCCGCCTTCCAAAAGAATCAATTCTGCTTGATCAGGACTGCCCCAGGTGACCATCGCCCAAATCGGCGTGTCACGGGTGAGGTCGAGGTTGTCCCCCGGATCGCTGCGGGTAATCGCAAGGGCCGACCCGTCGGGCAATCTCGCCCCTTGCTCAATGGGAATCTCGACGGTTTGGGCCGGGTTGATCAAATCAACCGATACGGCAGACGGGCAAGATGCGTCTTGCCGTAATTGCTGGAGGGCGGCGATCGCGCTGGCGCAGGCAAACACGGGCAAGGTGTAACCCGAACGGGGCGGCGCGGGCTGGGATGCAGTGGGCTGGGAAGCGGCTGTCATACTTTGACAATGTAACGGTTGCTAAAGTAAATCCAGGGGCAGACGCCTACAGTGTATTTACCCCTGCCACTATCCCCCGTACTTGCTCCTATGAATGCGATTGACTACCTGCGGATTAGCCTGATTGATCGCTGCAATTTCCGCTGTCAATACTGTATGCCGGAGGGGGCGGATCTGGCCTATGTGCAGCAGCAAGATTGGCTGACTCGCCCTGAGATCCTGACCCTGCTGCGACAGGTCTTTATCCCTCTTGGGTTTACCCGCTTTCGGTTAACCGGTGGGGAACCGCTGTTGCGGCCTGACCTGGCAGCGATTATTGGCGATATTGTTAGCCTGCCGGAAACCCAGGATGTTGCTCTGACCACCAATGCCTTTTTACTGGCGAAACAGGCCCAGCCCCTCTGGGAGGCAGGGCTCAGGCGGATCAACATTAGCCTGGATTCTCTCGACCCAGAGACCTTTCAGGCGATCATTGGCCGACCGGGTCAGTCCCGCTGGCATGAGGTGTGGGCTGGGATTTTAGCAGCTCATCAGGTAGGTTTTTCACCACTAAAGCTGAATGTGGTGGTGATTCCTGGGGTGAATGACCATGAGGTGCTAGAGCTGGCCGAACTAACCCTGGAGCGGCAATGGCATGTGCGGTTCATTGAGTTCATGCCGATCGGCAATGATGCCCTGTTTGGGGAACGGGGCTGGGTGCCGTCGGCGGAGATTCGGCAAAAAATCCGCGATCGCTGGGGGTTAACCGAGGGCCAGGTGCTCGGCAATGGTCCGGCAGATGTCTTCCAGATTCCGGGGGCGCTCGGCAC
>JAAUQE010000025.1 GCA_012032425.1 Leptolyngbya sp. RL_3_1 | reverse complement strand
CTTTCGGGTCGTTGGGGGTTTACCGGAACTGGTGGGTACCCATGTGGCTGCATCCTTGCTGCCCCCCCTCGCCAACCAGCGCATGGCAATGATTGAGCAAGCCTTGCAAACCCGTATCCCCAAAATTTACGAGCAGGATCTCTCCACCCCAAACAACACCCAAGTCGAAGAGGTGAGGGTTGTCCCCTATAGCGCGGATGAAGTATTGCTGCTGGTGCGGGACATTAGCGAGAGGGCGCGGCTTGAAGCCGAACGCCAACGGCTTGAAGCCGAACGCCAACAGGCCGAAGACGCCCTGCAAAACCTCATTGCCGGTACCGCAGCCACGCTGGGGCGCGACTTTTTCCCGGCCCTAGCCAGCCATATTGCCGTAACCTTGGATATCGCTTATGCCATCGTCACGGAGCAGATCGGCAGTGAGCTGCGCACCCTGGGATTTTGGGCAAACAATGCCCTCCAGCCCACCTATACCTATGGCTTGGCCCATACCCCCTGTGAGCGGGCCTTGCAAACGGGTGAGTTTTACTGCGACTCGTCCGTGCAGCAGATGTTTCCCCTGGATGTTGATCTAGTGGAAATGGGGGTCGAGAGCTACCTGGGCATTGCCCTCCAGGGCAGCAACGGGACCGTGATCGGTCATTTGTGCATTCTTAACCCCCAGCCCATTGCCGACCCCCAGCGGGCGGCCCAAATTTTGCGGGTGTTTGCGGCTCGGGCGGCGGCGGAGCTAGAGCGCCAGCGGGCCACCACCTCATTAGAGCAGCTCAACCATGATCTAGAGGCGATGGTGGCTGAACGGACTGCGGCCCTCCAGGAGCGGGAAGCCCGATATCGCGCCCTCGTTGAGGTGATGCCCGATCTGCTGATTCGCCTCCATGCCGATGGCACTTACCTAGATGTGGTGTCCGGGGGAGAGGTGACCCCGTTTAACCCCGATCGGCTCTACAACGGGGCCAATATTTATGACGCCCTGCCTGTGGATCTAGCCCAACTGCGCATGGACTATGTGCAGCAAGCCTTAGCCACCCAAACGGTGCAAGTCTATGACTATGAGTTAACGATTGCCGGACAGCGCCGCGCCGAGGAAGCCCGGATTGTGGCCATTAGCGCTGAAACTGTCTTGGTGATTGTGCGAGATATCACCGCCCGCAAGCAGGCCGAAGCAGAGCTACAGGCCAAGACCGCAGAAATTCAACAGGCTTACCAGGAGCTGAAGGAGACCCAGCTTCAGCTGATCCAGTCGGAGAAAATGTCGAGCCTGGGGCAGCTCGTGGCCGGTATCGCCCATGAGATTAATAACCCGGTGAGCTTTATCTATGGCAATTTAGCGGCGGCTCAAACCTATACCCAAGACCTCAAGACGATGCTGCGCCTCTACCAAGACCATTATGGGACGCCCCCTGAGGCGATCGCCGCTTTCATCAACGCTGCCGACATTGACTATGTCCTGGAGGATTTTCCCAAGCTCTTGAAATCCATGGAAAATGGCGCGGTGCGTATCCGCGACATCGTGGCCTCGCTACGGACCTTCTCTCGCCTCGATCAATCGGACTGTAAAGCCACCGACATCCACGAAAACATAGATAGCACCCTAGTGATTTTGCAAAATCGCCTCAACGGTCGGGCTGGGAAACCGCCCATTCAGGTGATCAAACGCTACGGCGACTTGCCCGCCATTGAATGCTACAGCGGCTTACTCAATCAGGTGTTTATGAACCTATTAGTCAATGCCATTGATGCGGTTGAGGAGCGGCAATCACAGGCCCTAGGCAACTATGGGGGCTGCATCACCATTGAAACGCGGGTGACCGCCACAGACAAAGTTAAGATTGCCATTCAAGACAATGGGGCGGGCATGGACGCTGCCACCCAGGCCCATATTTTTGACCCGTTTTTCACCACGAAACCCATTGGCGTCGGGACGGGCATGGGACTCTCGATCAGCTATCAAATTGTCACCGGTAACCATCAGGGGGAATTGTCCTGTGCTTCTGTTCTGGGCAAGGGGACAGAATTTGGGCTGGAGCTATGGCAAGTTCTCCCCCCCGCTAGCCAGACGGAACCGTGCCTCTAAAATCTGCCCAATCTTCTGAATGCCTGCCGATCGCTCCCGTTCCCTGCTTGGCCTTGATCTGAACTCCCATGATTGACCCTGCCGATTTCAGCGCTGCGATTATCCGTGAGCCCATTGTGGTGCCGCTAGGGACGCCGCTGCTGGTGGCGATCGCCCGCATGGACCGAGATTGTCCGCCCGGCCCCGGCTTAGAAGACGATCCCAGTTGTGTATTAGTGGTCGATCATCAGCGGGTTGCCGGCATCTTGACTGAGCGGGACCTGGTCCGCCTCACCCTCCAGCAGCAGCCCTTGGGCGAGAGGGTCGTTGAGGAGGTCATGAGCCGCCCGGTGGTGAGTTTGCCAGAGGCGGCCTTGACCGATATCGCGGTTGCCACCCAATTATTTCAACAGCATCGGATTCGCCATTTGCCCCTGCTGGATTCGCAAGGGCAGCTCGCGGGACTGGTCACTCGCGATAGCCTTCGCCAGGTGGCCCTGACCCAAAAGCTGCTGCGATCGCAGCGTCAAGCCACCCTAATCGCTGAAATGGCCCTGCGAATCCGGCAATACACCGAGCTAGAGACGATTACCACCGCCATTGTTGAGGAGGTGCAGCGCTTCTTGCAGGCCGACCGGGTGGTGGTATATCAATTCCAGCCTGATATGAGCGGCGTGATTGTGGCGGAGGCGGTGGTGCCCCCCTGGCGACCCTGCCTGAATGTGCAGATTAATGACACCTGTTTTCAAGCCAACCTGGGGGGCATTTACCAAGCGGGACAGGTGGCCACCATTGATGATGTGCGGGGGGCAAACCTGAGCCCTTGCTATCTAGAATTATTGGAACAATTTCAGGTGCGGGCCAATTTGGTGGTGCCGATCCTGCTGCCCGATGCCATCAATCAACCCTTATGGGGGCTGCTGATTGCCCACCAGTGCAATGGACCTCGCCGCTGGGCTGAAACCGATACTCGCCTATTGCAACGGTTATCGGTACAGCTCGCCATTGCCCTCCAGCAGGCTAACCTCTACCAATCGCTCCAGATACTCAATGCCTCCCTAGAGCAGCAGGTGGAAACCCGCACTCGGAAGCTGCAAACCCTGGCCGATCAGGAGCGGCTACAGGCTAACATTACCACCCAGATTCGCGCCTCCCTCGATCTCGAAACCCTCTTGAACACGGCGGTGGAAGAGATTCGGGCGGTGTTGCAATGCGATCGCGTCAATATTTGGCAATTTACAGCGGATGGGTACGCCTTGGTGGTGGCCGAGTCCACCGATTCGCCCTGCGCTCTGATTGGGGAATGGGTGAACGAGACCTGCTGGCAAGACGCCGCCGAGAGGTATCAACAGGGGCAGATGCAGGTGGTACCCGACATTTACGCCACCGCAATGTCTGATTGCCGTCGGGAGATGTTGGTGCGCCTACAAATTCGCGCCCAGGTATGGGTGCCCTTGTTCTGTGGTGAGCAGCTCTGGGGGCTGCTCAACGTGAGCGAAAGCCAAGCCGCGCGCGACTGGCAACCCGAGCAGGTCGAACTGCTGCGGGTGTTAGCGCTGGAGCTGGCGATCGCCATTCAACAGGCCACCACCCATGGGCAACTGCAAGCAGAACTCCGCAAACGTCAGCAGATCGAAACGCTCCTGCGGGCCAAAGAGGCCCAGAGTCGTGCCCTCTTAACCGCCATTCCCGACTATCTATTTCGAGTCGGGGCCGATGGCGAATATCGCGAAATGATCAACCGCAATCGCGACTCCCGCCTCTTACCGATTGACCTGAATCCGGTCGGCTCGACCCTGGCCGAGGTGCTGCCCGCTGACATCGCCGCCCGCCATCGCCACCATTTACAGCAGGCGATTGCCACGGGGGAACTGCAAGTCTACGAGCAATGCATTCAAGTGGACGTTGGGGGTGAAAATCGCCTGCTCTATGACGAGGTGCGGGTGGTCAAAAGTGGCGATGACGAGGCGCTGTTTATGATTCGTGATATCAGCGAACGCAAACGTCTCGAAGCCGAACGTGCTCAAGTGGCTGCCAACTTGAGGCAAAGCGAGCAGACCAACCGCGTCATCATTGAGGCCATGCCCGATATGCTGATTCGCATGGACCGTGAGGGTTATTACAGCCAAATATCCGGTGGCAGTGCCGTCCAGGTTAAATATCCAGTCGCTTCTCCAGCCTCAGAGCCCGATCTTTACCGGGTGTTACCGCTGGCATTGGCTGAGCAGCGCCTTTACTTTACCCATCAAGCCCTTGAGACCGGGCAACTTCAGATCTATGAGCAGCTCTTTGAAATAGATGGTGATCAGCGCTGCGAAGAGGTGCGGATCGCGGCTCTGAATGCGCAAGAGGTGCTGATTATTATTCGGGATGTGACCGAGCGCAAGCGGTCTATTGCTGCCCTAGCGGCCAGTGAGCAACGCTTTCGTCAACTGTTTGAAGCGACGCCGCAAATCTCAGTGCAGGGCTACGATCGCGATCGCCGCGTCATCTACTGGAACCCAGCCAGCGAGCAGCTCTATGGCTATATCGCCACCGAAGCCCTGGGGCAAAAGCTAGAGGACTTGATTCTTCCCCCAGGAATGCAGGAGTGGGTGATCCCATCTGTAGATGCCTGGGTGGCGGGCGGTCCCGCCATTCCGGCTGGTGAATTGACCCTGAGGGATAAACCAGGCAACCCAGTGGAGGTGTTCTCCAGTCATGTGCTCCTCAGTAACTCAGCGGGAGAGCCTGAACTCTACTGCGTAGACGTTCCCATTGGTGCCCTCAAGCGGGCTGAGGCCACCCTGCAAAATCTGATTAGCGGCACTGCCGCCACCACCGGGCAAGACTTTTTTCCGGCGCTCGTCAGCCATATAGCCGCCGCCTTGGATGTGGCCTATGCCATCGTCACAGAGCGGGTGGGCGATCAGCTCCAGACCTTAGCCCTCTGGGCCAACGGGGCTTTGCAGCCCAACTTTGCTTACCTCGCCGCCCCCACCCCCTGTGGGCAAGCCCTGCGGGAGGGCACATTATATTGCCCCCACTCAGTACAGCAGCAGTTTCCCGATTGTCCAGCATTGGTGGAGATGGGGGCCGAGAGCTATCTGGGCATTGCCCTGCAAAATGCCCAGGGCGAAGCGATTGGGAATTTGTGCATTTACCATCACCAGCCCATTGCCGATCCCCAGCGGGCCGAGCAAATCTTACGGGTCTTTGCCGCCCGCGCCACGGCGGAGCTAGAGCGCCAGCGGGCGCTCACCGCCCTAGAGCAGCTCAATCAGCAACTCGAAGCCACAATCACTGCCCGTACCGCTGCCCTGCAAGCCAATGAAGCCCAGTTCCGAGCGATGATCCGGGCGATTCCGGATCTCCTTTTACGGGTCACGGCAGCGGGGGTCTGTCTAGACTGCTTTCAGCCCCAGCAGTCTGAGTCATTTTTGCCGGTGCAGCAGCACCTAGCTGAGGTCTTGCCCCCTGAATTGCTACAGCGACAGCTCGACGCGATCGCCCAGGCGATCGCCACGGGTCGTTTGCAAGTCTACAAGCATCAGTTTCAAAAAAACGGCACCATCACCTATGAAGAGGTGCGTATCAGCGCGATCGGCCCCGATGAAGTCCTGATCATGGTCAGGGATATCACCCAGCGGCAGCAATCTGAGGTGGCGCTCCAGGAGTCCCAGCAATTTATCCAAACCATCTTAGATACGCTGCCCCTGGCGATTTTTTGGAAGGATCGAGACTGCATCTTTTTGGGCGGTAACCAGCGGCTGCTCAACGCCGTCGGTCTCCAGTCTGAAGGTGAACTGATTGGCAAAACCGACTTTGACTTTGCCGCCACCGAGGCCAAAGCGCTGGATTACCGGGCTGATGATCAGCGGGTGATGACCTCTGGCCAAGTGGCCTTGGCGATCGAAGAAACCCTGATTGGCCCGAATGGTGAGCCGATCTGGCTCGAAACCCACAAAGCCCCTTTAAAAAACCAGACGGGTGATGTGATCGGCATCGTCGGCGCATTTCAAGACATTACCCAGCGCAAACAGGCCGAAGCAGAGCTACAGGCTAAAACGGCAGAACTCCAGCAGTCTTACCAAGATCTCAAAGCCGCTCAGGCCCAGTTGATTCAAGCCGAAAAAATGTCGAGTCTGGGGCAGTTGGTGGCGGGCATCGCCCATGAAATCAACAATCCCGTCAGCTTTATCTATGGCAATTTAGCGGCAGCCCAAGGCTATATCACCGATTTGCAAGCTATCTTAAAGCTCTATCAGGAGGCCTATCCTGAACCTGAGCCAGCGCTTAAAAAAGCGCTGGATAAAGCTGACATTGATTATGTCCTAAAAGACTTCCCCAAGCTTCTACAGTCTATGGAAAATGGGGCTGTTCGCATCCGTGATATTGTCGCTTCGCTCCGCATGTTTTCTCGCTTAGACCAAGCTGAGCGCCGATCCATTGATATTCACGAAAATATCGACAGTACTCTAGTGATTTTGCAAATCGTTTGAATGGTCGAGCGGGAAATCCTCCCATTCAAGTGATCAAAAGCTACGGCAATATTCCCCCAGTAGAATGCTATGGGGGCTCACTCAGCCAGGTGTTTATGAACTTGTTGGTGAACGCTATTGATGCGATCGAGGCGCGGCAAGACTGGCCTACAGAGGACTATGCCGGTTGTATAACCATTACGACTCAGGTTGCTGCGGATATTGTGACGATTGCGATTAAAGATAATGGCATCGGTATGAAGCCCAGTACCCAAGCCAAAATTTTCGATCCCTTTTTTACCACCAAGCCGGTCGGTGTTGGCACTGGAATGGGGCTATCAATTAGTTACAAAATCGTTACAAGCGACCATCAAGGACAGTTAACCTGTCAATCGGCTTTGGGCGAAGGTACCGAGTTCATGATTGAACTGTAGCCGCTACGTTTTGACGTTTGGAGATGCGAAGAACCCACTCAGTTTTCGCTCAGCAAATTCTGGGCCTATTGATTCGTTAGACGCGTAGTCTTGTCGAACGAGGTTTGGCCTGCAATCATTATGCTGGCAATGCGATGGTGTGCTGAGCTACTGTTACCTAGTCCGCTTGGGCGTCCTAAAATATATGATTTTTAGCATTCTCTGAGTTAAGGGATCCGCAATTAAAAAACATGCCAAGCACAAAAGTTGCTGAGGTAGGGGCGCACCAGTACTCGGCAGCTTAAATAGCCTTAGCATTGAGCAAGGGGCTTAAGCCCCTTGCCTGGGGTTTGTAATGGTTGGGTTGATTCCGCCCTTGAGTACTAGCGCAGCCATGCCCAGAGGGCTAGGGCTTGCACCCTGATGAAGCGGTCTATATACCCGTTTGTTCCTCAGCAGACCTCAGCAGACTTTCTGAATTGCCTTGATGGGGTAGCGGCTTCTATCGATGTAATTCGAGCTTGCCACGATGCCAATTTTGGCGATATCTCTCAGAATCAAGGAAAGCTAGCAGTATGCTCCCATTAGCGTTAGCCCCTGGCGTTCATCCTTGAAATACTCCGTAAATTTATTGGCAGTCTTTCCCTGCAACGCTCTTGGCCAAATAGCTTCCTGGCATTAGGCAGCCCTTTAAAAGGTTTGATAAAGACTCCTCCTGCGAATCCTACTTTTTCTGCTATGGCTTCTCCTTCTCCGGACTGGACTGCTGCGATCGTGCGGGAGCCATTGGTGGTTTCACCAGAAACGCCTGTTACGGACGCGATCGCCCGCATGGCTAACGCTCAGTTGGGAGGCATCAATGCCCATATCCGCTGTAGCTGTGTGGTGTGGTCGCTGGAGGGCAGGTGGTGGGGCTGCTGACGGAGCGGGACATGGTGCGCCTCATGGCTCAGTCTTCATCGCTAGCAACCCTATCAGTTGAGACGGGGATGCATTCGCCTGTTGTCACGCTGCGAGTCTCAGAGTTGATAGATAGCGCAGTCGTTCAGTCACGGCTACAGCAGTGCCGATACCCTTTACTCGTTTTGGATGCGGATGGCGGCTTGGTGGGGCTACTCACTGGCGAAAGTTGGGACGCTGCACTAGCTCGACGCCAAAATAAACCTTGGCAAGATCCCTCGATTGACTCACGCCAGGTTGTTCAGAGCTGTACTCGCTTAGTCATGGCCGCCCCAGTGGGCATCTTTCGCCACGATGCCAATGACAACTGTATTTATGTCAACGATTGCTACTGCCAGCTAACTGGGCTGACCCCTGAGACCGCCAGGGGCGATCAGTGGCAAACCCATCTACACCCTGAAGATCGAGATCGCGTCGTCGCGGCTTGGGGGCAATTTGTGCAGGCTCAAGTGCCATTTAATCTGGAATATCGGTACCAACAGACTGACGGCACCATCAAATGGGTTTATTCCCAAGCCCTAATAGAACAGGACAACCAAGGGCAGGTGGTCGGCTATATCGGCACGATCACCGATATCAGCGATCGCAAACAGGCAGAAATCAAACGCCAGCAGGCAGAGCAAGCCCTTGCCCAAAGTGAGGCCCAGAGTCGGGCGATGCTTGCGGCGATTCCCGACTTGCTGTTTCGAGTCGGCTTTGATGGGGTTTATCGCGGCTATGTCAGTCCGAATCGAGAGCTGGAGATCGTCCCCAATGAGGCTGATCTGGTGGGCCGGTCTATCCACGACGTATTGCTTCCCGAGCTAGCAGACCAACAATTGAACGCCGTGCGAGTGGCCATCCAAACGGGTGAGTTGCAGGTTTATGAGCAACAGGTGCAATTGGCTTGCTGCCTCCAGGACGAGGAGGTCAGGGTGATTAAAAATGGCGACGATGAGGCCCTGCTAATCATTCGCGACATCACTGAGCGGGCGCGGCTCGAAGCCGAACGCAAACGAGCCGAAGATCAACGCACCCTGGCCCAGGCTGCCCTAGTTCAAAGTGAGGCCAGGAATCAAGCCATCATCGCAGCCCTGCCGGATTATCTCTTTTGTGTCGGCGCTGATGGCCTGTATCGAGATGTCGTGACCTATAAGCCCGAGATCACCCTATTCCCGGCAGAGTTTGATCCAGTGGGCCTATCGATGACGGATGTCTTACCCGCAGATGTGGCCCGCAAGCAACTGAATTATCTAGCAGAAACCCTACAGACCGGGACCCTGCACACCTACGAACAGCAGATCCAGATCGGCGATCAGGTGCGCGACGAAGAGGTGCGTGTCGTTAAAAGCGGCCCAGACGAAGCGCTGTTTATGGTTCGCGATATTAGTGAGCGGGCGCGGCTCGAAGCCGAACGCCAGCAGGCTGAGCAGCAGTTACAAACTCTGATTGAAGGCACAGCGGCCACCACCGGCCAGGACTTTTTCCCGGCGTTGGTGAGCCACATTGCCCAAGCCTTGCAGGTCTCCTATGCTCTGGTGACCGAGCAAGTAGGCAGCGAGTTACGCACCCTCGGGTTTTGGGCGAACGGTGCCTTGCAACCCACCTATCTCTATGGGATTGCCCACACCCCTGTGAACAGGTCTTGGCATCGGGGCAACTCTACTACCCAAACGCCGTGCAAAGCGGTTTTCCGCAAGACGCTGACTTGGTTGACCTACAGGCCGAGAGTTATCTGGGCGTGGTGCTCCCCGGTAGTGACGGCCAGGTGATTGGTCATCTCTGCATCATGGATCAGCAGGGCATTCCAGCCCCCGAGCGGGCAGAGCAAATTTTGCGGGTGTTTGCGGCCCGCGCCGCCGCAGAGCTAGAGCGCCAGCGAGCGACTGTCGCCCTAGAGCAGTTGAACCAAGCCCTAGAAGCCAAGGTGGTCCAGCGAACGGCGGCATTACGGGAGCGGGAGCAGTTTTTGCAGACGGTGCTCGATGCTTTCCCCCTTGCCGTTTTTTGGAAAACGCGCGAGTCCGTTTATCTCGGTGGCAATCGCCACTTTCTGCAGAATGCTGGATTAACCTCGGTCACTGACCTCATTGGCAAAACGGACCATGACTTACCCTGGAGCCAAGCCGAAGCTGACGCGTATCGGCACGATGATCGTCAGGTGATTGACTCTGGCACGGCTAAGCTCGGCATTATTGAGACCCAATTGCAAGCGAATAGCCAGTTAGCCTGGGTTGAAACCAACAAGATTCCGCTGCGTAACCTCACCGGTGAAGTCATTGGGGTCTTAGGGACTTACCAAGACATTACGGTTCGCCAACAAAATGAAATCACCTTACAAAATCTGATCGCGGGCACCGCCGCCACCACTGGGCAAGATTTTTTTCCCGCATTGGTGCGCCACATTGCTGAGGCGTTGGGCGTCTGCTATGCCCTTGTGACTGAAAAAGTTGATACGGAACTACAGTCGTTGGGCTTTTGGGCTGACGGTAGCCTACAACCCAATTTCACCTATCCTGCTGCGCGCACCCCCTGTGAGCTGGTCTTGCAAATTGGCGAGCTCTATTGCGAATCTGCCGTCAGCGATCGCTTTCCTAAAGATACTTGCTTAGTTGACCTCGCCGCAGATAGCTATCTCGGTGTTGCCTTGTACGGCAGCCAAGGAGAAGCCATCGGCAATCTCTGCATTCTGGATCATCGCCCCATCCCCAATGCCCAACGGGCTCAGCAGATTTTAGGGGTCTTCGCGGCCCGCGCTGCCGCCGAATTGGAGCGGCAGCGGGCCAGCACAGCCTTAGAACAACTCAACCAAGCCCTAGAGACCAAAGTAGCCGAGCGCACCGCCGAATTATGGGAACGGGAGCAGTTTTTGCAGACGGTGCTCGATACCTTTCCGCTGATGGTGTTTTGGAAAGATCGCCATTTGGTTTACCAGGGGGGCAACCGCAATTTCTTGCAAAAGGCTGGATTGGCCTCCCAAGCGGTATTGCGGGGCAAAACCGACTATGACCTGCCCTGGACCACCGCCGAAGCGGTCGCCTATCGGGCGCACGATCGCCTGGTGATCGCTCAAAATCAGCCGCTGCTGGGCATTATTGAAACCCAGCGCCAGGTTGATGGCACTCAGAAATGGTCGGAAACCAATAAGCTCCCCCTACACAATCTGGAGGGAGAGGTGATCGGTCTCTTGGGCACCTACCAAGACATCACCGATCGCAAGCGGGCCGAAGCCGCCATCAAGCAACAGTTGGCGGCGATCGAGGCGGCGATCGACGGCATTGGCATTTTGCAAAACGGCACCTACATTTATGTGAACCAAGCCCACTTGACTCTGTTTGGCTACGACCAGCCCCAAGACCTCCTGGGCCAGCCCTGGCAAATCTTGTATGCCCCTGCAGAAGTCGAGCGATTTGAGCGGGAGGTGATCCCTGTGCTAAGGCGCAATCGAGCTTGGCAAGGGGAGGGCGTTGCCACTCGCCAAGATGGGTCTACCTTTGCCCAAGGCATCTCCCTCACCCTGACCGAAGATGATTTGCTCATTTGTGTCTGCCGCGATATCAGCGAGATTAAGCAGGCCCAAGCCCAAATCACCCACAATGCCCTCCATGACCCCCTCACTGGCTTACCCAACCGCATCCTATTGCTAGAGCGCATCGACCTGGCTATCCACCGCGCCCAGCGCTTGCAGCACCACCAATATGCGGTGCTCTTTTTAGACCTAGACCGATTCAAAGTGATCAACGATAGTTTGGGGCACACCGTGGGTGACCAACTGCTGGTGGCGATCGCCCAGCGGCTCCAGACCCATCTACGCACCATTGATTTAGTGGCGCGCTTAGGGGGAGATGAATTCGTGATCTTGCTCGAAAACATCCACACCACCGAAGAAGTGGTGCAGATTGTCGAACGGATTTTGGCCGATGGGCGCAACCCCTTCACCCTAGAGGGCCATGAGATTTTCACCAGTTTTAGCATTGGCATCGTCATGGGCAAAGCCCAGTACCAACAAGCTTCAGACCTGATTCGCGATGCCGACATTGCCATGTATCGGGCTAAGGCCAAAAGCCAAAATTCTTACAAGTTTTTTGATGCCGACATGCATGTGCAAGTGCTGCAACGGCTGACCTTAGAAACGGATTTGCGTCACGCCTTAGAACAATCAGAGTTTATCCCTTACTACCAGCCCATTTTTGATCTGACGGACCAGAAATTAGTGGGTTTTGAGGCCTTGATCCGCTGGCAGCATCCTAACCAAGGATTAATTGCCCCAAATCAATTTATTCCCGTTGCTGAAGAAACGGGCCTCGTGGTCGCCATTGATGCCTGGATTTTTCAGCAAGCCTGCCAACAAATGGTGCGCTGGCAACAGCGCTTTAGCCAGCATTTCCCCCTCAAGATCAGCATTAATCTTTCGGCTCAAGACTTGCATAAACCCACTTTTATTCAAGATATTGACCAGATCTTGAAATCCACTGGTTTGCCAGGGGCAGCCATCACCCTAGAAATAACCGAGCGCATGGTCATTGATGACATCGATCTCACCATCGCCCTACTCACCCAACTACAGGCCCGGAGGATTCAGATCAGCATTGATGACTTTGGCACCGGGTATTCTTCCCTCAGTTATTTGCACCGATTACCGGTTCACAATCTCAAAATCGATGGCTCATTTATCAGCCAAATGCATTGCGATCGCCGTAATTATCAAATCGTCAGCACGATCATTGCCCTGAGTCGCCAGCTTGGTTTAACCACCGTTGCCGAAGGCATTGAAACCCCCGAACAGCTCCACAGCCTCCAGGCATTGGGCTGTCAAATGGGTCAGGGATACTGGTTCGCCCGCCCGCTATCCGCCGATGATATCGAGGCTTGCTTTTGGGAAAGTGTAGACTAGCCCTGCACAAACGGCTGCGCCGCTGCCACCAAAGCCTGATGGAGCTCTGGGGTGGCTGCCATAATCAATCCTGGGATGCGGTAATCCTGACAACTGTCCAACGGTGGCAGCGGTGCCCCGGTCATGGTGGTGACAATGTAGCCCGCCTCCCCTGCCAAAAACGCCAGGGCTGCACCGTCAATCAACTGCCCCATCGCCAACACCACCCCCGCCAGTTCCCCCGTTAAAACGCCATTAATGGTCGGCACCCTGACCTCAGTGGAATAGTCTTCTGAAATGCTGATCACCTCATAGCGATCGCTCAGCGCTGGTTTCAGTGCCGCTAGCCGACTCCCCACCATCACCCGGCTGGGCGGCGCGGCAAACTTCAGCAGTTGGCAATCTTCTAAATCAGCCGAGAGGGGGCCCTTAAAGGTACCCTGCCCTCGAAAACCGTAGTAGTACTCGTCGTAGGCGGGGCTAATGGCCAGTACCGCTTCATAGTCAGCGGTATTCAGCACTGTGACGATGATCTGATAGCTGGGGTGACCGTCCTTATAGAAGCGGGTCCCGTCGATCGGGTCGAGGGTGACCAGGTAGTCTCCGGCCTCGCCAAAGTCGATCCCCCGAAAGTATTTGGTGTTGTAGGACTGCGCGTACTCTTCCCCATAGAAGCGAATCTCAGGAAACGCCCCTAGCAAAGCCACCTCCACAAAGGTTTGGATGGAGAGATCAGCATCGGTCAGCGCCGCCGAAAAGGGGTTGGTGGTGGCATCGGTCTTGTCGGGCTGGGAGGCAATCTTGGCTTGAATGTGACGGGCATAGCCCGCCGCCAGCCGCAGGGGTGGCAGCAGGGTTTCCAGAATTTGGCGGGGGGTAGGCGGCATAGAAAAAATCGGCCTGACGGTAACCTTCTGGAGCATAAAGCCAGGGGACCCTGAACAGCAATCGTCAATCGTATTGATTCAACTGGGCAACCACCTCACTGAAGTTGACGGCACTCATGCAGACCTCTGGCAGCACCTCTGCAAGGGTTTCCATGCCTGGTTCGCCTTGGATCAACGCCAACATTGCTGAGGCATCCCAAATAATCCTACTCACGCGCTGCCTCAAATCGGTGCGCGGCAATCAGTTCATCGGCCAGGGAGCGATCGCTATCAATATGGGTTTTTACCCAAGCCTGAACCTTGGCAACGGTTGCCATCAATTGCTGCCGTTCTGCCGCCGTTGACTCTGGGGGGCCAAGGGGAACTTGAGGTGACACCAACACAATGACTTGTACATCGGTGCCCTCAGGGCATTCTGGGGCTAGGAGTTCAATTTTGCCTCCTGCCCCGACGGTTACGGTCTGCTGCAATGCCTGTCGCATCGATATCCTCCTTCGGTCACCTATTGGTGCTGCCTCCGCACTAATACTCCGTCGCTGAGAAAGTGTGCTCCACGTTCACGGATAGGTTAAGTCTGTTTTTAGGCCAGTGGCTGGCGTCTGCACGTCAACTCCAATAGTAATTCCCCCAGCAGATCCAGTCCCTGTCATACCTGCCCATACCGCCTCATCCCTATTGAATGACATCCCTGTGGTGTGGGGGCAATGTGGTATCGGGGCAATGTGCTATCAGAGCAACCCACTCACGGTTCAGAGCGATTCCCCTCGTAACACCTGCTCCTGTTGGCGCACCGCCGCTAGCAGCTCACTGAGTCTGTGTTGCATCCATCCATTGATAGCGATAGCGCTGCTGCTGGATACCCATGGTACTGACCATACAGAATTCAGATGCTTCAACAAAGTCGCCATTGCTAAGGGTCAGGCGTACCCAGATATGGCCTCGATCGCCCAGGGGCATTTCATTGAGCAGTGTCCAGGTTGCAATGATGGGACTGTGATCTAGGGCCGCTTTGATCTCAGCGATGTAGTCTACGGCTGAATGCTTTTCTGTTAAGCCTAGATTGATCTCGCCTCAGGCATGAGGACTAAATAAAGTGGCCAACTCAAACACCATTTAGGGGGCAAGGCGGGCTTTTTTCAAGCGATTCTCCTCATACCAGGCTGCGATCGCCGGTACCCAAGCCTGAAAGTGGGGCCAGATTTGCTCACACATTTTTTGGGCTTCTAGCTGAGCATCGGCCTTCCACCGCAGATCCAGTAAATGCATGAGGGAGCGCACATTGGCCGACATCACCCAATGCTGCCGAATATCGAAGGGAATCAGCCCCCGCGCATGTTCCTCTGAAAAGCCCTGCTCAATCCGGGTTTGATAATGACGACTGGCCGCTAGACACCAGTCCAAATCCTGCTGACGCTGCTCAGCGGTGTACTCGTATTTCTTGCCTTGGCGATCGCTGTAAAACCCCAGAGGCCTGAGGTAAAACACTTCTTCTACCGCTTGCTTACCACTCGCCACATCTAGAATGCGGCTACCCGTGTACCGAAATGACTGGACATCGAACGAGACGCCGACGCGATGGGTGCGGATTTGCTGCATGGTGCTGTGGGGAAACCAGCCGATATTCAGCACCATTTGGGATGCTCTAGGGGGCCGTAGTGGCCCCGCCCCCCCTTTAGCAGATTGGTGACGATCAGCTTTCCGGCCTTCTCCTCACTGGGCCAGCTCTCCCGCTCATGGGCCACAAACCCCTCGGCGTAGTCCTGATGCATCGCCGCATAAATTGTCTGTTGGGGGTTGGGGGTCTGGGAAATGACGGCAACGGTGAAGCGATCCATGGCGGTGACTACGATTACAGGGACAACAGCGGACCGGGCAATATGCCCAATCTTGCTCCGCTACCGTAGCCCATGGGCTTCACTCAGCCCAAAAACCCTTGCGATTCTTTAAGGCTCAACGTAGTCCACTTGGCGGGGGGCGGATGCCAGCTCCACGGGCTGCATCTGGTTCGCCAATGGGGGAAGTGCGGCTGACCCTGGCCCCAGTTGCGGCAGATGGATGGGGGACAACTGCTGTAGCGCCTCCCGGAGGGCGGTGCGGATGGTGGGTTCTTGTTCTTGGGACAGCATCAGGTGAAAGCAGTCCAGCAAATAGGCGAAATCGTCTTTCAGCCCCTGACCACCCAAGTCACCGGTGCTCTCGCCAGAGGTTAAGGTCAACCCCCAGTCAGTGAGTTGCCGAACCGCCATAAACCGCTTCAAGGGGTCGGATGCCGTCAGATGTCGCCAATGAATGTCTAAACGATCTGCCTCGGCAGGAGCAGTACTGTGACCTAATCCTGGGTTCTGCAAGGCATCATCCTGAGGGTGAGCTTGCAAATAGCGGGCCACAATCACCAGGGTCGCCAGGTTAACGCCACCGAGAGCCAGCAGCGCCAGGGTGGCAGCACTACCCAATTGAGTGCTCGCCGCGATCGCCCCATAGCTGCCCATAAACGCCGCGCCACTGATCAACCAAGCTCGGGTCTGCCCCTGGCTGAGGTGGGTTTTGAGATCGTCAACAGCGGCCAAAACTTGCTGCCACAGGCGATCGCTGTCTTGGGTGGCCAATTGATAGACCCCGAAGCCCGCCGTACCCGCCAGCAAAGCCTTGCTATCCACCAAAGCCGCCAGTGCTGCCAACGCCACCCAGCCGCCGTAGCGCTTCGCGATCCGGGGAGTGCCTGTTGCCACGATTCTTGATGACGAATGCTTTCGCCGCTGGCCAAAGGGCCTGACCCGCAAAAGCGGCCTGTATCTGACGCTAACTGTGTCACGCTGACGGCTTACCTAAACGGACTAAAACTGTGCCCCCATGCTCACACAGAATTTAGAAACGGCAACAAGAAATTTCGTGAATTTACCCTTTGGACTCAAGCCTTTCTCCCCATCCCCCTAGCTCCCTTGACCCTGAAGTGATGTACAAGGTCGTTAAAGGTACTCACATTACGCAATCCCCAACCCCAGCAAGACAAACCGGGACACGAAAACCACTGCCAAGACCCACATGGCGGCATTCACCTCATGGGCCTTACCCTGGAAGGCTTTTACCAATGGGTAAGCAATGAAGCCCACCGCCAAGCCCTCAGCAATCGAGAAGGTGAGGGGCATTAACAAAATCGTCAAAAAACAGGGAATAGATTCTGCCGGATCGGACCAGCGAATCTCGGCCACGCTGCCCATCATCAGCACCCCCACCATCAATAAGGCTGGCGCGGTGGCATAACCCGGAATTGCGGTCAGTAAGGGGATGAAGAAAAGCGACAGCCCAAAGCAAATCGCCGTCACCACCGCCGTAAACCCCGAGCGTCCGCCGTCGGCAATACCAGAGGCAGACTCAATATAGCTGGTCACTGTCGAAGTACCCAACACCGCGCCAGCGGTGGTGCCAATGGCATCGGCAAGTAGCGCTTGATTCGCACGGGGCAGCTCCCCCGATTTTTGGATGAACCCAGCCTGGATGCCGACGCCGGACAGGGTGCCAATGGTGTCAAACAAATCCACAAATAGGAAGACAAACAAAATGACTAAAAAATTGGCGAGGCCGACGGTGTTAATCTGTCCCAGCCCCACAAAGGCCTGACCGAGGAGCGCTCCAGGCCAGAAGGGGAGACCCACGATGCCCTCTGGCCAGGGGGTAATGCCCAAAATCCAGCCCAGCAGGGCGGTGCCCAAAATCCCCCACAGCAGTGCCCCCTTCACGCGGCGGGCGATCAAAGCCGCCGCCATCAAGATGCCAAACAGGGCCATCAGGGTGGGGGGCTGGGACAGGTCTCCCAGGGTCGTTTTCGTGGTTTCCGAGGCGACAATGATGCCTGCGCCGCCAAATTCAGGGTTGCCCGCTAGGGCAATGTAGGCAATGAAGAGGCCAATCCCGGCGGCAGTGGCCCGCTTCAAGCTGTCGGGAATGGCTGTGATGATCTGTGCCCGCAGATTCGTGAGGGTGAGGGCAATAAAAATCAGCCCCTCAATCAGGACGGCGGCCAGGGCCACCCGCCAGTCGATGCCCAGACCCAGGACGACGGAGAAGGCAAAGAAGGCGTTGAGGCCATGCCGGGGGCGAGGGCAATGGGGTATTTGGCCACCACACCCATGATCAGGGTGGCGATCGCCGCCGAGAGCCCGGTGGCCACCACCAGTTGCCCAAACAGATCGCCGCTTTCCGTGACAAAAATCGCCTGGGACAAAATGTCGGGATTCACCACCAGAATGTAGGCCATGGTGATAAAGGTGGTGATCCCTGCCAGGGTTTCGGTGCGGAGGTTAGTGCCCAGGGCCTCGAAGTCAAAGAAGCGGGCGATCGCCCCGGTCCCCCGCTCCATCACTGACCCCGACACCCCCGTTGAGCCGGGGGCGGCGGTACTGCTTCAGCGCCAGTAGGGGAGCCTGGGTCATGTTGATCGGTCCGGTCCGAACCTGGGCTGGGCGGCTCGCCGGGGACGGCATCAGGGACGGCATCAGGGACAGTAGCCTCGGTCGCGACATCTTCGGCGGGGTCAGGCATCATCGGTCAAAACCATGGAGGGGCAACCCAGGGCAAGGGTATAAACAGGGTTGATTTTAAACCTTGCCTGCCCCTTGAAATGTATGATCAGTACCTATCTGCAACCGTTTCAGCTCGTCCGAGCACATAATATTCATCCGGGGAAATATCTCAAGCGCTGGAAACAGCCACGCCTAAGGTCTCTAAGGACAATGAGATAGTGGGTTGCTGCACTGGTGTTCTGGGGCCAGCCAGCCCGGTGAACCGCCGGGTTGCTGCACCTGGAGCCATGGCCCCGCACAGCCCCAGATCGCGACTTCTGTCCCCGTCGCGATCGCCCCAATCGGGTCAGCTACCGCGCCTGGAGTACCGTAGAGGGGCACCGTGCCGCTGGTGCTGCCAACGCTACGCACCTGGATCGCCAACCGTGAGCCTTGAATCCAACCCGGTGTGGCCAACCCACCCTGATCCGCTGGCGTGACATACAGCCAAGGGGGCTGGGCTCCAGCCACAGCCACAACCGTCGGCTCCTGGGTCGCGATCGTCGCGACGACCGCCGCTGCATGACTCGGTTCCTGATGTAAAGTGACGGCGGCAGCATTGACCGTGCCCACATAGGCTATGGCCTCGCAGGTTTGCCCAGACACCGCGATCCCCTGACCCTGAGACTGTTTGAGGGCACTGACATCGCGATTACCGTCCTTGCTGTGGCTTTTGTTAGCCGCACTCGGTGGTGGCGAAGTCGCCATGGCTGGGGAACTGGGGGAGGCGTCTGCTGGCGCTGTCGCCTCCTCTGGGGGTGAAGACGGCTGACAAGCACTGACCGACAGCCCTACGATTAGCCCAACTACGCGCCGATACTCTCTTTTCCCCATCATGTAAATACCCCGCCACCATTGTGGTGAATGTCGTAGTGGTGAATGTTGTAAACAGATTGACTGAGTTATGGGGCCACATGGGATGACCCGGAACCGTCATCCTAAGTTTCACCCGCCCGATGTTTTACCCTCAGGCAGTTGTAGCCCAGTTCTATCCTAAGCAGATCAGGCTCGATTCAGATTCGGGTGGTGCTGTAAAGTGACAAGTATGTATGAAGACGATGAGTTAACCGTTTTAGATCTAGAGGCGGAGCTAGCCGATCCCCTAGATCAAATCGAGGTTGTTGAGGAGGCGACTGAGGTCGTCACCTACGACCCCGAGGAGATGCTGCCGCTCTTGACGGCACCGGAGGCGCAGCAACGCATGTTGGCGGCCCGCGCCTTTTGTGAAATCGAAGATGCCCGCGCCATTCCTCAACTCATTCAGCTTTTAAAAGATAGCTGCCCCTTGGTACGGGTCAGTGCTACCTATGCCCTGGGGCGGAATATGGCCCCTGAGGCGATCGCCCCCCTGATCAGCCAACTCAAAGACTGGAATGGCTATGTCCGCAAAGGGGCGGTGTGGGCCTTGGGCAACAGCCACCACCCCGAGGCATTGCCGCCGTTAGCCCATGCCCTCAAAACCGACATCCCGGCGGTACGGCTCTGGGCCGCGAGTGCTTTAGCGCAGATGGCGACCCTAGGCTATAAGTCGATCATCATGGCCCTACCCACCCTGATTGCAGTAATGCGCCACGACGACATTGCTGCTGTGCGCAGTAACTCTGCCTGGGCGCTGGGACAGCTCTGCAAAGAACTGCCCTCTAACGTCATCTACGGCACCGCGATCGATGCCCTGATTGAAACCTTTGCCGAAGACGAAGATTTGGGCGTCCGGGAAGATGCCCGAGCGGCCATCCTTGGACTCGGCGATGCCAGGGGCCTACAAATTATTGAAGAACTAGAGCAGGACGGCTGGTTTTAGGGCAACCATGCTGAATCGTCTCTAACCAACCTTGGCTTTGAGGGAACTCACATAGTTGATAATTTCGTGGTCCTTAAGACTCTGGGTAAAGAACTTCCAGGTGAACGGCGCGGGTAGTTTTTCAGCAGCGGGGACATGGCGATAGCCCTGCCAGACCCGAGGCAGATGAGTGACCAAGTCGCGGCCATAGACAAACCGATAGCTGTTGGGCACCCGCTGGCTAAAGGATTCGACCAGGGCTGCATTCCCCACCCGAGGCGCACCAAAGGTATAGACCGAGAGCGGCTGCTTGCTGTGCTGAGTGATGTTGTACTGCAAGTCCAGCGCCGCAATGGTGGCCAAGGCTCCCCCCAGGCTGTGGCCGGTGACCACCAGGGTAGCGGTGGGGTATTGCCTAATCACCGCCTGGAGGCGATCGCGCACCGCAAAATAAGCCGCCATAAAGCCCCGATGAAACCGCACATCGGTGCTGCTGTCATCGCCATAGGGATAAGTCTTCTGGCGGAATTGGGCGTTGTTAAACCAATCCACTTTGCTTTCACTGCCGCGAAAAACCAAGATCGCCTGGTTGAGGTCCGGCTCGTACAAAATTGCGGCCTGGGTGTCGGTTTTAGGGGGTTTTGGCGTTTCAGCCTTGGCCAGCTCAGGGACCTCGGCCTCCACCAGGGTGACCTGGGTCGTGGAGGCAGCACTAAACTTGATACTGGCAAAGTTGCCGTAGACCTCCTGACTTAAACGGGCGCATTGTAGAGCAAGTTCAAGATTCAGCATCGTTAATAGTCCTGATGGGCCGGCATTAGACGTAGCTACTGGCCTGACGGTTAAACATCTCGGCGTACCGCCCGCCAAGTGCCATGAGGCTATCATGGCTGCCGCTCTCTAGGATTTTTCCCTGCTCAAGCACAATAATGCGATCGCAAATCTTTGCCAAAGCCAAGCGGTGACTCACCACCACCGCCATCCGACCCCGAGCAATCTGGCGAAAAATCCGATAGATTTCCTGCTCATTTTTTGGGTCTAGGGCCGCCGTGGGCTCGTCAAACACCAGCAGGTCGGCTTCCCCCAGTCGCATCAGGGCGCGGGCGATCGCCACCCGCTGCCATTGCCCACCGGAGAGATCAATGCCGTCTTCGAGCTGACGCCCTAAGGGGGTTTCGAGCCCCTGATCTAAAGTGTCAAGCAGGGTTTCAATTCCCGCTTCTTGCAGCACCACCCTGAGCGCTTCATCCTCTTGCAGCTTGGGGAAATAGCCCCAGCCGATGTTTTCCCGCAGGGTGGCGGGGAAGCGGGCATAGTCTTGCATGACTACGGCAATGCGCGATCGCAGTTGGGTCAAATCTAACTGCCGCAGGTCTTGGCCCTGCCAGAGGATCTGTCCACCGGTAGGGTCATAGAGGCGGCAGAGCAGCTTGGCGAGGGTGGTCTTTCCGGCTCCGTTTTCCCCCACTAGGGCCACCATCTCTCCGGGCTGAATGGTGAGATCAATGTTTTGCAAAATTGGGCGATCGACCCCTGGATAATGGAAGCTCACCTGGTTGAGCTGAATGCCTGGAGTTGCGCTGGCAGAGGCGGCAATCGCCTCCGACTGACCTGTGACCATCGCCGGTAACCGCTGGCTACCGGTATGGAGCTGCGGCACCAAGTCTAAGAGCTGAAAGATGGGAGCCGTGGCCAGGGAGACATCGTAGATGTCGCCGGTGTGGGCAATCAAGATAAACAAGCTGCGGCGCAGTTGCAAAATAATGCCAGTGTAGAGGGCCAAATCCCCCAGGGTGAAATTGCCCTGCAACACGCCCACCACCACGTAGCCATAGGGCAGCGCCACCCCCAGCCCCCCCACCAAGGCCCAAACCATCACGGTCAGTGCCCCTTCTCGGCGCACCCGCTCCATCTGGGTGAACATGTCCCCAAACAGGGACTGCCAGCGCCCCAGCAACACCCCTTGCAGCGAAAACAGCCGCACCTCTTTGGCATAGTCGGGGTCGGTAATGGTTTTGCTGTAAATGCCCATCTTGCGGGTGATGTTGGCCTGGGTCTCTTCCACCCGCCAGCTCTTTTTGTGGTGGCGCATCTCCACAAAAATCGACGGGATGGCCGAGGCAATCAGCGCCAAGGGCACCCACCCGCCAATGGAGCCGGACACCAACACCGAAGGAATAAAGGTAAATACCCCCATGAAGGTGGCGGCCACAATAAAGGAGAGCCGCTGGATCCGGCCCAAGCCCTTTTCGGTCAGCTCCAGCAGATTCAGCAGGTCGGGGGTCTCAAACAGGGCAATGTCGTCAAAGTAGGCCACCTTCTCCAGCACCTTGCCCCGCACAAAGCCTTCGACGCGATCGCGCAATGACGCAAACAGCGACGACCCCACCGCATCCACGGAATCCACGATCAGGTTTAGCCCCAGGGCAATCACCAGACTCCACAGCAGGGTGCGGTTGGCCAACAGGGCTGCCAAGGGCTGCTCGATCCCCCCTTGGCCAACCAGAGCAGCCGCTTCATCGATCACCACCTTGCCCAAAAACAAAGACACCGACGGGCCAATGCCGGTCAGCAAGTTGAGCCACGCCAGTCGGCGTAACTCGATCGGCGCGGCTTGAAAAACCATTTGCAGGCTGCGCCGCAGCGCCTGCATGGGGGTCAATGCTTGGAGCGTCATGGTGAACACCGCTGATCATCATTGGACTCAAATTAGCCGCTATTACGAGTCGCGCTTACGGGTCGCGATCGCCGCTCTAGCCCCTGTCATTGGGATTAAAACCAGAGATAAAAAACCGGGTTGAAGTACCCCCAAAGGAGCCCCCAACCCGGTCCATGCTCAAGGAGCACATGCGAGTCTACAGGATGGTTTGATCATGGCTCAGGGATGAAAAGTCGGCCATGGCAAAAAGTTCAGGTAAGTTCAGGTTTTCCATAACCGTTATCCGGGCAGATCTTGTACCTGCGCTGACAACCGCTGCTCTATCATGGGCTCGGTTGGCTAAAGCCCACGGCCATAACGGGAGTCGCGGGTATGGAGAGCCCGGTTGCCGGTTGTGCTGCTGGCGTGTTTTGATGGCGTCAGTGCTTTTGGTGACGTCATTGGGCAAGCTGGGGAGGGCTTAATCATGCTCTGAGCAAAAAACACGCCGTTCACCCCAAGCCGTTGTCGTCAGATTTTACGAAGGATTCCCCGATGACCTGGGAAGAGAATGCTCCGCTGAAGCTCATGGTGGTAGACGATGAGCCCGACAATTTAGACTTGCTCTATCGCACCTTCCGCCGAGATTTTGAGGTTTTTAAGGCCGAAAATGGCTTTTCAGCCCTAGACCTACTGGATAGCGAAGGGGAAATGGCGGTGATTATTTCGGACCAGCGCATGCCGCGTATGAATGGGACGGAATTTCTCAGTCGCACGGTGGATCGCTTTCCCGACACGATTCGGATTGTGCTGACCGGCTACACCGATGTCGAAGATTTGGTTGAAGCGATCAACTCCGGGAAGGTTTTCAAGTACATCACCAAGCCCTGGAATCCTGAGAAGCTCAAAACCGTCGTCTTCCAGGCGGCAGAAACCTATCGGGTCGTCAAGCAGCGCACCCAGGCCCTGACCCGGTCCCTGCGGCGCGAATCTTTCTTTAACGAGGTGATGACGGCGATTCGGGAGTCTCTGGACTACCGAAACATGCTACAGACCATCGTCACCACCCTCGGCAAAACGGTGGAGGCTGACTACGCCGTGCTTTATCCGGTGAATCCGGTCACCGGCACCGCCGCCACGGAGTGGAATGATGCCCCCAAAACCTTTACCTACAGCGCCCACGACCATGGGCAAAGCTTACAAGCGGCCTTAGATGACCATAGCCAGGGGGTGAATGGGGCGGTGCTGAGCCATGGCGATCGCCAGCAAGAGGTGCTGCCAGCCTTAGAGGTGCCCGTCACGGCGCTGACCTTGCTCTTGGTGTATCAGCAGTCTGGCTTGGCGACCGTATCCCTCTATCGGATCAAATCCCAAGAAGCTTGGTCGGAGGAAACCTTGAAACTCTTGGATGGGGTGACCGAGCAGATTGCGTTGGCCCTGTTCCAGGCGGGCCTTTACCAACGCATTCAAGAGCAAACCTTACAAATGCAGGCGGAGCTAGAGGTGGCCCGCCAGATTCAAACCAACTTACTGAGACAGAGCTGGCCTGACAGCGATCAGCTCAGCGTTCAGGCCCGCTGCCGTCCGGCTCGACAGGTGGGGGGCGATTTCTTCGAGGTATTTTTCCACCCCAATGGGGAGGTTTGGCTCGCCGTTGGCGATGTTTCGGGGAAAGGGGTGCCCGCCGCACTCTTTATGGCCAGTGCCATTTCAGTACTGCGACGGGAGCTGTCCCAAGAAGCCCCCCCTTCCCCCGAACAGGTGATGCAAAACCTGAACCAAGGCTTGCTCGATGATTTGGTGACCAATAACTGCTTTATCACCATGGTGCTGGTGCGATACAACCCCACCAGCCATGGGCTGATGTACGCGAACGCGGGTCATATTTATCCGATCATTGGTCGGCCTCAACGGCCAACGATAAGGGGGCCAAGCCCGAATATCTGGAGGTCCGGGGGGTGCCCCTCGGGATCCTGCCGGTCTGGAAGGCGAAAGCGGGTGAAACCACCCTGCCCCAGGGGAGCACCCTGTTGCTGGCCAGTGATGGCATTACGGAGGCCACTATCCCGGACGATCGCCATCCAGATGCCAAGGTGATGCTGCAACAGGAGGGGCTCTGGCAGTTGCTCAAACATCAACCGCGCCCCCTCAATTTAGACAATCTGCTGCTGGCGATCCAAGGGGAGAAGGACCAGCAAGAAGATGACCAAACGATCCTCTCCCTGGAGGTAATGTAGCCATGCAAACGGAACTACACATCCCCAGCGACCTCAAGTTCTTGGCCATTGTCGAGGGCTGGCTGTTAGAGGTCTTACAAATTGAGTTAAGCACCCTGCCGGATTGGCCGAAATGGCAAAACCGACTCCGACTGGTTTTGGTCGAATCCTATTCCAATGCGGTACGCCATGC
>JAAUQE010000024.1 GCA_012032425.1 Leptolyngbya sp. RL_3_1 | reverse complement strand
CAGGGCTACGGGTGCTGGGATTGGCCTGCCGCCCCCTCACCGAAAAGCCCGCCGCCGACAGTCCCGAAAATATCCTCGAACAAGACCTCACCTGGCTGGGACTGGTGGGCATGTTAGACGCCCCCCGCCCCGAAGCCCGCGAAGCCGTCGCCCGCTGCCACCAGGCGGGCATCCAAACCATGATGATTACCGGTGACCACCAGCTCACCGCCCAAGCGATCGCCCAGGATATGGGCATTGCCCAGCCGGGGGACCCGTGCTGGGGGGGCAAGAGCTGGAAAAATGACCGATGCCGACATGGAAGCCGCCGTCCAGCAGGTGCGGGTCTATGCACGGGTCTCGCCGGAGCACAAGCTGCGGATCGTGCGGGCGTTGCAGAAGCAGCATCAAATTGTGGCCATGACCGGCGACGGGGTGAACGACGCCCCGGCCCTGAAGCAAGCAGACATCGGCATTGCCATGGGCATCACCGGCACCGATGTCAGCAAGGAAGCCAGCGACATGGTGCTGCTGGATGACAACTTTGCCACCATCGTCGCCGCCGCCGAAGAGGGGCGAGTAGTCTATACCAACATTCGCCGCTTTGTGAAATACATCCTCGGCTCCAACATTGGCGAGGTGCTCACCATCGCCGCCTCCCCGATCCTGCTGCCGATTTTGGATGTGCCCCTGTCGCCGTTGCAAATTCTCTGGATGAACCTAGTCACCGATGGGTTTCCGGCCTTGGCGCTGGCGGTGGAACCGGCGGAACCCAACGTGATGGAGCGCCCTCCCCACGACCCGAAGGAAAGCATTTTTGCGCGGGGGCTAGGGGCTTACATGGTGCGGATTGGCCTAGTGTTTTCGGTGATTTCAATCACGCTGATGTATTGGGCCTACTACCATGCCCAGAATCCGGCCTATCCAGGGGATCCGGAGCGGTGGAAGACGATGGTGTTTACGACGCTGTGTTTGGCGCAAATGGGACATGCGATCGCGGTCCGCTCCAACACCCAAATGACCTATGAGATCTCGCCCATCTCGAACCCGTTTGTGTTGATTGCGGTGGTGCTAACGACGATTTTGCAGTTGATGCTGATCTATGTGGAGCCCCTACGGAATTTCTTTGGCACTCAACTCATTAGCCCCACGGAGCTGGCAATTTGCTTTGGGTTTAGTACGCTGATGTTTGTCTGGGTGGAACTAGAGAAGCTGGTGAAGCGACTGTGGAAGCAGTCCAAATAGTGAGAACTTCAGTTAAATGGGCATAAATAATCTGGTGCGTCTTTCATAAGGCAGATTCGCAGCGATGGCAAAATTCCTTAATACAAGTGCGATAAATTATTTTCTTGAAGAACTCATCAAGGGCGCATCTGAGCGCCTGATCTTGATTAGTCCATTCCTGAAAATCAACGATCGCATCAAAGAGTTACTAGAGGACAAAAATCGCCTGAAGATTGATGTCCGTCTTGTTTATGGGAAAAATGAGCTTCAGCCAGAAGAGATCAATTGGCTCAGGGAACTGTCATTTATCCGAACCAGTTTTTGCAAAAACCTACATGCTAAATGTTATTTGAATGAAGAAGGCTGTATTATCACTAGCCTGAATCTATATGAATTCAGCCAGATCAACAACAATGAGATGGGCGTCTTTTTCTCTCGATCTGAGGATGCCGATGTTTACCGAGAGACCTATGAAGAAGCTCAGCGAATTATCCGCATTAGCGATGAAGTCCGCATGTCCCTTGAAAAGGTGACGGTCTCTAAGGATCTACCTATCAAAGCTGTAAAGAAAGTTGTAATCAAGGAAAAAACCTCTGATATCACTTCAGACGAAAATGCTTCTTCAGAGAAATTGACGTCATCTAAACTGGCCAAGAAATTGGACCTTAGTACGAAAGACCTGCTAGAGAAACTTGTGGAATGTGGTTATCTTGAATCAAAAGAAGATAAGCACTTTATCACTGAGTCAGGAAAGGCGGCTGGAGGTGAATTTAGAATGGGCAAATTCGGCCCTTATTTTCTATGGCCAGAATCTTTGGCGGGGATCTCGTAGCCAGACAGCGTGATTAGTGTCCCAAATTGTCTTTGGAAAAACCGACACATCTATTCTTCACAATATGTTTGCGGAAACAAACAATGCTCATCGTAGGGGCGTACAGCCGTGCGCCCTGATCAGAATATCCCTGGATAACCGTAACCGTCCCAGAAACTACGCTGGCTGAGCGAAGTCGAAGCCAAAACCCAACCAGAACGTCCCCTTCGACTCCGCTCAGGGGACGGTTACGGATAACCAGCAATTTCATTCATATAGATGCCGTTAATTTTTCCGGTTCAAGGTGCCGAAAGAAACCATTTGGCGATCCCCTGGACGCACATCTGTGCGCCCCTACCCAAATGTTTCGACAATGGGCATCTTAGGCATAACGATCGCCCACCCCAGCCCGATGTGGTACAACCCTGACCAATATCACCGTCGCTCCATCCGCCTCAAAGGGTATGACTACGGCGCATCCGGGCTGTATTTCATCACCCTTTGCTGTCACCAGCGTCAAAACCTGTTCGGTGACATCGTTGATGGTGAAATGACCTTGAACGACCAGGGGAAAACCGTTGCTGACGAATGGATGAAGACCCCGCATATTCGTCCCACCTTTGAATTGGATGCATGGGTGATTATGCCCAACCATATCCACGGCATTATCCACATCTCTGGGGTGGAAAAATTGCATTCTGGGGAGAGGGCGCACCGCCGTGCGCCCCTACGATGCCAATCTGCGGCTGCGAAAAATAACGGTATTGCTGACCGTAGACCGCGATCGCTCTCCTCTTTTGTCGCTGGGTTTAAATCTGCCACCACCAAAGCCATCAACATGACTCGCAAGGCCCCAGGCACCCCGGTTTGGCAGCGCAACTATTACGATCACATCATCCGTGACGCGGCATCCTTACAGCGGATTCGGCAATACATTCAAAATAACCCCGCTACCTGGCCATCTGATCAACTCAATCCAGCTCAACTCAATCCAGCTCAACTCAATCCAGCTCAATCAGCGCCCAGCCAGTTAGGGTGAGCGGTTGTTCTAACTCGATTCCCTGCGAAGGACCGTGTTTTTAAACAAATATGAATCAAAGCTGATCCCCATGACCCCTTGCAAAAACCCAAGCTATGCTACCGAAAGTATCCCTGGGCTGAGTTGTTACTTGGCTGAGCTGTTAGACTCACGCGAGGGATAGCCCATCACGCCAATCTCTTGCACAGGTTCGGTCTGCGACAGCTTGGTTTGCATCCGCAGCATTTTTCATCCTTACTCCTTACGCTATGAACCATTCCACCCCCACCGCTGAGGCGGTTCAGCCCATGATGGCAGCCCTATCAGCACCTCAGGCCACACCAGCCTGTGCCATGGGGGTAGCCGTCTGCATCCACGGTCATTTCTATCAGCCCCCCCGCGAGAACCCCTACCTCGGCGCAATTGAGCGCCAGCCCGGTGCCGCCCCGTTCCACGACTGGAATGAGCGCATTCACCACGAGTGCTATCGCCCCAATGCTTTTGCCCGCATCCTCAATGACCAGGGCGAAGTCATGGACATCGTGAATAACTTTGCCTACATCAGCTTCAACATTGGCCCCACCTTGATGAGCTGGTTGGAGCAGTATGATCCCCAAACCTATCAACGCATCCAAGAGGCCGATCGCCAAAGCTGCGATCGCCTAGCGGGCCACGGCAATGCGATCGCCCAGGTCTATAACCACATCATTCTGCCCCTGGCCAACGATCGCGACAAACGCACCCAGGTGCGCTGGGGAAAGGCCGACTTTAAAGCCCGATTTGGCCGTGATCCTGAGGGCATCTGGCTCGCCGAAACCGCCGTCGATTATCCCACCCTAGAAGTCTTGGCAGATGAGGGCTTCAAATTTACGATCTTGGCCCCCTCCCAGGCTCAGCGCTGTCGGCCCATGGTTTCCGACCATGATGGTGATCCCGATTGGCATGAGGTGGGGGGCGGGCAAATTGATCCCACCCGTCCCTATCGCTGCTATTTGTCGGGGATCAACGCCGATGGCTCCCGCCGTCACATTGATCTGTTCTTTTACGACGGGCCAATTTCGCGGGATATGGGTTTCAATGACGTGCTCGGCTCTTCTCACCACTTTGCTGGGCGCATTGGTCAGGCGGTGCGCGGTGATCATCGCCCCAATCAATTAATTTCGGTGGCCACCGATGGCGAAACCTTTGGTCACCATCGCCATGGTGCTGAGAAAACCCTCGCCTATGCCGTTACTAAAGCCTTTCCCCAGCAGGGCTGGACGGTGAGCAATTACGCCCACTACCTCCACTGTCACCCGCCGACTTGGGAAGTGATTTTAAAGCCCGTGACCGCTTGGAGCTGCGCCCACGGGGTCGATCGCTGGCAGGATGACTGCGGCTGTGGCGGCGGCGGCGGGTGGCACCAGCGGTGGCGGCGGCCCCTGCGGGATACCCTCGATTGGCTGCGGGATCAACTGGCCAGCCTTTTTGAGGAGATCGGGAGCCAGTACTTCAGTGATGCTTGGGCCACCCGAGACAACTATATCCATGTGATTCATCACCGCAGTGATGCGGTAATCGATGACTTTTTTGCCGCCCACCAATGTCGGCCCCTGAGTGAGCGCGATCGCGTCGATGCCCTGCGACTGCTCGACATGCAGCACCATGCATTGCTGATGTACACCAGTTGCGGCTGGTTTTTTGAAGAGCTGTCTCGACCCGAGGGCACCCAGATCCTGCGCTATGCGGCGCGGGCCATCCAACTGGCCGGAGAAGTCTCGGGGATCGAGCTGGAGTCAGAATTTGTCCGCCGCTTGAGTGCCGCCCCCAGCAATGTGGGCGAGTTTCAGGATGGGGCGGGCGTCTATCACCAGTTGGTGGCCCCTTCTCAAGTGGGATTAGAGCAGGTGGCGGCTCACTATGCGATGAGCTCGCTGTTTACGACCTACCGCCCAGAGCAGCGCCTCTATGCCTACACCATCCGCCAGCAAGATTACCAATTGCAGCGGATGGGGCCGTTGAGCTTAGCCGTCGGCCAATTGCAAATCACCGCTGAGGTCACCCGCGATCGCACCGATGTCTGCTTTGCAGTGCTGCATTTGGGGGGCTGGGACTTCCACTGCTGTGTCATGCCGTTCCGTCAGCGGTTGGCCTATCGCCGTGCTAAGGATGCGGTGTTTGCGGCTTTGGCTCAGGCCAGCGCGGCGCAAACGATTGTGGCCATTAACAAAGCCTTTGGGCAAGCCCTGGGGAATCACACCTACAGCTTGCAAAACCTGTTTGTCGAAGAGCGCCATCGGATTATGGGGCTGCTCAGCCGCGAAACCTTGCAGCGCTTAGACCAGCTCTATAGCCAGGTGTATCGGGATAACTATGGGCTGCTGCGGGCGTTTTATCGCGATGGGATCGCTGCACCCCAAGAGCTGCAAGTGGCGGCAGAGGTGGCCATTGGCCATCGTGCCCTAGAAGGACTCCGCTCCCTAGAAACAGAAACCAGTGACCCAGCAGTGTCTCCTGTGCAGCGGGGGGCAATTTACCTGGGGGAACTGGAGGCGATCGCCCACGAGGCCAGCCAATTTAACTGCCGACTATCGCTGCCGACTGCCGCTGGTATTTTGGAGCCGTTGATTCGTCGCGCCCTGTGGCAAGTCTTGCAAGACCCTAACCCTGATACCCTCGGGGCTGATGTGGACTGGCTTTGCCGTTTGATGGGTCTCAGCGATCGCCTCGGCCTCGGCCTCTCAATGGATCGCGCCCAAGAACTGTATTGGCATCACCTCAACCCCTGGCTCCAGCATGTGCAAACTGCGCCGCCCCATCAGGCAACGGCCTTACTCAAGCCCCTGGTTAAACTGGGCAGAGCTTTGTCCATTGATGTGGATGCTCGGTTAAGGGTGACCAACAGCCTGATGATGGCTCAACCTCAGCAGCTCCAACGACTTTAGCCGAGCGGATTTTGGGGCAGGTCGTGACAACGACAACACAACACACCTCCCAATAGCGGCAATTTCCCCACTTTTGGAAGGTGTGTTGTTTAAGGTGATTTCTTGAAAACTTCATACCAAAAGAAGGCCCCCCAGCCCCCAATCCTGGGGGAGCCAGAGGCCGAAAGTCCCCCAAAGTTGGGGTCTCAAAGCCCTTTGGGCATACAAGAAAAGGGGGCCTAGAGAACTGGTATTTTCTTTGCCGGAAATGTCCTAAGATCCCGTAGGGACACGGCAGTGCCATGTCCCTACTTGCGGTGTCAATTGATTTCTGATCCTAGGTCAGAATCAGCCGTTTAGGCTTGGCGTTGACGCTTCATGACAGCGCCACTGCTGACCGCCCCAATTGCCAACAGGCCCAACAGTGAGCCCGGTTCCGGAGTGGCGGCTACATTGTCAGCAGGGACTCTGGTCCGGAAAATCGTGTATTTCCCAGCGGTGTGGGACGCAGTTTGCAGCCAGTCGGCTTCCCCATCAATGCCCGCGATGGTGCCCCAAGGATTCACACCATTCTGACCAACGCTCTTTGTATTCTGCCAGAGCGCAGCGCTAATAAAGCTGTTGAGTTCAGTCGTGCTCGGCATTAAATTGCGGCTGCGATCGATCTGATAGGGATTGCGGCCACCAACCACGTATTCCCAATCATCAGCACCCGTCAACACTGTGCGCCCGTCAATTTCAAATTCACCCAGCCAGGATTCGGCTACAGTGCCGTCATCCCAGGTGACGACATAGAGATAATCATTGTCACCCACGTTGAAGTTCCAGGTCTCCGCCTCAGACCAGTTGTATCGGCCTGGCGCACCGGCGTTGCCAGTTTCATTGCGACCGACAAAATTTAGAAGGCTGCCGGTTTCGTTGCCATAAAACAGACCGTAGAAAATTATCTGCCGTCAAAGTTGCGTTGATGGTAGCGGCCATGGCCCTTGGCCTGCGCCAACCATGAGTACGCCGAAAGCGGCAAGTGTGCTGGACTGGAGTAACTGTTTACCAAACATGATCGATTTTCCCTGTTGCCTAAGGTTGGAAGATGATTGATGCAATGAATTGATTGCTAGAATGCGTTAATTGTTGCTTTTCAAAGCAGCTTGGAACTAGCTTTCAATCAAGCAATCAACGGCTTTCACAGTTCTTATCATCCCTGTTCTGGGCGGCAATGTGATGGGTGAAATTCGGGAAGAATCCATCAAGTTAAGATGTTTTTCAGCCGTTTAAATTAGGCCAATGAGCATAAATACGGGCATCCTAAAAGCCCTTTTTCAGAAAGTTTACTGAGTTTTAAAGGTCAGTAAAAACCGTGGAGTTCAGCAAATTCATGCCTCCAAAAAGCTCGGTGAAATCCGAGGATGCTCATGGAAATCACCCATTTTGAAGCTGAATTCTCAAGGTTCCTGGCAGATCCCTGGTCAACAGCTCAGTTGTTCCACGGGGACTTCACACAGGTGCCGCAGTCTCCTAGACCGGCAGGTCAGCACGGGGCGTAAAACGGGATAACTCATGGAGTTCGGCATAAAGTGCCCGCTCGCGATCGCTCAGCGTCGTGGGCACCACCACCTGTAGCTCAACGATTTGATCCCCTTGGCGATCGCTGCTCAAGGGATAGCCTTTGTGGGCTAACCTGAGGCGCTTGCCTGACTGCACCCCGGCTGGAACGGTCATCCGCACAGGCCCATCTAGGGTGGGAACCTCAATGGTGCCCCCTAGGGCAGCTTCGCTGGGGGTAATGGGCACCTGACAGAAAATGTCATTGCCATCCACCGTGAAAAATGGGTGGGGTTCGACTTCGATACGTAAATAGAGATTGCCGCCACCAATGCCCTGGCCCTTGAGGCGAATGCGCTGTCCGGTCACCATCCCAGCGGGCATATTTACCTCCAGCGATCGCCCATCCTCAAGCCGTACCCGTTCTTGACCGCCGGCATAGGCTCGCTCTAAAGGAACGGTGAGGTGGGCTTCGGCATCGCGGCGGGCGGATCGAGCGGCGGCGGGCGCAGCGGCTGCCGTAGCAGCGGTTGAGGCACCATAGACCGCAGACGGGCGCGGTGGGTGACGGCGCGGTTCTGGGTTAGGGCGGTAATCTGGAGCCGGTTGAGGGGGCGGTTGGGGGCGATCGCGGCGGTTGAGGAGCTGGTCAACAAAGCGATTAAAGTCGCCTAACTCGCTAAAGTCCATCTTGCCCAGGTTAAACCGCCCGCCGGCATTGCCCTTGCCCCCAAATCCTTTTGGCTGCCAAAAGCGACTGTAGGCCTCGTACTGGGTGCGTTTTTCAGGATCAGACAGGACTTCGTAGGCTTCCCGCAGCAGCTTAAAACGCTCCTCGGCTGCTTTATTGCCGGGATTCAAATCGGGGTGATATCGGCGGGCCATCTGGCGATAGGCCTGCTTAATGTCTGCGGCGGAGGCGGCTGGGGAGACCTCTAGCAGCTCAAAATAGTTACGGAAGTTTTGCATCACCTCAGAGGCTGTTTGAAAAGCCTTTCACCATTGATTTGGCTACAGGAATAAACCCAGGACAAGCAGCAGCATAGAGGATTCAGCCTGTGTAAAGCCAACCGCATTAAATACTGGCCTACCCCCTTTTCAAACCGCCCCTAATGACGACTGATTTCAACGGGCACCGTTGAACGATTTAGGGATTCATTGCAGGCCGGACGGGCATCCACTAGAGCCACTCGTCTTCGTCACCCCAGTCATCATAGCCGCCGCTATAGCTACCGCTGGGACGGTTGCGCGGCTCTGGGGCATCCCCCCCTAGGACGCGGGCGATCGCCCGGTATCCGAGGCCGCCGGTCGGCGGGGGGGCTCGACTGCGGGGCGGCCCCGATCTCGATTCGGAGCAGGCGGTTCATCCCACAGGTCTGGGCCATAGCCCTGATCTCGACTCGGACCCGATTCTCCATAGACCGGCTCACGCGCATCACTCCCGTAAGCCTCTCTGGTCGGACCAGAGGGACCGTAGGGGCGATAGGCTTCGTCACGGGGCTGCCGATTCCTGGGGATATCACCATTGGCGGTTGGGCTATTCGAGCGACTGCCGTAGGGATCGCTTCCTCTCAAACCGGCATCGCCGTTACGGGGAGGACGGGGAGGGTTGCTCCCGTAAGTGTCTTGGTCATAAGTGTCTTGGTCATAAGTGTCTTGGCCGTAGGGCTCTCGTCCTCGTCCCGGCGGCTGATCGCGGTAGCTTGGCGGCTGATCGTAGGGCCGATTTGGGTCGGTGCCATAGCTGGGTCGCCCATAGGCATCGTTGCCACGGGCTCCGCTGCCGTAGGCGTCGTCTCGATAGCGGGGATTAACGCCGTTATTGGCCCCGTAGCGATCGCGGGATCCATAGTCGTAGTCGCTACGGTAGTCTCGACTGCCATAATCGTTACGGGAGTCGCCTCGGGCACCGACCCCGCCTCGGGGGGCATCGTAGTCCCAAGCACCGTCTTCCCAGGCCGGGCGGCGGCTCCAGCTATCTTCATAGCGATCGCCCTCTTTATTACCCCCAGAAAAAGTCCGCTTCAGGGTGCCGCCAATTTGGCCCAAGAAATCGTCTTCCTCCGGGTCCTCGTAGGTGTAAGCCTCGCGATTCAGCTCATAGACCTCATCTTGGAGTTCCACCTGGGTGATGTCGATGCCTCGCTCATCCCCCTGGGCCAGACATTCCCGTAGTTCTTGGATCAGCCGCTCGATGCGCGACGGCGATCGCGGGCAAACTGCATCCCAAAATCGAGTACTACTTCCCGCAGCACCCGCTCAGCCTGATAGGTCAGGGCTTCGGCGCGGTTGCGTTTTTCCACCCGGTCCCGCTTGAGGCGATCGCTGTCGGCAAATTCCTCCGCCTCCAGGATCATTTTCTCAATTTCTTCCTCTGCTAGGGTGGAGGTGCCCTGGATGGTGAGGCTCTGCTCCCGACCGGTGGTGCGGTCCATGGCCGACACCTGTAAAATCCCGTTGGCGTCAATGTCAAAAGAGACCTGCACCTGGGCACCCCGCGCGGGCGGGGGGAATCCCCATCAGCTTGAAGCGGCCCAGGGACTTGTTATCGTTTACCATCTCCCGCTCTCCTTGCAGAGCGTGAACCTCCACCATGGTCTGGTTATTTTCGGAGGTAGAGAAAATGTCTGATCGCCGCACCGGAATCGTGGTGTTGCGGGGAATCACTTTTTTCATCACGCCGCCGATGGTTTCTAGCCCCAGGGACAATGGCGTCACATCCAGCAGCAGCACATCTTGCAGCTCTTGATTCAAAATCCCTGCCTGAATCGCTGCTCCCACTGCGACCACCTCATCGGGGTTGACGTTTTGATTGGGTTCGCGGCGAATCAGCGATCGCACCAAGTCCTGCACCATGGGCATGCGGCTCGCGCCGCCCACCAGCACCACCTCGTCGATGCGGTCGGGCCTCAAATTGGCATCGTTGAGGGCTTGCTTGAGAGGCCCTCGCAGGCGACTGAGCAGATCCCCGCAGAGCCCTTCAAATTCAGTGCGGGTGAGTTGGGTTTCTAGGTGCTTGGGGCCATCGGCTGTAGCCGTAATAAACGGCAGATTAATGTCAGTGACAGCCACTCCTGACAGTTCAATCTTGGCTTTCTCAGCCGCTTCCATCAACCGTTGCAGAGACTGGCGATCGCGGCGCAGATCGATCCCCTCCGCTTCCAAAAACTGATCCGCCAGCCAATCCACAATCTTGGCGTCAAAGTTTGTGCCCCCCAACTGGGTATCCCCAGCCGTGGCCCTGACTTCAAACACCCCATCACCGACATCTAAGATCGACACATCAAAGGTGCCGCCCCCCAGATCAAAAACCAAAATCGTCTGGTTATAGTCCTGATCGAGTCCATAGGCCAGAGCCGCTGCCGTGGGTTCATTGAGGATGCGCTTCACCTCTAGCCCCGCCACCCGGCCAGCATTACGGGTGGCTTGGCGCTGGGCGTCATTAAAGTAAGCGGGTACCGTAATCACGGCGCTGGTGATGGTTTGGCCTAAATAACGATTCGCTTCATCCACCAATTTCCGCAACACCATGGCGGAAATTTCCTCGGGGGCAAATTCTTTTTCAAGGCGGGGACATTTGATCCGCACATTGCCGGTCTCCTCCCGGCGAATCGTGTAGGGCACCCGTTTAGAATCAGGGCTGAGCTCATCATATCTGCGCCCCATGAAGCGCTTCACCCCATAGAACGTGTTTTGGGGATTCAGCACGGTTTGGCGTCGAGCCATTTGACCCACCAGTCGCTCACCGTCTTTGCTAAACGCCACCACGGATGGGGTGGTGCGCATGCCTTCGACATTGGCAATGACCACAGGTTTGCCGCCTTCCATGACAGCGACGACCGAGTTGGTTGTGCCTAGGTCGATGCCGACAACTTTTCCCATCCGCTTGGTCTCTCCTCTTAGGCCGTCATCACAAAGTGCATTTATCTAAGGGACCATAACCTGCGCCGATCGCGATCTCGGTAGCAACAGGCACGCCATGGTCATTAATACCCCAAATATAAATGCCTCAAATATATAGTAGTCCCTCCTTTGACTCCCCCTAGGGAGGAGTCGGTAGGGAATCCCGATGGACAACCCCTGTTGCCCTATCTGAATCGTGCCCCGAAGACCTTTTAAATCACCGCAAGGGATGGCATCCCTCTAATCTACTGATAGTATGGATCCCTGATAAGCGATAAGCGGATGTGGCGGAATTGGTAGACGCGCTAGATTTAGGTTCTAGTGTCCTCGCGACGTGAAGGTTCAAGTCCTTTCATCCGCATTGGCGGCAACGGTAGCTTGACTACCGTTGCCGCTTTGCTTTGATCGATAGATTGGGCCGATACAGGCTGCCTTGGTGAGTTCCCAGCCGCTCCCTCCAACCCTGCAATAGAGCGTTACCTGAGCCCAGAAAAGACCATGCTATGCTGAGCGGGCGAATGGGGTCCAGAGGGGATCAGCCTCTGGAAGTTTTGCCATCTTTACGGGCAGAACCGGGGAAAGTTCGGTGTAAATCCGGCCCTGTCCCGCAGCTGTGATCGGGTTTTGCCCAGATTCTTGAATTGGTTTGAGGCAACTAATGCCAGCCAGGTCGGATCGGGTGACCCGTTAGTCAGAATGCCCCCCCAGATCGCGGCGACATTATTCCAATCTGCGAGGTACAGATGCGCGATCAAGGTTTTTCGAGTGGGCAATTTTCGGATAGATATTCTTGGGATAGATATTCTTGGGGAAAGCTGCGCCTGAGTGGCACTGCCCTCCTTTTGATGGGTGGCCTCACGCTCTTAGCCCCCCCAGCCCTAGCCCATCACCCCTTTGGCGGACAAACTCCAGCCAATGGTCTAGAGGGATTTTTGTCGGGCTTGGGTCACCCCATCGTTGGGTTTGACCATCTGGTTTTTGTGATTTGCCCTGGGTCTTTTGGCGGCCTCTAAAGCGAAAGGGTGGCTCCTGCCCCCGACCTTTGTGGCTGCGACTCTGTTGGGTACTGGCCTGCATCTCAGCGGTTTAGATTTACCCGCTTCAGAAATGGTTATTTCTGCTTCCGTGTTGGTTTTGGGGCTGCTTTTGGCCCTAGGCAAAGACCTGAATCTATGGGTACTGGCGGGGTTAGGTGCCTTAGCCGGTCTGTTCCATGGCTATGCCTATGGGGAAGCGATTATCGGCGCAGAAATGACGCCGTTGCTGGCTTACCTGCTGGGGTTTGGGGTGATTCAAGGGGCGATCGCCAGTGGCGTTTATGGTCTTGCCCGCCGCTGTTGGCCAGAGGCCGGAACGCTGCGCTTACCCCTGCGCTTTGCCGGGTTTGCCATCCTGGGCATCGGTGTCACGCTACTCTCTGCTTTTGTACTGGGTTAAGTCATGCATAAAATTCCTGTGACCGTAATTACCGGCTTCCTCGGTGCTGGGAAGACGACCCTGATCCGCCATCTTCTCCAAAACAACCAAGGCCGTCGCATTGCGGTTTTGGTGAATGAGTTTGGGGAGGTGGGTATTGATGGGGAGTTGCTGAAATCTTGCCAGGTGTGCGACGAGGCGGAGGATAGTGCCCCGAGCGCCAGCAATATCGTGGAACTGACCAATGGCTGTCTCTGTTGCACGGTGCAAGAAGAATTTTTGCCCACCATGGAGATTCTGCTACAGCGGCGGGACAGCCTCGACGCCATTGTGATCGAGACCTCGGGACTGGCCCTGCCCAAGCCCCTCGTGCAGGCGTTTCGCTGGCCCGAAATCCGCACCCAAGCCACGGTGGATGGGGTGATCACCGTGGTCGATGCCGCCGCCCTCGCCGCTGGTCAACTGGTGGGAGATTTGGCCGCCCTGGAAGCCCAGCGACAAGCGGACGATAGCCTCGACCATGAGACGCCGATCGAAGAACTGTTTGAAGATCAGCTGAACTGTGCCGATTTGGTGCTGCTCACGAAGCTAGATGACCTAGATGCCACGGCCCAGAATCAGGTCAACCAATGGCTGGCGGATAATATCCCGGCAGGGGTGAAGGTGGTGCCCTGCGATCGCGGCCAGATTGATCCCCAAGTCCTGCTGGGCTTCAATGCTGCCGTAGAAGATGATCTGGACCAGCGGCCCAGCCACCACGACCACGAAGCCGACCATGATCATGACGACGACATCAGCTCCATTTCTCTGGGGCTGGATGCTACCCCGGATCCCAAAACGTTGATCCGTCGCCTAGAATCCCTGGTCAAAGACCACGAGATCTACCGGGTCAAAGGTTTTGTGAATGTCCCTCAAAAACCCCTGCGCTTGGTGCTGCAAGGGGTGGGCCATCGGTTTGAGACCTTTTACGATCGCCCCTGGCAACCGACAGAGATCCGTCAAACTCGACTGGTGATTATTGGCAAATCTCTGGATGAGTCACTGCTGTCGGCAGCGTTACGCCCCCTAGCCGCTTTGGCGTAACCGTCTCACGGACAAGCGGGATTAAGGGATCTGCGATGACAGATCCCTTAACGTTAAAAAATCCGTTGTAACTTCAGCACAAAGCCCTGTAGGACTTCTTCGCCAGAAAGCTGATTGGGCTGCGCCAAAATTTCCACCGTTTGACCCGCACGATAAATTTCGACTTGCTGCTGCTGGGGATTAATTAACCACCCCAATCGTGCTCCATTTTCCAAATATTCCTGCATTTTCGCCTGCAAGGGTTGCAGGACATCAGAGCTAGAACGTAACTCCAACACAAAATCTGGACACACTTTGGCAAAGGTGCCTTTTTGTTGCGGCGTGAGTGCATTCCAGCGTTGTGGACAAACCCAAGATGCATCTGGAGAGCGAATTGCGTTGTTCGGCAACATGAATGCTGTAGACGAGTCAAAGATTTTTCCGGGCTCTCCCTGGCTGCGCCACCAAAGATATAATTCCCCAGCAATATTGCTGTTGCGTTCACCCGTTTCCCATCCAGTGGGTGGATTCAAGATCAGCTCTCCGGTTGCACTGAGTTCAAGATGCAAATCTTGGTTGCTAGCAGCCAAATCGGAAAACTGCTGAGCAGTTACCCGCAGTCGTAACGTTTCGGGAACATGGAGTGGGAGCGTAGCGCTGGAAGAACCAGGAGGAGTCTGTACCACATCAACTCTGGATTTTGGGGACGACCGATGGGGTGAAATCTAGCGTTTTTTGCCCTATTCACTCCACCGTAACCGACTTGGCTAAATTCCGAGGCTGATCCACATCGAGTCCACGGCGGGCGGCAATGTGGTAAGCCAAGAGCTGTAGGGGGATCACGGTGAGTACAGGGGACAGCAGCTCATCTACCACCGGCACCGGCAGCAGTTGGTCAAAGGTATATTCCGCTTCAGGATCATTCATCGGCACCACCCCGATTAACTGGGCATCGCGGGCCTTGGCTTCCTGGGCATTGGAGAGCACCTTGTCATAGACCGTTCCGGGGCATGGCGACGCACCACCGGCACCTTCGCATCCAGCAGGGCGATCGGCCCGTGCTTCATCTCTCCCGCCGGATAGCCCTCGGCGTGAATATAGCTAATTTCCTTCAGTTTCAAAGCCCCTTCTAGGGCGATCGGGAAGTTAATTCCCCGACCCAGGTAAATAAAGTCCTGGGTTTCCCCAAAGCTGTGGGCCAACTCCTCGATATAGCGCTCCTGGCTTTCTAACACCGACTCAATCTGGGCCGGGAGCTGTCGCAACCCGTCTAGGATCTGCTCAATGCGCTCCGGGGCAAGGGTCCGACGGCGATAGGCCAACTCCAGGGCCAGCACATAAAAGGCCATTACCTGGGCGGTAAAGGTTTTGGTAGCCGCCACCCCAATTTCGATCCCGGCGTGGGTATCGATGATATTGGGAATCAGCCGAGATAGGGAGCTTTCCGGGCGGTTGGTGATGCCCAGCATCCGGGGAGCCAGGGCCACATCCCCCGTTTGCTCCCGGCGTTTTTGCTCCATTTCTAAGGCCGCCAGGGTATCGGCGGTCTCCCCCGACTGGGTGACCCCAATGGTGAGGGTCTGGCGGGTCAAGGGGGACGGCGAATAGCGAAATTCCGAGGCGTACTGCACCATCGTCGGAATATTCGCCAACTGCTCAATCAGGTACTTACCCACTAAGCTGGCGTGCCAACTGGTGCCACAGGCCACCACCTGCACATGCTCAATCCCGTCTAACACCCCTTCAGTCAAATTAAGCTGCACGGGAGAAGCGGTACTGTCGGCAGACCAGGTGGTATCTAAATAGGTTTCGAGGCAGGTGCGCACCACTCCGGGCTGCTCGTAGATTTCCTTGAGCATGAAGTGCTTGAACCCCTGCTTCTCCACCATGATTGGGTTCCAGTTGAGGGTGAAGGGATGCTTCTTGAGGCGATCGCCCCAAAGGTATACACCTCCACCCCCAACGGAGACAGTCGGGCTAATTCTCCATTTTCTAAGGGCAGCACAGCGCGGGTGTGAGGGACAATTGCCGGGGTATCCGACGCACAGAAAAACTCGCCCTGACCCAAACCAATCACCAACGGAGCCTGTTGTCGCACCACAATCAGCTCATCAGGGAAATCCGCATTGATCACCGCTAGGGCAAAAGCCCCGGTCAAACGATTGACGCTGGCCCGCACCGCTTCTAAAAAGGGATCCCGCTCGATTAAAGAGGCCGCTGTATTGAGCGGGTTTTGCAAATGCTCGGCAATTAAATGGGGAATGACCTCCGTATCGGTATCAGAGCGAAATTCGTGGCCCTTGGCCTTGAGATCCTCCCGCAACTCCCGATAGTTTTCGATAATGCCGTTTTGGACCACCGCTATCCGGCGATAGGTGTCGGTGTGGGGGTGGGCATTGTGCTCTTCAGGCTTGCCGTGGGTGGCCCAGCGGGTATGACCAATCCCCAGACGGGCGGGGTTCTCTAGGCCCTCAATCTTGTCCTGCAAATTCTGGAGTTTGCCTTTAGCGCGGACGCAATGCAGTGCCCCTTCTAAAACCGTGGCCAAACCCGCCGAGTCATAGCCCCGGTATTCTAACTTTCGCAGCCCCTCCATCAAAATGTCACTGGCCGGACGGGTGCCGATATATCCAACGATGCCGCACATGGGGTGACTCCTGGTTCGCTAGGATGAAGTATTGAGGGACAGCACTACGACGGGGCGCAGATTGCCTTAAGGGGTTCGCGGCTAAATAACATCCCGGTCATCATGCCGACTTGCGGTCGGGGTTTGGCATTGCCAAACCCCTAAGACCGGTACGCTACTTTCCAGCAACGCCCTAAACACCCCAAGCTTGAGGGCTCAATACATTTAGATCTCTAAGTAACATAACCGATCGCTCTTGCAGAAAATGAAGCCCCCTGTGACAATCGAGCCTTCTGGATCTGGAACCGCCCCAATCCTGGTCAGGAATTGCTCATACCGGCCTGATCGCTCCTGGAGACCGACCATCCAGACCTTGTATCCCCCCGCCCATGCTGCGCTCCATTCAAACGAAATTTACCCTCGCCCTACTTGCGGTCAGTTTGGCGGCGAGTGCGGTGGTAGGGTTGACGGCCCAGGGACTGTTCATGCGGCAACTTAACTCCATCCTGGCCAAGGAGGCGTTTGATCAGTTTGCCAGCGATATCACCGCCTACTACGCCGCCTACGGCACCTGGGAAGCGGGTCAAAAAACGGAACCCTTTGACCAATTTGTCAGACGGGGGTGCTGGTTGATTGAGACCACGCCCACCACCACCTATTCGGGGGTCATGCCTTGTCCCCCCCTGACTCAATCTAGCTCAGCCGCACCAGCACCAGATACAGCCGCACCAGATAATTTAGGCCGTCCTGACCGGGTCAATTCAGCGCCGACTCCCTTTCAGTTTGTGCTGCTGGATTTGGACGGCACTGTATTAATCGGGGCCGAACAATACCAGGAAGGTGACGTTGCCCCCAGCGAGATTTGGCGACAGCGGCAAGGTATCACCGTGGCCGATCAGGTGGTGGCCTTCGCCGTGCCGGTGCGCCAGCCGGAATTAGCCGTGGTGGATCAGGCCTATCTGCAAGCGGTGAGAACCGCGATTGGCTACGGGCTGCTATGGGCGACGGGGCTGGCGATCGCCCTGGGGCTCTTGTTGGGCCGCCGCCTCAGCCGCTCGCTTCAGGAGCTGACGCGAGCGGTGAATGCGATTGGCCAAGGGCAACTGCGGCAAACGGTTACCGTCGACACCCAGGATGAAGTCGGTCTGTTGGCGACGGCCTTTAACGCCATGAGTCTAGAGATGGCCAGCGCCTATGAGCGGATGTATACCCTCAATCAAACGATCCAGGCCCAGGCCAATACGCTAAAGGAGTTAAGTATTCGGGATGAACTCACCAACCTCCACAATCGCCGCTACTTTAACGAGCACGTTGCCCATCTCTTTAGTCAAGGCCAGCGCTATGACTATCCGCTAACGATCATGCTGGCGGATCTCGATCACTTCAAAACCATCAACGATACCTTTACCCATAGTGTGGGTGATGCCGTCTTGCGGGAGGTGGCAATGATTTTGCAAAACCACACCCGCGACTGCGACATTGTGGCCCGCTACGGCGGAGAGGAATTTGTGATTGCTTTGCCGAAAACCAGCATCCAGCAGGCTTATCCAGTGGGGGAGAAGCTGCGCCACCGGATTGAGCACTATGACTGGCATCGCCTCCACCCTGACCTGACGGTGACGATCAGCATGGGGCTCTGTGATCAGATGACGCTGGGCAGCCACGAGCGAATGCTGGCTTGTGCCGATGTCCGACTCTATGCGGCCAAAACACGGCAGGAATCGGATTGGTTGGTCGCATAGAAGGGCTGATTGCCGATCAAGAGATCTTTGAACGGGACTGACGGGATTCGAACCCGCAACTTCCGCCGTGACAGGGCGGTGCTCTAACCAGTTGAACTACAGTCCCAGAAGACGTTCTCTATTGTGGGGACAGGTGATCGCTTTTGTCAAATCTTTTGCCGAAACCCACTAGCAACCCAGACTTACCCCAAGGCCGCTGCCGGTAACGCCTGATTTTGCCACCAGGCTTGGGCAAATTCACTCAGCCACTGCTTGACGTGATACGTCGCTCGGCAGTCATCCTCGTTGTACCGCAGGATGGCCTCTAGGTGAGCGCGATCGCCGGTTTCCAGCCAGTCGTTATACCAGCAGATCGATTGGGCTCCATTCGCCCCTGCATCCCGCCATTGGAAGCCCATCCATCGGGCAATATGTTTCAGGGCATAACTCTCCACCGGCAGGGTGACCGCTTCTGTGACCCGATGGTGGATATCGACAAAGCGATCCAACAGGGCTTCCAGTGCTGCCGGAGACAAGGAGCCGTATTGCTCGCTCAACTTACGCACCGTTTGCGCCTCGTAGGGGCAAAAGTGGTAAATGGGGGCGTCAGGGTACCGTTGCACCACCGCCAAAAACTGGCCCCAAGCCTGCTGTTCAGCATCCACCGTTTCGGCCAAAAGGGCGTGAAAGACCTCCGTTTGACGGCGGTGATCGACCACCAAAACCCCATGTAGATAAATCAAATTCACATCGGGGGCGGCTTCGATGTCAAAGTACAGCTCTACCTCCGCACTGGGCAGATCAGTTGGACTCAACGGAAACCGCTGGCCCCGCGTTCGGGCGATCGCCTCCCCCTGACAAGTGGCCTGGGCTTGATGGACGAGCTTCTCCGCGACGGTGTCCCCAAACCCAGGCATGTGGGCCAGTTGGGTGGGTTGGGCTTGGGCCAAGGTGGCCACCGTTGTCAGCCCTAGGGTTTGTAGATGGGTATATCGGGCTGGGGTAACGCCCGGTAACAGGGAAAGGTGATTGGCCTGCTGAGCCTGGCCATAGCAGTGGCTAAACCAGTGGCAGAGGTCACAGCGGCTATGGGCAATGAACACCTCGGGGGCGACATCCCGTTGCAGATCCTGCACGCAGGCTTCTAGAATTTCGGCCATGGCGGGGATCTGTCGGGGCAGGTCCACCGCGTAATACCGGCCCGCTCGCAGGGCTAACCAACTGGCTTCAGGCCAATTGCCCTGCACTTGCGCCACCACATAGGCGTGATAGGCAGAAATAATTTGATAGTCGAGTTTGGGTTTCTTCCCTAGCTTGATGTCAATGGGTTCATACTGCCAATCGCCCCACAGCGACCAGCCCGGTTGTTTGACCCACAAGTTCGGCTTGCTGACCAGGTAGATGCCGTCTCTCAAAGGATTGATCAGTACTCCACCCACAATCGCGTCAGCCCCCTGAGCCATCAGGCCACCGTGGCCTGACTGCCCCGCCGCCAATCACCCTTCGGAAACTCAGGGCGCTGCCAGGGCTGATAATCCGCCAGGATCTGGGTGCGGTGGGCGCTACTGTCTTGTTTGATCTTGCGTAAATAATCGCTGGGGGGATCGGCTTGATCGCGATCGCCATAGCGGTCTAAATAGGCCCGCCGACTACAGCGCTGATAATGAAAGAGCAGATCATCCGTCAGCCAAGTCAGGGGCTGAGGCGTCGTTTCCTGGATAGCAGGCTGGTCCAGGGGTCGCAAGTGAGTCCCCCGGAACATGAAGCGATGGGACCAGGGGACACTAGCAGACAAGTGGGTTAAAGGGGCGTAGGAGTAGTTTAAAGGGGCGCAGGGTGAACCGGTTACAGCAGACATTCCCCATAGACCGGTCAGGCAGGGCGCTGACTCCCTCTGACGATGGGGTCAGAAGCAGCTCAACGGCACAGCTTAATCGGAACGGTATCACCATATTTGGAGAAGAACCTAGACATAACCGTGGCTGTCTCAACAGCTTAAACCGGGAAAACTTAAGCCCTAGCAGGTTTGCCTAGACCCAATTGAGGGTAAAACGCTTATTGACAGTTATACCGCATTGTGGTGCTCTAAATCCTGGCCCCATCCAAACCCGGAGTTTGACCTACGGTAAAAGCTATGGTTTTCAAGTTGGATCGCGTGACCCAGCCAAACCGCCTCCTGTGCTGGGTCTCACTTCGTTTGCCCCAGCCTACATCAGTCGCAAATTGAAAGCTGATAGGCCACTCATACTTCAATGTCGGAATTCACGTGACCCTTCCAGTGGCTAGCGCCCTTGCCCCTTAAGCCCCCCTACGCTCAGCAGTAGTGCGAGGACTTGAGCCGCTCGGTACTCGCGGCACCCTAGCCGAGAAACAGGTGATAGGCCGGATTCTGGGTTTCATCCCAGTAGCGATATCCCAAGGTTTCCAGAAAGGCTTGCCATGCATCCATCTCTGCTGGGGGCACCTGCATCCCCACCACGATGCGGCCATAGTCGGCTCCGTTGTTGCGGTAGTGAAAGAGGCTAATGTTCCAGTTGGGGCTCATGCGGTTGAGGAATTTCATTAAGGCCCCTGGACATTCTGGAAACTCAAACCGATAGAGCAGCTCATTGTGGGCCAGAGGCGATCGCCCCCCACCATGTGGCGCAGGTGCATTTTGGTGAGTTCATCATCGGTTAGGTCAACGGCCTGAAAACCATTGGTCTCAAAGGTGGTGGCCATGTGAGCCGCATCGGACCGGCCTTGGACCCGTAAACCCACAAAAATCTGAGCCTCCCGCTGATCGGCGATGCGGTAGTTGAACTCGGTAATGCTGCGTTTGCCGATGCAGTCGCAAAATAGTCGTAAACTGCCCGGTCGCTCTGGGATTTTGACCGCAAAAATCGCTTCCCGCCGCTCCCCCATTTCCGCCCGCTCGGCCACAAACCCGAGCCGATCAAAGTTCATGTTGGCCCCGCAGGCGATCGCCATCAGGGTTTGGCCCTGCACCTGCTCCCGCTCCACGTAGGCTTTGAGACCGGCGATCGCCAATGCCCCCGCTGGCTCTAGAATCGAGCGGGTGTCTTCAAACACATCCTTGATGGCGGCGCAGGTATCGTCGGTGTTCACCAGGATGATTTCATCCACGTATTGCTGGCAAAGGCGAAAGGTTTCGGCCCCCACCTCTTTCACCGCCACCCCATCCGCAAACAGGCCTACCTGGGTGAGCCCCACCCGCCGCCCCACTTTCAGCGATTGATACATGCCATCGGAGTCCACGGGCTCCACCCCAATGATGCGAATGTCAGGCCGCAGCCGCTTCACATAGACGGCAATTCCACTAATTAGGCCGCCGCCGCCGATCGCCACAAAAATCGCGTCAATGGGGGCCTGATGCTGTCGCAAGATTTCCATGGCGATGGTGCCCTGACCGGCAATCACATCGGGATCGTCAAAGGGGTGAATCAGAGTCAATCCCTTTTCAGTAGCCAATTCCTGAGCATGGCCGTAGGCATCGTCATAGGTATCGCCATGGAGGACGACAAGACCGCCACGGGCTTTGACCGCATTAATTTTGACCTCAGGGGTGGTGGTGGGCATGACGATCATGGCGGTGGTGCCCAGATATTTGGCCCCCAAAGCCACCCCTTGGGCATGGTTCCCGGCGGAGGCCGCTACGACCCCTAGGGCCAGCACTTCGGGGGAAAGCTGCACCATTTTGTTGTAGGCCCCCCGCAACTTAAAGGAAAACACCGACTGCATATCTTCCCGCTTCAGAAAAACCTGGTTTTGCAGCCGCTCCGAGAGACGCGGGGCCAAATCGAGGGGTGTCTCCTGGGCCACGTCATACACACGGGCCGTCAAAATCCGTTCCAGGTAGTCAGGCTGCATAGGGGTGGAGGAGTGATGGGGTGGAGGGGTGTGGGCGGAGCCTGCCCGCAGGGCTTAGGGGTAAAGGTCGTAGGGGTAGGTCTGGTGCCTACCCTGGGTGGGGGGGATGGGATAAAGCGGCTCCCTTGCCCCTGAATGCCCCCTTGCCCCTGATGCCATCCGGTACGAAGGCTGGGGCAACATAATCTCTTTGTATCTCCTTACCTTACTGGTTGCCCGATACCCCTGAACCCTGGGGCTCGGGCCGTTACCTGAAACTTTTCAGGGGTATGAGAAAATAAATGGCTTGTCAGCTTAATAGGTAATCGCGATGGGTCGGGCAAATCGAGTGGTTTTGGCATATTCCGGGGGAGTGGATACCAGCGTCTGCATCCCCTATCTAAAAAATGAATTTGGGGTGAGTGAAGTCATCACCCTGGCTGCCGACTTGGGCCAAGGGGAAGATTTGGATGCCATTCGTGCCAAAGCCCTCACCGCCGGTGCGACTGAATCCTTGGTGGTCCAAGCCACGGAAGAACTGGTGGCTAACTATGCGGTTCCGGCAATTCAGGCCAATGCGTTGTACGAAAATCGTTATCCCCTCTCCACGGCCTTGGCTCGCCCCCTGATTGCCAAGCTCTTGGTGGATGCGGCCAACGAATATGGCGCGGATGCGGTGGCCCACGGCTGCACCGGCAAGGGGAATGATCAGGTGCGGTTTGATGTGTCGATTACCGCCCTCAACCCCAACCTGAAGGTGTTGGCCCCAGCCCGAGAATGGGGCATGAGTCGCCAAGAGGCGATCGCCTACGGGGAAAACCATGGCCTGACTTTTGCGGTCAAGAAGTCTTCCCCCTACAGCATTGATTTCAACGTGTTGGGGCGCAGTATTGAGGCGGGCCCCCTAGAAAACCCCTGGAATGAGGCGCTGGAGGAGGTTTTTGCGATGACGCGGGCGATCGCCGACACCCCCGATGAGCCCGAATATGTGGAAATTGGCTTTACCGCTGGGGTCCCCACCCACTTGAATGGAGAAGCGATCTCGACCCTCACCCTGATCGAAACCCTCAATACCCTAGCGGGCAACCATGGCGTGGGTCGGGTGGATATGATCGAAAATCGCCTGGTGGGCATCAAGTCTCGGGAGATTTACGAAGCCCCAGCCCTACTGGTTTTGGTTGCGGCCCATCGGGACCTGGAAAGCCTCACCCTCACCGCCGATGTCACCCAATACAAGCGTGGCGTGGAAGACACCTACAGCCGCTTGGTCTACAACGGTCTCTGGTATAGTCCCCTGAAAGCGGCGTTAGATGGCTTCATTCACCAGACCCAGGCCCGAGTCAGCGGCACTGTCCGCGTCAAGCTCCATAAGGGCAATGCCCAAATCGTCGGTCGTCAGTCCGATACTGCTCTGTATAGTGAGGCTCTGGCCACCTACGGTCGTGAAGACCAATTCGATCACCAGTCGGCGGAAGGCTTTATCTATGTCTGGGGGCTGCCCACCCGGATTTGGTCGGAGCAGCTCCGCCAGGGCTAGGACTTGGCATCAGTTTCAACACGATTGCGGGGGCTGGGGGGCTAGAAACCAGAATGGTCAAGTAATTTTCGTCCTTGATTACTAGCTTGACTAAACCCCGGCAAGCTGGCTTAAGATTGTAGATTGTGTCGTTAAAATAGTCGGGAGAATCCCATGCCTCGCCAATGTGACCTAACGGGTAAGCAGGCCAACAATGCCTTCGCTGTATCCCACTCCCATCGCCGCACCAAGAAGGTGCAAGAGGCCAATCTTCAGAGCAAGCGGGTCTGGTGGCCTGAAGGGAAGCGCTTTGTGAAGCTCCGCCTATCTACAAAAGCGATTAAAACCCTAGAGCAGAAAGGGATTACGGCTATGGCTCGGGAAGCAGGCATTAACCTAGCCAAATATTAGGCTAAGGGGTTTGAAAACCAGTCCTGCTTCCCCCACCGGCCCCATGCAGATCCCCGGCCCCATGCAGATCTATCGCCTAGATGCCCTCTGGGATAACTACATTTTTCTGCTCTATGACCCGGAGTCTCAGACCGCAGCGGCGGTAGATCCAGCCGAGCCGGAGCCGGTGCTGGATCAAGTGCGATCATTGGGGGCAAGGCTCACCGCAATTTTGAATACCCATCACCATGGGGATCATGTGGGGGCCAATCAAGCCCTGATGCAGCGATATCCCGACTTAGTGGTGTATGGGGGAGCGGGCGATCGCGATCGCATCCCAGGGCAACAGGTGTATCTCTCAGAGGGGGATACTGTCACCTTTGGGGGACACACAGCCCAAGTGTTTTTTGTCCCTGGTCATACCCGTGCTCACATTGCCTATTACTTTCCCCCTGTGGCCGCTGAGCCCTGGGGAGAATTGTTTTGTGGGGATACCCTATTTGCTGGGGGGTGTGGTCGCCTCTTTGAGGGCACCCCCGCCCAAATGGTGGATTCCCTCAGCAAGCTCAGGGCTTTACCTGACCAGACGCGGGTGTGGTGCGCCCACGAATACACCCTCAACAACCTCAAATTTGCCCGCACGGTAGATGGGGATAATTTGGCCCTGATTGAGCGTCTGGCCGAAGTGGAAACCGCTCGCCGCCACCATCAAGCCACCATCCCAGCAGTATTGGGGATTGAGAAGCAAACCAACCCGTTTCTGCGATGGGATCACCCCGCCTTACAAGCCACCGCCCACAGTCGAGATCCGGTGCAAACCTTTGCCGCGATTCGGGCGATGAAAGATCGGTTCTAAGACCGCTAAGCGGGGCTAACCTATTTGACGCTGACAAAACGTTCCTGGGCCATGGTGCGGAGTCGATGCAAATCCTCCCGACGACTGATTGAGAGGGGTACCGTCGCTTTCACCTCTTCCACAATCAGCTCTGTATTCACCGGGCATTGCTGATGGATGGCCCGATAGAGGGCTGTAATCACCACCTGCTCAATCTCAGCTCCACTAAAGCCATCAGTAACTTGCACTAAATCTGCCAGATTAAACCGTTGGGGATCCTGATTGCGCCGCTTCAGATGGATTTGAATAATCTCGGCCCGTTCCAGCTCCGTGGGTAAATCCACAAAAAAGATCTCGTCAAAGCGCCCCTTCCGCAACAGCTCTGGGGGAATGCGAGACAGGTCGTTGGCGGTGGCCACCACAAACACCTCTTCCGACTTTTCCTGGAGCCAGGTCAAAAAGGAGCCAAACAGACGCCGACTGA
>JAAUQE010000202.1 GCA_012032425.1 Leptolyngbya sp. RL_3_1 | reverse complement strand
GGTCAGCAGCCATTGATGCTTGCGTCAAGGGCTGGGCAAAATTCGGGCCGGGTCCTCGGCCCGGCGGTGACGCTTGAGGATGCGGGGGGCCGGGGCGATCGCCCACCAACGCCGCCGTTTCCTCCAAGGCCATCCGCAATCGCTTGGCCGCGTAGATCGACATGTCGCGGGGGACGCTGATGCGATCACGCAGGTACCGGAGGGCCGAGTCCGATCCGGGTGGCGGTGGACAAGTTTCCCCCGTGATCAGGTGGGTGAGGGCACAGCGTAGGGCTTCGTCAAATAGGCGATCGTCGGCAGGATTCACCTGAATAATATTGTCCCGGTGCTTCAGCACCCGCTGCAACGCCTCGGTGCGGGCGGTTTCCGGCTCGGGATAAGTGACATCGGGCAATCCCAACCAGGGGCCTTGATCCACCCGCTGCTTATTCACCTGCATTTGGGGTTCACCATTCTCATAACAGCCCCCCATTTGGGGCGGCAAATCATGGGCATGGGTGTGAAAGTCACTCTGGGTGCCCCGGTAGGTGGGGCGGGTTTCCATGGCATCAAACCAAGCCGAGAAACCTGGGTTGGCTTCCCGTAAGGAATACCCCTTGTAGTAGTAAAGGCTGGCGTTCATCCGCTCCACATAGGGGGTAAACACCACATCGACGATGCCAAAGTCCTCTAAAAAGTAGGGGCCAGGGGTGCTGGCGAAGGCATCCTCCACCAATGTCACCACCTGGGTAAATTGATCGCGGTTGCGCTGATCCTCCTGGGCCGAACGAGTGGGATAGCAGAGCCAGCTACACCAGGCCCGAAACAGCAGGCGCTCCAGTTGTCGCAGCGGCAGCACCCTGGGATCGGTCATGGTCCAACCTAAGGGGCCAAAGGCCCGCTCTAGGGCCACTAAAATATCGTCACTTTCCGTGATCAGGCGACCATCCAGTTCCACCGCTGGCAACATCCCCGAGGGAACCTTGCGCTTATACCAGGACTCCTTTTCCCCATAGCAAAACATGGTGACCTTCTCGATGCGATAGGGAATTTGCTTTTCCTCTAGCCACAGCCAGATCTTTTGGCAGTAGGGACACCAGGCGTGGTGATCACGGTAGAGGGTGACCCGCACGTCGGTTTCCGACTGGCCAAACAGGCGCAGTCGCGCCTGGGCATTGGTGGGGCCATTCACGGTATCGATCTGGAAGTCGGTGCGGGCTTCGAGGTCGGGCCAACTGAGGGGGGGAGTCATGGGGGCGCTCATCTGCTGCTGTCTCTCAATTGAGCCTAGCCCAAGCGAGTGGGGTTGTGGGGCAAGACGGGCAAGGATGATTCTAGGGGACAGATTTCACCAGGGACATGATTTATAAGACACTGAATAACGCCTGACCCTCCTCACCCCCTCCCCCTCACCCCCCATCCACCCTCACCCTCCTTGCCCCATGACTACCCTTGAAATCACCGCCGCCACCCCAACGGACGTACCCACCCTATTCGGGCTCGTCCAGGCCCTAGCGGACTATGAAAAACTCTCCCACGAGGTCACCGGCACCCCCGCCGCCTTGGCAGAGAGTTTATTTGGTGAACGCCCCTACGCCGAAGCGTTAGTCGCCAGGGTGGATGGCAAGGGCGTGGGCTTTGCTTTGTTCTTCCACAATTTCTCGACCTTTTTGATGCAGCCCGGTCTCTACCTAGAGGATTTGTTTGTGCTGCCGGATTATCGGGGGCAGGGGATTGGCAAGGCTCTGTTGCAGCGGTTAGGGCAGGTGGCGGTAGAGCGCAACTGCGGGCGATTGGAATGGATGGTGCTGGACTGGAACGATCCCGCGATTCAGTTCTATGAGCGCATGGGGGCGACCATCAAGGCAGAATGGCAGTTGTGCCGGGTGACCGGCGCGGCCTTGGAGACTTTAGCAACCCTATCCCCATGACGCGGCTGGCCCCTACCCAAGGCTCTGCACGGTGCCCTTTGGTTTGGGGGGATTGCAGCGGTGGGGCTGTTGCTGGGCACATGGCTACTGGTCAGTAGCAACCCCTAGCCATGGGGATAACGGCTGGGCTCGGAATCGCAATGGGGGGTGGGTTGGGTGTACTTTTAGGGGTCGTTCTTTAGGAACGCTAAAGGCAGTGGTAACAGTCAGCGGTGCGGTTCTATTTTTTGTGGCCATCATTCTGCTGGCCCAGGTATTGGCACCGTCTGAATACCACTGGATGCTCAACACCGTGAGTGATTTGGGAGCCCAGCACTATCACTGGGCCTGGCTCATGCGCTTGGGCTTTATGGGCTTTGGAGGCTTGGTCAGCACGGCGGTTTTGTCCTCATTTATGCGAGCTGAGACCCGCAACTATTCAGATTTACTGATTGTGGTCTATGCCCTCTGCGTCTCCCTCTCAGGCGTTTTCAGCACAGCCCCATTTACCGGCTCCGAGGAATTTTCTACCACCGAAGACTACTGGCATTCCTTCTTTGCCCAAACGGCGGGCATTGCCTTTAGCCTGGGGATACTCTGGCATTTGCTGGCCTATGCCGAGGGTGGGCAGAAGCTGATCCATTTGACCCTACTGGCAATGATCCTAGGCTGTTCTGCCCTGGTGGGACTAGCCAAGAGTGGTAGCATCCCCATCGGCCTAGGGCTCATTCAACGGGGCCTCTATGGGGTCAGTTTTATCTGGTTGATATGGCGATATCGGTAGCAGGCCCATAGCGCCTGTCCTCATAAGCGGATCCCAGCCCTCAGCCCTAGGGTTGTTCGTTTGGCAGAGAAAAAAGCTGATATGCCCCATTGGCCACCCTAAACATCACCGCAATGTCGAACTGCCATAACGAAATCTGCACGAAACGTTCGGTGCAAAGGCCAAGCCAGTAACGCTGTCCGCGAGGTCCAGGACGGCGGTGCGTCCTGGTGGAGGGGTCTGGGGGCAATCCAAATGCCCCCGGTAGAAGCGGCCCATTGTTGAGCGAAATCTTCGCCTTAACTGACCGGCTTGAACAAAGACAGTTTTTCTTCCTTTAGAGAATCAACCCTAGCCCTCAGCCCTGGACCTAAACGTCTGGGACTGGGAGCTGAGGTTGGTGCGCGCAAGGACGAAAATCGGTCGCTATTCGCCGATTTAAATGCCGCCGCTGCATTCCTGCCGCTGGCATTCCTCGCGAACTTTTCAAACAGCCTCTAAGCCTGGGGTACGGCCATCGGTATAGATTGGGCCAGCTTGAACTTTGCCAAAATCGTCTCTGCCATCTGCGAAGGGGTCAGCCCCAAGTCAATTTTGGACTGATCGGGGGTGGCGTGGTCTACAAGGATGTCAGGAACACCCAGTCGCAGCACCGGTACCGTTACCTGAGCGTCCAGTAAGGCTTCGGCAATCGCCGTACCGAAGCCACCCATGATGCAGCCCTCTTCCAGGGTCACCACCCGACCAAGGCGCTCGGCCAAGGGCAAGATCAGGGCCTCGTCTAGGGGTTTGGCAAAGCGGGCATTTACGACCGTGGCTTCGATGCCGTGCTCACTCAAGATTTCCGCCGTTTGCAGGGCGGGGTACACCATCGATCCGTAGCCTAAAATCAGCAGGTCATCGCCGTTGCGGAGCACCTCTCCCTTGCCAATCGGCAGCGGTTCCCAGCCTTCTTCCATCAGCGGCGCACCAATCCCATTGCCTCGGGGATAGCGCACCGCGATCGGGCCATCGGTGTACTCAATACCGGTGACAATCATCCGCTGTAGCTCGGCTTCATCCTTGGGGGCCATCAGCACCATGTTGGGAATACAGCGCATGTAGGCGATGTCGTACATGCCCTGGTGGGTGGGGCCATCAGCGCCGACGATCCCGGCCCGATCCAGGCAGAAAAACACCGGCAGCTTTTGAATGCAGACATCATGAATAATCTGGTCAAAGGCCCGCTGCAAGAAGGTGGAGTAAATTGCCGCCACCGGTCGCATCCCTTGGGTGGCCATGCCTGCGGCTAAGGTGACAGCGTGCTGCTCGGCAATGCCCACGTCGATGTACTGGCCAGGGAGTTTCTTGCCGAGGATATCCAGGGCGGTACCGGTGGCCATGGCGGCAGTAATGCCCACCACCTTGGGGTTGTCTTCGGCGATTTTGGTCAGGGTATTGCCAAAGACCTTGGCATAGGTGGGGGGCTTGGGGGTTTTTGACGGTTTGGCCTTGCCCGTTACTAAGTCAAAGGGGGACTGGGCGTGATAGCCGACCTGATCATTTTCCGCAATTTCATAACCCTTGCCCTTCACCGTAGCCACATGCACCAGAACGGGGCCGGGGATATGATGGGCTTCCTTAAAGGTGGCAATCAGCTCGCTGAGGTTGTGGCCATCCACAGGTCCCATGTAGGTAAAGCCCAGCTCTTCAAACACGGCACCGACCTTGGGCACCGCTAAGCGCTTCATACCCTCCTTGACCGGAGAAATGGAGTCGCCGACGAAGGGAATGTGGCGCAACTGCTCCTCTAGGTTGTCAGTCAAAAACTGCATCGGCGGGCTCAACCGCATCTTGTTGAGATAGCGTGGAATCGCCCCGACGTTGGGGGAAATCGACATCTCGTTATCGTTGAGCACCACCAGCAGATTGGTATCTGGCAGATGGCCCGCATGGTTAATCGCTTCTAGGGCCATGCCGCCGGTCAAGGCCCCATCCCCGATGATGGCGGCGACTTTGTAGTCCTCGCCTTTGCGATCGCGGGCGATCGCCATCCCCAAAGCTGCCGAAATGCTGGTCGAAGCGTGGCCCGCCCCAAAATGGTCAAACCGGTTTTCGCTGCGTTTCAAATAACCGGCCACCCCGTCCTTCTGGCGCAGGGTATGAAATTGGCTATAGCGTCCCGTTAGGAGCTTATGGGGGTAAGCTTGGTGCCCGACATCCCAGACGACTTTGTCATGATCGAGATCTAGGGTCTGATAGAGGGCCAGGGTCAGCTCCACTACCCCCAAACCCGGCCCGAGGTGGCCGCCGCTAGCGGCAATGGTTTCGAGGTGCTTCTCCCGAATTTGACGGGCCAACTGCTCTAGCTGGTGCAGAGACAGATCGTGCAACTGATTGGGGTGGGTCAGCTCACTTAGGTGCATAGTGGAATACCCTCGACTTTACGAAAATGACGTTAAAGTTATTTACTCACTTTAGAAGATTCACCCACACAAGGCGGTAGTAAAACGTCAGATCCGGTCGGAAAATCCGGGTGCCAAGGGTCTGAAGCCTTCACCAAGTGTGATTTGCAGCGAATTTTGAATCGGTTTACTTTATTCTCAAGCGTCTCAGTTCTCAAGCGTTTTAAACGATTTAAGGGGTTAACAGTTCGCCATGGCTAAGTTTCCGGTATCCCTCAAAATCCGTCCGTGGTCAGCGTTACCGTGGGTGACGGTAGGTGTAGGGCTGATGACGATGGGCTTAGGCCCCATCAGTAGCCCCATCGGGATAGAAGTGGCCCAGGCCAGTGACTACGATACCTGCGTCGGCGATTTGTTGCCCCTAGGGCTGGACCGGGAGACGGTAGCCTCCGCCTGTGCCCTAGCCTATCGCCCCCAAGAGGTGTCGGGCTGCGTGACCGGCGTGATGGCCGAAACTGCCCTGGCTCCCGGAGATGCCCTCTCGGCCTGTAGTCGCGATCGCGTCCCCTAGAAGTCGCCACCTGCGTCACCGATATTCACACCACGCTGCTCGTTTCGGAGGCTGACTCAGAGACGGTTGCCGACTCCCTATCAGTGCTCGACCACTGTCACCGCAGCCTCCTGCCGGTGCGCTACTCCCAATGCGTGCTGTCCCTGGGCACCATCGCTGAGTTCACCACGGCTGACGCCCTAGACCGCTGCATCTCCGCTGGCTATCGTCCTGAAAATGTGGCCCCCACTTATATCCCCGAGTAAGCCTAGTACCGGGCGGCTCAAGCCCTAGACTATTGCTGAGCGCAGGGGGGTTGCAGGGGCAAGGGAGCTAGAAACAGGAATGGTCCCGTGAATTCCGCCCGTGAGTATTAGGGGCAAGAGAGGCTGGGGGGCTGTTTCATTCAAAACTTTCCCCATCACCCCTCCACTCCCCCGCCCCCTGAAGCCTATCGAGATGCCCGCTGCATCAACAACACCCCCACCCCCAAGCCCAAGAAGGTGGGGAGCCAAGCCGCTAAAAACGGGGATAAGAACCCCACTTCTCCCATGGCATTGCAGACAAACGAGAACAGGTAGTAGCCAAAAATAATAATAATGCTGACCCCAAAGCTGGTGGCGCGGCTGGTGCGCTGGGGCAGCACCCCGATCGAAGCCCCCACTAGGCCAAACACCACACAGACAAAGGGCAGTGCATACTTTTGCAGAATGCGGGTTTCCCAGGTGCGAATGGTGCGCTCGTCTCCCCCCTTGCGGACCACCGTTTCGAGGTGACGGGTGGCCTCGGCGATGTTCATTTCGGTGTCTTTTTTGGTGCGGCTGGCTAAATCGAACGGCACCCGAGGAATCTGTAGCTCCTGATTGTCAAATTTAACAATGTGCCGGAAGGAGCCGTCCGGGGAAACCACATAGATGGTGCCGTCGTAAAAGTCCCAAGTATTGTCCCCAAAATCCCAGGTGGCCGAATCCGCACTGACCACTTGGCTCAAGCCCTCCTGGGAAAAGTCCAGAATGGTCAGGCCATACATAGTTTCCCCATCAAAGCGGCGGGCATAAAACAGTCGCTTCAGCTCTTGGGCACTGGCATCATCGGCGGCGGCCTGAAATTCTTGGTACAGAATATTGCGTTCTTGAAAGGGGGGGCGCTCTGAATTCAGGGCCGTCTCTAGGGTCACGGAGGCACGGTAGTTAGCCGCTGGGGTGATCAGCTCGTTAAAGGTGAAGGTCAGCCCGGTCACAAACAGGCTCAGCACCACCGCTGGGGCGATGATCCGCCGCACGCTTACCCCACAGCCCCGCAGCGCAATCAGCTCACTGTCGCTAGACATGCGGCTGTAGGTCATCATCGTGGCCAACAGGGTTGACATGGGAAAGGCCAACACCACAAATTCGGGCAGCTTCAGCACAAAAATCTGGAGGGCTAAATTGATCGAGAGCCCGCGTTGGTGACTTGGCGAATCAGCTCAAACAGCGCCCCCACGGAAATCGCCAATGGACGAAAACGCCCCCACCCCAAACAAAAAGGGAAAGGTCAACTCCCGCGCAATGTAGCGGTCCATGATCGTTGACCCCCAACCTCCGAAAAGAGATGGGCGGGACGACTGCGGGGGAAGGGTGGTAGCCATGGCAGGAGAAAACAGCCGTCACAAAGGAAAGACAATTACAAACGAACCGGCGATCGACCCTAGTACCGGGCGGCTCAAGTCCTAAGACTATTTCTGAGCGCAGGGGTAAGGGGCAAGGGAGCTAGAAATTAGAATGGTCACGTGAATTCAACCATCGAGTACTAGGGTTTAAAGCCTTCCCCGAGGTAATGCTGACGTACCAAGGGATTGGCATACAGATCGGTAGCGGTGCCAGAGGCCAAAATTTGCCTTCGCTCATG
>JAAUQE010000201.1 GCA_012032425.1 Leptolyngbya sp. RL_3_1 | reverse complement strand
AAGGAACGGGCGCGCGGCGGCGATCGCCCCGACACCCGTCCGGCTTACTAAAGCAATTTCAATCGCACGGGGACGTTTCATGGCAGTGCCTGACTGCCCTTTTGCCACCGATCAAGGCTCGATGGGGCTGACGCTTCGGAACTTTCTAGGCGCATCAGGGTGTCAGGCAACTATGAACTGCCGGGTTATGAGGATGCGAGTAATGTCTGATGTTGGTGCCACTGATAGGCTGGGAAACGCAAAAAGCCACCCTCCTAAGCCGCCTCGTATGCTCCAGCGATCTCTGGCCCTCACCCTCGCCACTTTAACAATGACCGCCGCCAGCGCTGAGGCCCTAGAGGAAGTCCAACTCTCCTATGAGGGCTTGCAGTTTGCCACCCTTTCAGTCAGTGACTTAGCCACCTTTTCAGAAACCGGACAGCCTTCGCAGCAGCTTGCAGCGTTGTTAAGGGTAATCGAGGTCGATCAAGCGACCGCGCGGCGGCTCTTGACCACAGATGTAGCGGTCAACGGCCAGCTCTTAGCCGATGCCAGCCATACCTTCGTTGGGGAAAGCTTTTTTCAACTCCTCGGCACCACCTTTAACTTGCCTGACCCCGCTACCCCCGGTTGGGCTTACTTGAGAGATGCGGTGGTGACTGCTGCCGCCGATGATCAAATCAACGCCCTGGAAGTATTACAAGCCTTTGAGGCTGAATCCGTTGCGGTCGAGACGGAAAAGATCGGTCAGGTGATTGAGAAAATCCAGACGGATACGGCGACCCTAGAAGCTTTTTTTGACTCCGGGTTTGGGGCGAACGAGTAATCGACGGCGGCAGTATGTGCATCATTCTGAATCCTCAAAAGTCCTGCGACGAGGCAGTTCTACATTTTGAATTTTGCACTTTGAATTTCGCCTAGCGGCACTCGCCCACCTGAATGGCGTTGGGGGCACAGCGGACGGTGTTGCGCTGACGTTTGGCAAGGTATAACGCCTGATCAGCCCGCTTTACCAAGGTTTCTAAAGTGTCCCCTGGCACCGCGATGGTCGAAGACCGGTCCTGAAGGGCCATTGCCACTCCAAAGCTGGCCGTCACTTGGGTCACCGTCGGGAATGGATGCTGCGCTAAGCGGTGGCGACAGGTCTCGGCCCATTGCATAGCCGTTGCCAACTGATCGGTTTCCACCACCACAATAAATTCTTCTCCGCCCCAGCGACCCACCCAAGCCTCCTCGGATAAAGCGGTGGTCAATAACTGGGCCGTCATGATCAGCACCTGATCCCCTTGGTCATGGCCATAGGTATCGTTGATGGCTTTGAAATGGTCCAAATCTAGCAGGATAACCCCACAGGGACATGAGGTTTGCAAATGCTGCTGGAGGCGATCGCTGATGGCGCGGCGATTGGCCAATTGGGTCAAGTGGTCAGTATTCGCCGCACGAGTAACGTCAGCAGACTGCTGCTGGGCCTGCATCAACGCCTGGTGCAGGTTTGTAATCCCTACTAGCGCAATGATGTAAACCGGGTGGGACAACAATATGGTCAACAACAGGCCCATCTGGTTAGACAATTCCCAGCTCGAACCCTCTCGCCCCCATCTAACGAGGGCTGACACTAGCAAAGAACCATAGATGGCAGCGGCGGCCATCAGGGCATGGCGACTTTTGAGAAATAGGAAGTTGAGCACATAGAGCAGCGGCAACCACAAGCAGATGGAATACTGGCTGTAGGTGCTGAAGACTTGGGGATATTGGATGGAGACCTGCGCCTGTCCGAGGACATAGCTCGTGGCCATCCCAATGGTCAAAACCTTAGCCAGCCCTAATCGTCGGGGACTGGTGTTGCCCATTAGCAGCCCGATGGACATCATCAACGCCGCCACCGCAGGCGGGTAAGTCCATTGGTCAAACGGGTTCAGTGGGCCAGCCTGAGCCTCAACGCTCCAAATCACGGCGACACAGATTAAGGCACAGACATTAATCAGCTGCAACCGCTGCCCTTGCAACCTCAGAATGCAGGGCTCTGAAGATGTTTGGACTTGGGCTGAGCTGAGATCTGCTTTATGGCTCATCATCAGCATCGCTTACGTTAAACATCGGCTCAACCCCGTAGCGCCCAGAGGAACCCCCAGCGGCCTCTCATCTCCTTAAGATTAATTTAGATTTACACTCATCATATGGTTCCCGCAGGACACTCACGCCTATCCCTTCAGGCTGAGTCCAATTGCCGTTGCCGTTAGGAGGGTCAGGAAAATGCATCTAAATGCGGCAGAATTTCCCAGGGGTATGGTGAGCCAGCAGCTTGCTATGGGATGCTAAGCAACGTCATCCTTACTGATTCCCATGGCGCTGATTGATCCTGCTCTCGCTCCCCTCAAAGCCGGTTTGATTGTGTCTTGTCAGGCTCCTGCCGCGTCTCCCCTCCACAATCCGATCGTGATTGCCGCCATGGCCGCAGCCGCAGTGCAGCAGGGTGCGGTGGGGTGCGGATTGATAGCCCCAGCCATATTGAGGCGGTGCGATCGCGCCTCACCGTCCCCATCATTGGTCTGTGGAAACAGGTGCTCGATGGGTCAGAGGTGTACATCACCCCTCAGTTTCACCATGCCCAAGCCGTCGCCGCCGCAGGCGCTGACATCATCGCCATTGACGCCACCCAACGGCCCCGCCCCGGTGGCGAGACCCTGACAGAACTGGTCAGCCGCATCCATGGCGAACTCGGCAAACCAGTAATGGCCGATATTGACACTCTGGCTTCGGCTCAAGCCGCTGCTGAGGCAGGGGCCGACTGCATGGGCACCACCCTCTATGGCTATACCGGAGCCACCCAGAGCTGCTCACCCCCTGATTTTGAGCTGCTCGAGAACCTAGTGGACACATTCGACCTGCCCTGCATTTGCGAAGGGGGGATCGCCTCCCCAGCGGCAGCCCGCAAGGCTTTGGACTTAGGGGCCTATGCCGTGGTGGTAGGGACGGCGATTACCGGCATCGACAAGCTGGTGGAAAACTACCGTGCCGCTCTGGGCTGAGTTAACCCCAACCCACCGCCCATTCGCCTCCACTCAGGATGATTCGATCGGTTACGCATGATTTTAGAAGTCGCGATTCTGGACGTTATTCCTGAGCAAACCGCCGATTTTGAAGCGGCCTTCGCCCAAGCGCAAAGCATCCTTGCTGGCAGGGCGGGCTACATCAGCCACGAGCTGCAAAACTGCATCGAAACGCCGAATCGGTACATTTTGCTGGTTAAGTGCGATCGCTCCCAGATCATACGGAAGGGTTTCGGGGCTCAGCCGAATACCAAACCTGGAAAGCCTTGTTACACCATTACTACGATCCCTTTCCCATCGTCGAGCACTACCAATCCCTCCACTGACACGGCACCCTAGCTCCCCGGCACCCTAGCTCCCCGGCACCCTAGCTCCCTCAAACTTGACGCAGGGCCTAAGATTGTCCTGAGTATTGGGAATTTTTATGGGTGACATCAATCCCTATCGGCTCAAGGTTTCGCAGCTCAGGGCATTGGTGGCGATCGCCGACACGGGCACCTTTATCCAAGCCGCCCTAGCGCTGGATTTGTCCCAGTCTTCCATTAGCCACGCGATCGCACCCTCGAAGCAGAACTGGGCGTGGTGCTGCTAAATCGCGGCAACCAGGGCACCACCCTCACCCCCCTGGGCAAAGACATTACCGCCGAAGCCCGCCAGGTATTGGAGCACCTCGAAACCATCACCCAAAAAGCCCAAACCGCCAGAGGGGGAGAGCAAGGGCAGGTGCGGGTGGCGATTTTTCGGAGCATGGCTACCCACGTCTTGCCCGAAGTGATTCGCCAGTTGCGCAGCACCCATCCGGGTTTGCAGGTGGTGATCCAAGAGAATCCCCATTTCACCGCTGTGAATGAAGCCGTGCGGCAGGGTCGGGCCGATGTCGGCTTTACCTACCTGCCCACCGGCAAAGAATTTGAGAGCTGGGAATTGCTGCGCGATCGCTACCTGGTGTTCATGCCCCCCCAAACTTCCGTCGTTGGCCCCATCACCTGGGGTGATCTCCAGCAGTACCCCTTGATCCTGCCGCCGGTGACGGATGGGTGTCGGCGGCTGATCGATGGCTATTTCAAGGCTGCCGGACAGAAGCTAACACCGGCTTATGAAGTTCAAGAAGACTCCACCGTCCTGGGGATGGTGCAGCAGGGATTGGGAATTACGATCATGGCCGAGCTGGCCGCCGAGCCGATCCCTCCCGCCATCCAGGTGGCTAAATTAGCGGAGCCCTTTGAGCGGGTGATTGGGGTGATTCAACGGGCGGATGCCCTGTTGCCCCCACCGGTCTACGCCTTTATGGACGCCCTAAAAAAGGTGTGGCAACAGTCAGGGCAGGCCCTAGCACCAGCAACAACCCAGCCTTAGGTTTAGGCGGGGAGCGGCTTTGGTATAGCCTGGTGGGTGTCTCTAGTTTTAGAATTCATGCCCTTGGTGCGAGATTTTGGCGGGTGAGAAAATCCCCCGACTGTCGCCTACCCCCCTTGATAAGGGGGGCAGGGGGGATCGCCACGCTGACAATAGAATCCAGCCCTTTGAACCATGTAAATTCTAACTTTTAAAAATCCGCCTTTATCTGTTGTCGTCAGCCCTTGATATTCACCATGGATCAATTGATTTATCGCGCCGCTTTACCCTTAGCCCTTGGTTTCGCGATCGCCAGTTGCGGCGGGTCCAGCAGCGACAGTGCCGGTGGGGACAATACCGTCACCATTCTGGGCGTCGTCGTTGGGGAGCAGCAGGAAAAACTCGAAGCTGCCCTCGCCCCCTTTGAAGCAGAGACCGGCATTGACGTGGTTTACGAAGGCACCGACGCCTTTGCCACCTTGCTCCCCGTACGGGTGGACTCGGGCAACGCCCCCGACATCGCCATGTTCCCCCAGCCCGGTCTGATGCGCGACTTTGCCGCCGAGGGGCAACTGATTGCCCTGGATGATGTGCTGGATGCCGATGCCCTGGCTGCCGCCTACGACCCCTATTGGCTAGAGCTGGCCACCGTAGACGCCAGCCTCTATGGGGTCTGGTACCGGGCCTCAGTGAAAAGTTTGGTGTGGTACAGCCCCAGCGCCTTTGATGCAGCGGGCTATGAGATTCCCACCACCTGGGATGAAATGATCGCCCTCAGCGACCAAATCGTGGCCGATGGCAAGACCCCCTGGTGCCTGGGGATGGAGAGCGGTGACGCCACCGGTTGGGTGGGCACCGACTGGGTAGAGGACATCATGCTACGCACCGCCGGTCCCGACACCTATGACCAGTGGGTCAGCCATGAAATCCCCTTCAACGACCCCACCGTGAAGGCAGCCTTCGAACAATTTGGGGCGATCGCCCTCAACCCTGACTATGTGTCGGGAGGCAACATCGCCGTGCTCAGCACCCCCTTCGGCGATGCCCCTAATCCGCTGTTTGAGGCGGATCCTGGCTGCTACCTACACCGTCAGGCCAGCTTTATCACCAGCTTCTTCCCTGAGACCGTCGAGCTGGGCAGCGATATCAGCATTTTCCCGTTGCCGGGGATCAATCCCGACTACGGCACCCCGGTACTGGTGGCCGGGGACGTGTTTGCCATGTTTAACGACACCCCTGAAGCCCAGGCCCTAATGGCATATCTCACTACCGTCGTGCCCCATGAAATTTGGGCAGAGTTGGGGGGCTACATTTCACCCCACCAGGCCGTCGATTTGGCGGTCTATCCCGATGACGTGGCCAAGCAGCAGGCGGAACTGTTGGTAAATGCCGAGATCATTCGCTTTGATGGCTCCGACATGATGCCCGGTGCGGTGGGCACGGGAGCTTTCTGGACCGGCATTACCAACTATGTCGGCGGCAGCGATGTGGACTCGGTGCTGGATGATATTGAGTCGAACTGGCCTTAGGCTGAGCAGTAACAATCGGATCAGGGCTTCAACCTGACTGGCTCCAGGATTATCCAAGACGGGTTGCCCCCCTTGTCAAACAACCTCTTAAAGGGGGTCAAGTCGAATCAGTTGCCCATTCGATTCATCGGTCAGCACATAGAGCAGACCATCTGGCCCCTGTCGGATATCCCGTACCCGCTGCCCCATCGCCATCGGCACTTCATTCACCACATTGCCCGCTGCGTCTAACTCAAGGCGACGAATATCTTGGGATACTAAGCCACCGGCAAACAAATCCCCTTGCCAGTCGGGAAAAGCATCCCCTCTGTATACCGCTAGCCCGGATGGGGCGATGGAGGGGGTCCAGATTACCTGCGGGTCCACCATTCCCGGCAGAGAGGTTTCTGGGGAAATCAGCCCGCCCGAATATTCACGACTGTGGGTCGCCACGGGCCAGCCATAGTTTTCACCCGCTTCAAGCTGGTTCACCTCGTCGCCGCCGCGAGCGCCATGCTCCGTGGCCCAGACCTGATTGGTGGCCGGGTCTACCGCCAGTCCTTGAATATTGCGATGCCCGTAGCTCCACACTTCTGGGGCGCCTCGGCCTCGTTGGCAAAGGGGTTATCCGGCGGAATTGAGCCATCGTCGTTGATGCGGATTACCTTGCCGAGATGACTGTCGAGGTTCTGGGCCTGCTGGCGGATGAATTCGCTCTCCAGCTCGATCGGTGGGTTGCCGCCGTCACCAATGGAGGCCAGCAAGGTGCCGTCGGGCAACCACACCAGCCGCGCCCCGAAGTGCTGCCCCCTGGATTTGGTTTGGGACACTTCAAAAATCACCTGCCAATCACTAAGGGTGCTGCCATCAAAGCGAGCACGGGCGATCTGGGTGCGATTGGCGGCGGCGGTCCCCTGGGAATAGGTGAAGTACACCAGGCGATTGTCTGCAAAGCGGGGGTGGACGGCGATATCCAGTAAGCCCCCCTGGCCCTGGGCAAAAATGTCAGGGACGCCAGGAATCGGAGTCGGATCGAGAACACCATCCCGGACGAGGCGTAATCGCCCCGATCGCTCCGTAATCAGCAGGTCGCCCTCGGGTAGCCAAGCCAGCCCCCAGGGATGCTCCAGATTTTCGACCACGGTGACCATTTGGAAATTGGTATCGCTGCTGGCAGAAGCAGGGGAAGATTCAGAGCGAGCCGTACAACCGATCACGCCTCCGGTCACGGTTAAGAGGGCGATCGCGCTCCCTGCCGCCAGCAGCTGACCAATCGTTCTAGGGATAAACCGTTGGCAATAAATAGGCAACATCGTTAATCGTCGGGCGTTTGCAACTGACTCCATGATGAAACAAGAATCCCCCCAGCGTTCAAAGCCTGGGCTCAGATCCGCTGAAAAATGGCTCGATACACGGGCAAACCCTTCCCTAGGGTGAGTTCTTCCCGCTCCGTTTGGGCGGGGAAAGGGCTGTGGGGCAACCAGCGATCGCCGCTGCGTTGAAACCGAGGGTCTTCCACAAAACAGTCCACCATGGCTGCGGCCACGTCTAAAACATCGGACTGCAATATAATCTGCCCCCCCTGAGGCAGGGTCTCTGCCAGTAAGGCCACCAATTCG
>JAAUQE010000200.1 GCA_012032425.1 Leptolyngbya sp. RL_3_1 | reverse complement strand
AGTCGCTGTGACGATGACCTCCCGAGGCATGGCGCTGAATGCCGCCCGATACGGCGCGGCGCGGGGCATGTTTGCGGTGTTAGGTCCGGCCCTGTGGGCTTGGTTTGTGGCGGATCTGGGCTGGCGGCGATCGCCTCAAACCACGGGCGCGTCATTCCAGCGGTGTTTGCCTTGGCCCAAATTCGCCTCACCCGCGCAGGCACGACGCCTTACGATCTGGCCCAGTGCTGACGGTGAGCGGCCCATGGCAGACCCACAAAACCCATCGACCAATCACTATCAACTGCTCGGGATTCAACCCACCGCTTCGCCGCAGCAAATTCGCCGCGCCTATCGGGACTTGAGCAAACGCTATCATCCTGACACCACGGAACTTCCCGACGCTGTTGCCACAGAACGGTTTCAGGCCCTGAACGAAGCCTATGCCACCCTCAGCGCCCCGGATAAGCGCCTCGCTTACGACTACCGCATCGGCTATGCTCGGGTGGCGGTGATGCAGGCCCCGGCCTATCTGAATCGTCCGGCCACGGAGCGATCGCGCTATGAGTCCTCCAGCGCCTACCTTGACCCCACCGACCGGCCCCTCTCGGCGGGGGAGCTGTTTGCTTTATTTATCCTAGGCATCACCTTTGTCTGCTGCTTAATGCTGGTCTTCGCGATCAGCTTCACCCAAGGCGAAGCCGTACAGGCATCTCTCCCTTGGGCTCAGGAGGCCCCTCAGGACCTTACCCCAGCCGAGACGACCTTAGAGGAAACCCCAATCATGCCCACTCCCCCGATCAATGCGGTTGACCCAGGCATCGCCACCGCCCCTGCTCCAAACCCGGCAGTGTCAACGCCACCTTTATCCCAGGCTGAACCCTTTCCGACTGAACCCTTCCAGGTTCCCAGAATACCGACCCCCATGCTTGCCCCTCCCTAATCAGGCGGCCTTGGTCATACTCCCTTCCCTGTTCCCTCTTCCCTGTTCCCTGTTCTCTCTTCCCTACCCTCAACTTATGGCCCTGCCCACTGCTGAAACGCCGTTATACAACCATCCTTTACCCGATATTGAACAGTGGCTGCGGGACCAAGGGTGCCAACAAGATCCTGAGGAACCCCACTGTTGGCATATGCAAACCGCTGCTTGGCAGGCCGATCTAACGCTTGATATTGATTCTCTGGTGGTGCGTTACATCAAGGCGGATAGCACCGGACAAAATATTCAGCGGGTGTTTAAATATTCCCTCAGCCGCCAAGACTTAGAAGAGGCCATATTTGCGGGTCCCTAGTACTCAAGGACGGAGTTAACCCAACCATTACAAACCCAAGGCAAGGGGCTTAAGCCCCTTGTTCAACGCCAAGGCTATTTAAACCGCCGAGTACTAGTACCGGATGGCATCGGTGCCGACACAATTGCGGGAGTGAAGGGGGCATAAGGGGCGAAGGGGCTAGAAACCGGAATAGTCCAATAATTTACGCCCTTGAGTCGGTGTTATCCCTGGCCAGCGGCAAGCGGAATGCAACGGGGCATAACGACAATCTAACGGGAAGCTTAAATCCTACAGCTATTGACCCTTAGTCTTGAAAGCTAAGATCTACAGGGCGGTAATCCCTGCTGACGTAATCCTTTAAACTCCTATGGCAGCCCCTTACATCATGGCCCTAGATTTGGGCACCACTGGCAACCGTGCCATTCTGTTTGACAAGGGTGGAGCCATTGTCGAACAAGCCTACAAGGAGCTTACCCAGTACTATCCTCAACCGGGCTGGCTAGAGCATGATCCCCGCGAAATTTGGGCGGATATTCGCTGGGCCATGGAGACGGTACTCACTAAAGCCAGCGCCACCGCTACGGATGTGGCCGCCATTGGTCTGACCGTACAGCGGGAAACCTGCCTGCTGTGGGATCGTCAGACGGGCCGTCCCCATCACAATGCCATTGTCTGGCAAGACCGGCGCACCGCCCCGCTCTGTAATGAATTGCGCGCAGCGGGTCGGGCTAAGGACATTTACGATCGCACCGGTCTCGTCCTAGACGCCTATTTTTCAGCTTCCAAGCTGGCTTGGCTCTTGGACTATGTCAAGCAGCACAACGAGCCCTCGGTGGATTTAGATACGACCCTAGCGGGGACCGTCGATAGCTGGGTGCTGTGGAATCTTACGGGGGGTAAGGTCCACGCCACCGATCACAGCAACGCTAGCCGCACCATGCTGCTGAATATCCACGATCACAGTTGGGACCCTAGCCTGTTATCGCTATTCAACATTCCCCCCCAGATCATGCCCAGGGTTAAGCCTAGCCTCGGGCTATTTGGCTATACCGATGCGGATGTAGTGGGGGCGGAAATTCCCATTACTGCCATCTTCGGCGATCAGCAATCGGCCCTGTTTGGCCATGGCTGCGATCGCCCCGGCACGCTCAAATGCACCTACGGCACCGGGGCATTTCTCGTAGCCCACACCGGCAAAACCATTGCCCGTTCCTCCCACCAGTTGCTCTCCACCATTGCTTGGTCCAGTACCGAGAGCGACAACCAAACCCAGGTGGGGTATGCCCTAGAGGGCAGTATGTTTACCGCTGGGGCCTGCATTCAATGGCTGCGGGATGGCCTCAAGGTGATTAGCAATGCCGCCGATACGGAGCCCATGGCCGAGAAGGTCAGCGATAATGGCGGGGTTTATTTTGTACCCGCCCTGAGTGGCCTGGGGGCTCCCCATTGGGACATGACCGCTCGCGGGGCGTTTTTGGGTTTGACGGGTGGGGTGCAGCGGGAGCATATGGTGCGGGCTGTGCTCGAAGCGATCGCCTATGAAGTCAAAGAGGTGGTTGATGCGGTGAATGAGGACAGCAGCACAGTGATTAATCGCCTCAAGGTGGATGGCGGTGCCTGCCGCAACGACTTTTTGATGCAGTTCCAGGCCGATGTTCTCGGCATCCCGGTAGAGCGCCCCGCCATTCTCGATGTCACCGCCCAGGGGGCCGCCTTTGGGGCTGGGTTGGCTAGCGGCTTTTGGCAAGACTATCGGGCACTGACCGCAGGCCGCGAAATTGATCGGGTTTTTAAACCTCAGGGAGGGGCGAGTACTGCCCAAGCAAATTTCCAAATTTGGCAAAAGGCGGTCAGTCGGGCCAAACATTGGGCCGAATAAGCCATGGGCAAGCGTTTGAGGGGTTAATTCAAAATTGAGAATTTCGCCCCATCGACAACGAGGGATTACCCGCCCCCAATCCGTTACTTTTTGTAACACAATGGGGAGCGAAGGTCTGATATCCCCAGAATGCCATGATTGCCACCCCCGCTGAGATTGCGATCGCACCCCATCCCCCATCCGCTCCCATGGCAGCGGGGGGGGCAGACCCCCATCGCTTTGATTGGGCAGAAGCCTGGTACCCCGTTGCCTATGTGGAAGACCTGGATAAACGCCAGCCCAATCGCTTTACCCTGCTGGAGCAAGATCTGGTGATCTGGTGGGATCCGAATGGGGCTGCTTGGCGAGTGTTTCAAGACAAATGCCCCCACCGTCTTGCTCCCCTCTCCGAGGGCCGCATCAATGCAGCCGGACTGTTGGAATGCCCCTATCACGGCTGGGGATTTTCCGGTAGCGGCACCTGCGAGGTCATCCCCCAACAACCCGCTGACAGTCAGGCGATCGCCTCTCCACGGGCCTGTGCCACCGCTTTGCCCACCACCCTGCGACAGGGCTTGCTGTTTGTCTACCCCGGCCAACCCGAGCATGCCCCCCGAGTCACGGTCCCCATTATTGAACCGGTCGAACAGGAGCCGGAGGGTTGGGTAATGCTCAACACCTTCCGAGACTTGCCCTACGACGCCCTCACCCTGCTCGAAAACGTCCTCGACGCCAGTCATATCCCCTACACCCACCACAAAACTGTCGGCAAACGAGAAAATGCCGCCCCCATGGTGCTAGAAGTATTAACCGCTGGGAAACAAGGCTTTCAAGGGGTTTGGCCCGAGGGACCCCGCAAGGGCAAACTGGGCACCCAGCACACCCATTTTGTAGCCCCAGGGTTGATGTACCACGACCTCACCTCTAAGCAATTTGGCCGCACCCTCACCGTGGTTTATGCGGTGCCCACCCGAAAAGGCGAATGCCGATTATTTGCCCGCTTCCCCTTCAAATTCGCCTCTAAATTACCCGGCCTCTTGATCGGACTGACCCCCCGCTGGTTAAGCCACATTGGCAACAATCGCGTCTTAGAAGATGACCAAATTTTTTTTATATCTCCAGGAGCGTCAGCTCGCTCAGGCGGGTAATCAACCCTATGCTCAGAGCTGTTTTCTGCCCACCCAGGCCGATCGCTATGTGCTGGAATTCCGCAAGTGGATCAGTGACTTCCAGGCGGATCCCTTTCCCGAACAATCGCTATCGCCAACCTTGGCTCGGGAGGTCCTGCTGGATCGCTACCACTCCCACACCCAGCATTGTCAGAGCTGTCGCCAAGCCCTGAAGCGTATCCAACTGATTCGCAAAGGGGCCTTAGCGGTGAGTGCGGTGGTGTGGTCTGCTATCCCAGTCGTGCTGCCCCTAATGGGCAGCCCCCCTCTCGCCCTTGGCCTGGTGCTGACGGGATTACCCCTCACCACAGGAGCACTTTGGTTTGGCCTGGGTTTACTGGAGCAAAAGTTTTATCAGGGAGATGGGGTCCCCCCCCGCAATCAACCGGATTAATCTCGGTACGGGATATAGCCGTCGTCAGTTCTCTAGCTGGCGACGGTAAGTTGTGCAGAGCATGACCGAGTTCATATAGCGATCCTCGGTGTCTGAAGCAAAGAGGCCATTGCTAAACCACATCCAACTTGAAAACTGGAGTTTTTACCTTAGGGAAAACTACGGGTTTGGATATGGCCAGGGTTTATCAGTAGTCCTCATGCATCCTCAAGGAGTGTGCTTTACAAGCAGAGCAGCCGATACTGCGATGAACATCCCATCGTTTTCGCTTGTGCCCGCTCCTTTAGGAAATTGATTGGTTGATTATGCACTAAGCCCCTGAGGTTGGATTTTTCCTCCGGCCCCTTCTCTCAAGGGAGAATATTTGAGCCCATTTCCCTGATCCCGAATCTAGGAAAATGACTATAGTTTCAAGCATTAAGGGATGATTGCCTAAACTTTAAATATATTTTTTTGTTAATCCTTAAATGCATTAAATCTATTTCCTGATAGATACAATGCCGATTATTTCAAGACTATTGTTTATGAATATTTGTGGAATTTTAGAGAAGCAAATACTCACGCAATAAGGCAAAATTAACGTTTAAATGTTGATTATTGTCTCCTCACATTGCGCATTGTAAAGCTTAAGAAAAAGCACTCAAATTCAGGCGAATCAAAAAACTTAGAGAACAATGGCGTTTAGTGGCAATTGTTTCATGGCACTAGCAACAGACATTTGATGGCTGTTGGGCGGGCTTAAATATTTTCTAAATATTTTCAACCGAAAATGCCTTGAATCATCAGCGCTGCGATGGCTAGCTCAATCTCTCACGGATCTACAGCATTTCCTTGCCTGGTGAGGTACAGCCGATGTAGTGACAGCAAGGGTTTCAGGTCTCTTTTTGTACCTCACGAGCTTCAAAAACGCTGTATTACCGATTTAGATGTGTTAGCCGCTGTTAAAGATCCAATTTTGATTTTGTCAAATCCCTCTGAAACCTTGGTTTGAGGTTTGACTTCTTGGTGAGCCATGGCTTCTTTGCAAGACTACGTTCTCATTCTTGACGACCAGTACCCATCATCCCCCCAGTCAGATTTGTCCCTTGGGACCGATCGCTGTGCTGTATTTGTGGCTTCTTCTTTTGAGCAGGTTGTGGCCAAAGCCCAGCAAGCCGCACCCTGCTTGGTGATTTTGTCTGGAGATGACCAGAACTGGGTTAAGACTCAGGTACACACGCTGCGGCAATCGACCCAGGCGCATCAGGCTACGATTCTAGCCTTAACGGACTCAACTCACCCCAGTTGGGAACCCCACGAAGCAACCCCTGATCTGGATGGCTTTTTGGTGAAGCCCTTGACAACAGATGTGCTCACCTCGTTAACCCAATCTGCCCTGATTAAGCGAGCCTATTCAGCCGCTTGAACGCTCTAGTGCTGGACGGTCTGGTTATCTGAAGCGGTCTGTTGCATAGGTGTTGGGGTATAAACACGCTAGGCGCGAACAGCGACGTACAATCGATCGCACATCCAGTTCTGCAACCTATGTCTCTGCGTACCCCGCTTTACGATCTCTCTGCCGCTCTCAACGCCCGCTTCACCGACTTCGCGGGCTGGGAAATGCCTGTGCAGTACAGCGGCATTAAACAAGAGCATCGGGCGGTTCGCGAACAAGCCGGGATGTTCGACATTAGTCACATGGGTAAGTTCACCCTGCGGGGCAATGGGGTGATTGCCCAACTGCAAAAATTGGTTCCGTCTGACCTCGGTAAACTTGCTGCTGGTCAGGCGCAGTACACGGTTTTGCTTAATCCCGAGGGGGGGATCATTGATGACCTGATTATTTATCATCAGGGCACCAGGGCCGATGGCCATGAGCGGGTAGCGATCATCGTGAATGCCGCCACCACCACTAAGGACAAGGACTGGCTGCTGGCCCACCTAGACTCCGAAAGCCTTGATTGGCAAGATATCTCCCGCGATCGCGCCTGATTGCCGTGCAAGGCCCTGAGGCGGTCGCCATTCTACAAACCGTCACCACCGAGGACCTCAGCGCCGTGGCTCGGTTTGGCCATCTAGAGGGCACCGTGCTGGGGCAGACTGCTTTTTTGGCCCGGACCGGCTATACCGGCGAAGACGGGTTTGAGGTGATGGTCAGCCCAGAGACGGGGCGAGACCTCTGGCAGACCTTGCGGGACAAGGGGGTTGCCCCCTGCGGTCTCGGGGCCAGGGATACCCTGCGGTTAGAGGCCGCGATGGCGCTATACGGTCAAGATATTACTGACGAGACCACCCCCCTGGAGGCCGCCCTGGGCTGGTTGGTCCATCTGGATCGGGTCACCGACTGCCTGGGCCGCGATCGTCTGCTTGCCCAAAAGGCAGCGGGTCTAGAGCGCCAACTGGTGGGGCTGCAAATGGCCGGACGGGCGATCGCCGTCATGATTACCCCGTGCTCCATGACGGGCAACCGGTGGGGCGAGTGACCAGCGGCACCCTGTCCCCCACCTTGGGCTACCCGATTGCGCTGGCCTATGTGCCTGCGGCCTTGGCCAAGGTGGGGCAACCCCTGGCCGTAGAAATTCGCGGTCAGGCCCATCCGGCCCGCGTGGTGAAACGACCGTTTTATCGGCGAAAATGACGGAATTTAGTAAAAGTTTAGTGCGTCATCTGGGACTTCTCGTGCCACACTGGCAAACAGCGCAAAAGGCAGAGTTAAGGAGACGATATGGCGCTTGAGTATCCAGAGAATTTGCAGTACTTAGATACCCATGAATATGCCCGTCTAGATGAGGACGAGGAAATTGTCACCGTAGGGCTGTCTGCCTTTGCGATCGACCAGTTGGGGGGACATTGTTTT
>JAAUQE010000199.1 GCA_012032425.1 Leptolyngbya sp. RL_3_1 | reverse complement strand
GCGTCGTCACCACCCTGGCCTATACCAACTGTGCGATCGCATCCACCAGGGCGAGGCCACCAAGCGCTACCGCGACGTGGTTGCCTCCCGATTTGCCACCCTCTCAGAAATTGGTGAGCTGAAATTAGAAGCCTTTTTCCCCGCTGGGGGCGCACCGATAACGGTGCTACCCTGGCCCATGTCACCGTCGCCCATGAACTGGACGAATCGCTCAAAAAGCGGGTCTATGCCGGTAATCCCCAGTCGATTTCGCTGGTGGCGATCGATCTCAAAACCCATGTGGGGCGGTTGCGGGAGAATGGCAAGCAAGTTTACGGTAAAACCCGCGAGTCTCCCTGGCGTGAGCCCCGCGCCGCCTGTGGGGCGATCGTCGGCGCGTTAACTGACTATCATCCCGACAACCTGATCCACCGTCGCATTCGTACCGACTTGGGGGAACACAACTTTCACTACTTGTCCCACCAGCAAATCTTGACCGACGATGGGGTCGATATCACCATGGCGGTGGCCGCGATTATCGTGGCGGTGCGGGGCATTCGCAATACCGCTCTGGCCCTAGCCCAGGAATTAGACGAGCGGGGGCTGGCCCATCTGACGGCTAGTACGACGGTGAATCGCCCCTCGCGGGATGATCTGGTGATTTATCTAGCGCGGGCTACGGTTTTTAATGGCACGGTCAAGCTACAAGGATTGGGCCTTGAGGCCGAACGCTACAGCGGTCGGCTGGTGGACTACGCCGGGGAGCGGCGGCTACAGCTTACCTATGGGGATTGGGACAGTGAGCAACTGCCGATCAGAGAAATTCCCTATGCAGTCAGATCTTCTGGGTTATAAATCCCTTTCTGGAGGCCCCAGGGTTCAGCCGCGACGGTTTGCTAGGGCTTCCCATCGTGCTACGGCCTGCTCAAAGACGGCCCCTTCGTGATTCCAAGTAAAGTCAATGGTCAAGCGTAAAAATTGGGCGATCGCCTGTACTTGGGCAAGGGTAAACCCATACTTGGCAACCATCTCAGCCGGATCTGATTTCCGTAGGGACTTACCGCGATCGCGGGTCAGATGAAATTCACAAGCACTTCTAATCCCATGGGGATCTGGATGAAACTGTCGCAGTCCTGCCCTCATGAAGGCCGGTAAGTAAAACCGAAAGCCGGGGGGATCTAAAAAAGACAGGGCAGAGTAGCAATCAACCAAAGTCTGATCAGAAACGGCTTGCCAACGGTCTTCAGGATCGAGGAGCCGCGCTGCGGCCTGCTCTTGGGTTGAGCCGTAATCATCCAGCACCATCGCCTCATGGAGGGTGATGCCATCCAGCCGCTTGACATCCCCAAACGCCTGCTCAATGGCTCGGATCAAGCGATCTCGCCGGATTTTAAACGCCTCAGCCTGCCTCTCATCCCACCCTCGATTCATCGCGTTATCCCGAGCTGTGCCAAGCGGTCTACTGTCGGAAGTCCTGTGGCTATTGTGCCTGTCGGTTCGCCATCGTCAATGGCCTGTTGTACATCGATCACCAAGCGTGCAGGCGTTAATGGCGCGGCGTCATGAATCAGCACGATGGTTACAGTTAATGGCGTCTAGGCATATCCTTACACCGCCTCAAGATATCGTTCAGAAACAGTTGATGCCTCTAGGGGGATGACTGACGATGATCACCGCCATGACCCTGCCCACCCTGAATGGCTTACCCACTGCCCTGACCCAGGCCGCTCAGCATTGGCTCACCGCCCACCTGAATGTTGAGGGGCTGATGGCCAACCCCTTGGCCAGCTTCGGCTTAGTTTGTCTGGTGATCTTTTTGGGGTTAGGGCTGCTGAGCGCGATCGCTCACGTCACCGAATCAATTTGGCTGTTTGCGGCTCGCCTACCCTGGCGGTTGATGCGCTGGCTGCTGGGCTGGGTCGGCAAAATCTGGCAGATTCCAGCGACGCGGCTGGCGATTTTGCCCTTCCCTCAGAGGAACCATGCACCCGACCGAATTGCTGAAATCCTCACCCGCCTAACCACGCTTCAAAAAGAGCAGGATCAGCTCACCCAGGAACTGAGTCACTTGCTCAGCCGAGAGTAGCGCCTAACAGGATTGACCCTTTAACGGCACAATGGGGACGAGGTTTCAGGAGAGCGGTGGCGATGGCGTCCCTATTTGAGCGCTATACCGATCAAGTTCTAGAACTCATTGACCGCTACCGCGATCGGGTCGATTATCTTGTCGTTCGTCTAGAAGAATCTGAAGGGACCGATATTCTGTTGCGGGGTGGCAAAGTCGAAACCCTTAGCGAAGGACTCTCCTTGGGGGGCCAGGTGCGGGCCTGCCATCGCGGCGGCTGGGGCTTTGCCAGCTTTAATCAGCTCCATAATATTGCCGATCAAATCGAAGCGGCGATCGCCGCTGCTCACCTAGTCGGGGATGACGAAACCTGTCTGGCAGCGATCGATCCCGTCCAAGCCACCTGCCACTTTCCCCTCACCGGCAGCGATCCCCGCCAGATCCCTCTGCTCCGCAAAAAGACCTCTGCAGCCGTTACGCCGAGATTTTGCAAGGGGTAGACCCGCGCATCACCACCACGTCCGTGCGCTACAACGATGTCACCCAGCACATTCTGCTCGCCACCTCCGAAGGCGTCCGCATCGATCAGCGCTGGTCTGATATGGAAATGCGCCTAGCCGCCACCGCTCGCAATGGCCAAACAGTGCAAACGGGCCGAGAAACCACCGGCTCTCGCCGCGCCTTTGAAGATTTAGAAAACCTTGACCCCCAAGTTTTGGGGGCCGCCCAGCGGGCGGTCGCCGCGCTCGATTTGTCGCCAGTCAAAGGCAATACCTATGACGTGGTGATCGATCCGATCTTGACGGGGCTGTTTGTCCACGAAGCCTTTGGCCATCTATCCGAAGCCGACATGGCCTATGAAAATCCCGACATTTTAGAAGTCATGACCCTGGGGCGGCGGTTTGGCCCCCAGGGCTTACACATCTTTGACGGGGCGGACCCAGTGGGTCATCGCGGCAGCTACCAATATGACGACGAAGGGACCCCCGCCAGCACCACCCAGCTGATTCAAGACGGGGTATTGGTGGGACGACTGCATTCCCGCGAAACCGCTGGCAAGTTAGGAGAAGCCCCCACCGGCAATGCCCGTTGCCTCAATTACCACTACCCGCCCCTAGTACGCATGACCAACACCTGGATCGAGCGCGGCACCACCCCCGTTACCGATCTGTTTGCCGATATCCAAACCGGCGTCTATGCCCGCAATTGGTTGGGGGGCATGACCAATGGGGAGATGTTTACCTTTACTGCCGGAGAAGCCTGGATGATTCGCCAGGGTAAGTTAGCGGAGCCCGTGCGGGATGTGACCCTCTCAGGCAATGTCTTTCGTACCCTGGCAGATATCGAGGCAATCGGCGACGATTTCTACTGGGACGAATCGGGGGGCTGTGGCAAAGGGGGCCAAAGCGGTCTGCCGGTTGGCTGCGGGGGGCCGAAGTCTCAGGATTCGGAATGTCGTCGTCGGTGGTGAGGCGGGCAGTTAGGGGGCGTTCGGCTCGGACGTTTCTTCGTCAGCCAGACCACTAGACGCATCCCCTGTTGGTACCGGACTGACCTCAGTATCGCTAGCCGCCGTACCGGCAGACGCCATTTGGCGGATTTGATCTTTGTACTGGTCGGGGGCCAACGCTTCGGCCTGGGCAAACAGGGATGACGCTTCACCCTGGCGCTCTAGATCCCGCAGCACCAGAGCCTTGGCCAACAATGGTCGGAAATCTTCCGCTGCCTGAGCGATCGCTTCATCGTAAGCGTCAATGGCATCTTCAAACCGCTCTTGCTGGACGTACACCTCTCCTAGTAGCAGGCGCACCGACACCACATCAATGGTGCCAGCCTGCAAATCATTGGTCTGGACCGCCGTTTGTAAGGTGTCTTGCAAAAGCCCGATCGCCGCCTGGGGCCGATCTTGAGCCAGCAGCAACTGGACTAACCCCTGGAGCGCATTCATTTCACCGGGGCGATTCGTGAGGACGTTGCGGTACGCCTCTGCCGCCCCATCTGAGTCACCCAGGGCCTGCTTGGTTTGCCCCAGAAGTACGCGATATTCGGGGATATCTGGGTTCATATCCGATAGCTTTGCTAAGGGCTCAACCACGCCCTGCAAGTCCCCCAGTTGAATACGGGTTTCCACCAGCCCTAAGATGGCGGTTTCATTATCAGGCTCCCGCTCTAGGACCAGCTCATAGCCCCGAGCCCGGTCCTCCAGCTCAGTGGCGGCATTGGTTTGGGTCGTACTGCTGGTGCTAGCCACCCCTGGGCGCGGCGATCGCCCACTCAATAGGGGCAGCAAGGATAAGGCTAAAAACGCCCCGATGGCAACGACCAAGACGCTGACCACTAACCAACGATTGCGCTTTGCGGCCATGGACCTTCTCTCTAATCATCGTGCCCATCTTAGCGTCTAGGATGGGGCAATTTAGTCACGGCGCTTGAGTACAGGCCAACTCTGGGCAGACTAGACCAGCGAGTACTTCTCCCTAGGGTTGCGCCTACTATCATCTATTCGCAGGACCCTGATTACCCAGAACCCTGCGGATTAATCTGGGTAACCTATGAAGTAACGGAAATACTCCACTGACGACCCCAGCCCATACCCATCCCGTAGACCGTCCCCCATTAACCGGGAAGCAGTGCCCCGAGCGGCTATCAGCCTTAGATCCGGGTGCTACGCTTAAGGGAGACCTGACGCTCGATTATCGGTGGGTATAGCAGTCACCGGTCCGACCAAGGCAAGACTGTCAGCCATTTTGGCTACATGCCCAGCATCAAAACGATACTGGTTGTGCTAGTCAACGTCGCCAGCGCCATACATCCACCACCATTGTTTTTGCTTAGGAGGGGCGAGAATTTATGAATTCTGGGGAGCAACGTCCGCAGGAGTCGTCATCATCATCGGCTCAGTCTCAACCACCCAAGCGTCCATCCATGGAATTGAACGTCCCTCAACCCCCCTTGCGCCCGACTCGCCCCGCCCCCGCTGCTGCACCTATTGAGGAGCAGGGACCGCCCCCTGCGGCAGAGCCAGTGGCCGCGTTTCAGCCTCCGCAGCCGATTTCGCCCCCCAGTGAACCCCGTCAGTATCGCGCCATTGGCTTGGTGCGAGGCCGATATAAACCCCAAGAAGAACAATTCAACCGGGGTGATGTGATCACGGACGAGGGGGCTGTCATTGATGCGGTACTGCTGGGGCGGGTCACGAGCCTGATCAAAAACTACATCGATCTCGAAACCCCGCACCTCTGGGTGGTGTATCCCCGCACCCGCCAAGATGAAGAAACCAAAGCACTGGACCTGCATTTGCAAATCGTGGGGGTGTGGGAGCCCGAAACCCTAGGGTTGCCCGGTGAAGACCCCCAGGCAAAAGCCGAAGCGCCGGAGGAGGAGGTCCCACCAGCGCCTGCTGGAGGAGATGCAGACCTAGCGGAAGATACCTCAGCGACGACCCGTACCACCACCGTCTCTAACGAAAATTACTTCTCGATTCGAGGAGAGATTCTGAGTTATGACGACGATACTCAGATGATGGTGGTCAAAATTCTCCAGACCAATAAGCAAGATACAAAAGGCATCAAGGCGTTTCGACTGACGGTGGTGGGGCAACTCACGGGCAAAACCGTGGGATATTTCTGGGAGCTGGATGTGGAGCGCCGGGACAAGCAACTGGTGATGTTGAATGGTCATGCGATTGGGATTGTGCCGCCGAAGAAGAAAAAGAAGCGCACGGGTGGCCCCCGCAGTAGCGCTGCACCCCACCGCAATCCTGGCGCGCCCAAGCTCAATAAAAGCAAGCCTCGAATCCGCCCAACGGCACCGGTCAAATCTAACCCGCTCTAGGCGATCAGCATGATAAGCAAAAATCCCCTGAATCTCACAGAGATTCAGGATTTTTAGGGAATGGGGAACAAGTTTGTTCAATCGCCAGTACGGTTAGGCGATGCTATGCCCCCACTAGGGCGGGCTGGCGCTCGGGTTGGGCAGTCACCTGACCAGATGCGTCCACATCTAGCAAAACGACATCCCCTTCCTGAATGGTTTGGGACAAAATCGCCTCGGCCAAGGCATCTTCCACAAGGCGGGAAATCGCCCGACGCATGGGTCGAGCCCCATAGCGCTGATCGTAGCCTTCCTCAATTAACCGGGCTTGAAAGGCTTCGGTCGTGGTAACCGTGATCTGACGGGAGGTCAGCCGCTGGTTGACCTGTTTCATCATGATCTCAGCCACTTCCATGACTTCATCCCGAGTCAATTGCCGGAAGACAATAATTTCGTCAAGGCGATTCAGGAGTTCGGGGCGGAAGTACTGCTTCATCTCCTCTTGAACCAGGCTGCGGATGTTGTTGTATTGGGTCGTAGCAGCATCAGCCGTCGCCATATCAAAGCCCAGGCCACCGCCACCCTTCTCAATCACCCGAGAGCCAATATTGGAAGTCATCACAATCAGGGTGTTTTTAAAGCTGACGGTGCGACCCTTGGCGTCGGTAAGACGGCCATCTTCCAGCAGTTGCAGCAGGATATTGAAAACATCCGGATGGGCCTTTTCGATCTCATCCATGAGCACGACGGAGTAGGGTTGACGGCGCACCGCTTCCGTCAATTGTCCGCCTTCGTCGTAGCCCACAAAGCCTGGGGGGGAACCAATCAGTTTCGATACGGTTTGGGGCTCCATGAATTCAGACATGTCGAGACGAATCATGGCGTCTTCATTACCGAATAAGCTCATGGCTAACGCTTTGGTGAGCTCAGTTTTGCCGACTCCGGTGGGGCCAGAGAAAATCAGGCTGGCAATGGGGCGATCAGGGCTCGATAGATTCACCCGAGAGCGGCGGATGGCGCGGGCGACGGCTACCACGGCCTCGTGCTGACCGATGACCCGCTCATGGAGGGTGTCTTCTAAGTGGAGCAACTGAGTAGCCTCGGACTCAGTCATTTGCATGACGGGAATGCCCGTCCAGGAGGCCACGATCTCGGCAATTTCGGCTTCACCCACCACCGGTCGAGTCCCAGGGACCCAGGGGTTGGTGGTTTCGGTGGCGTTGGCTTCGGTTTGGGCCAAGAGTTTTTGCTGGCGATCGCGCAATTCCTGGGCCTCATCAAAGTCTTGGCGCTGCAAGGCCATATCGAGGTCAAGGTTAACCTGCTTGAGCTCCTGCTTGACTTCCTTCGACGGATATTTCACCCGGTAGCGTAATTTAACCCGAGAGCCCGCTTCGTCAATTAAATCAATGGCTTTGTCAGGCAGGTTGCGATCGCTGATGTAGCGATCGGAGAGATGTACTGCTGCTGCCAAAGCGGCATCATCAAAGGCAATCTGGTGAAACTGCTCGTACCGGCTCCGCACCCCTTGCAGGATTTCGATCGTGTCCTCTACCGACGGCGGCTCGACCATGATCGGCTGGAACCGCCGCTCTAGGGCCGCATCGCGCTCAATATGCTTGCGATACTCATCTAAAGTGGTGGCTCCGATGCA
>JAAUQE010000198.1 GCA_012032425.1 Leptolyngbya sp. RL_3_1 | reverse complement strand
ACTATCCCAGGTCACCCCCCCGAAAAAGCCGCCCTCCTCAGCAACATTTCCCTGGCTCAACAAGCCTTGAACCGATGGGTAGAGGCCGAGCACAGCATCCGCGAAAGCCTGACCCGGCTGGGCTGGCACCAGGCAAACACCGATCCCCCCCAGCCAACTGACCAGCGTCCTAGATGTCTATGGCCAATGGCTCTACTTCAAATAGGGTAGGGAAACGTTAGATCGCAACTTCTCCGTATTCTTCTTGATCCATCTGCTTGTATAAACTTTTCCTAGTGCAGCGCCAAGCTTAAATTTGTAGGCTGGGTGAAACGTTAGCGTAAACCAGCAAAACCATTGCTGCTGTTGGGTTTCACTTCGTTTCACCCAACCTACGCTAAACCTGTTTTTTGTGTTGGCAGAGCACTAGCCTTAATCGCGCAACAAATCGTAGACCCCCCAAATCGCTAGGGGCCGCAGATAGTGACAGGCCCGGAACGTGCCCAAAGCCGTAATTGCCTCCGGGGTCCGAAACTGGAGCCCATAGGTATAGACCTGCTGCACCACCGCCTCCGTAATCTCCAGTGCCCGCTGTCGCTGCCCCATCTGGGCAAAGAACATCGCCACCCCAAAATTAATCCCGGTCCACACCTCCAACTGGTGGGTGCTGTCTGGATTCTCTGGGGAGCCGTCGGGTAACACCCCATTCGCCACCCCGATCGCCTGTCCGGGCTGCGCTGAGCGAAACGTCCCGGTTTGGGCTCCGGCAAACTTCTGCTCCTGGGGTTCTTGCTTCGCCGCATAGGCATTGAAATTCACAAAGCAAGCCTCGTAAACCGCGTTTAGGGCTGAGGTAATGTACTGTTCCTCCACCAAATCCGGTAGCCCCACCAACCGCACACAAAACTGGCCGCAGAGCTGATCGGCCATTACTACTAGGGAGTCGCTGCCGGTCTCCAGTCGGTAGTAGCGGCCATTCCACAGGCGCTTGTGATAGACGGCGCGGCTTTGTATGAGCCAGCGCTGGTATTGGGTGACCAGAATGGGGGTATTGCCGGGGGCTTGCTGGTTCGCGGTGAGGGCGTTGGCGATCGCGATCGCGCTTTCCAGTGCCGCCATCCAGAGCCCGCCACAGTAGGCGCTGATGCCCTGGAGCTGCCAGTCATCAAAGGTTTGGTCAGGGGCACCACCATTTTCGGGAATGCCATCGCTGTCGGTATCAAATCGCTTCAGATACTTAAGGGTTTCGGTGACCGCAGGCCAGCAGTCTGCCAGGAACTCAATGTCCGTGGCTCCGGTGAGTTGGTAGGCGCGATACACCTGGATGACAAAATCACTGGGCAGATCCTTCCACTGGTTGCAATCTTGGTAGCTGGTGTAGTTGGTTTGCACAAAGGGGTGCTCGTTGGGAGCCCCGAGGTCGTGGGGGGTGGCCCCGCGAATTTTGCGGGGGGCATAGTGGTCGGTTTCGCCCAGAGTGGCGTAGTAGCCAATGATGCGGGGGCGATCGTCCGCCGTGGGAATGGCGCGGGCAAAGGCGCGGAGGATGGCTTTCTCTAGCTCAGGCCACAGCAGCAGCGTGGCAAAGCCGCCGTAGAGGCGCACGTCCAGGCTCTCGTACCAGCGGTAGTCGATGCATTCCAGCACCGCCAACTGCCCGACGGGATCGATATCGGTGGCGGCGTTCCAGATCGTGCCGCCACTGGTGAGGTCATAGAGTTCGTTGAACAGGGCCATCTTGAACCAGTCGGGCAGCTCAACCTGGTCCAGGATCGGCTGCTGCCAGTCGATGATCTGCTGTCGCCAAGTGGTGTAGTGATCCAGGGCGGTTTTGGCGATCGCCCAAGCGTGACGCCCCTCCCGCCCAAAGAAGTCGGTATAGCGGCGATATTCCGCTTTGCCCGCCGCATATTCCATCACCGGCAAGTCCCAGGCCAGCGCCATCGGAATCTGTCGGGTTTCGCCAGGGGCTAAGGTGATGCGCACGGCGATCGCGCTACCGATTTGTTCCCCTTCCCCAGCGGGGTGATCATCGGCGTTGTTTACCAAGGCACCGTCCTGGGCAAAGCTATCCCATAAATCACCGCCATCCCCAGCAGGGTCCCAATGGGTGTGGTAAAAGACCTCGGTGTTGGGCTGATCGAGGGTGGCGATCGCCCATTGGCCGTCTCCTTCTTTGGGCATACCGGAGGGCGCAAGGCCTTGCGCCCCTACGGCGTTATCAGCATTATCCATGAGACAGCCGATATGATTGCCTTCTTGCACCAGACGATTGCGGTTGCCGGTACTCTGCCCCAAGGCCGGGACGTAGGTGTAGTAGGGGCTACCATCATCCCGCTGCAACACCTCGGAGGAGGCTTGGGTGTTGGTGAACCAGCCCACCAGGTTCTGCCAACCGAGCAAAATGCTGAGGGTGATGGGCTGATCGGTCGGGTTATGGGCCGTCCACAAAAACACCGCCACTGGGTAGCTGGCTTCCTGGTAGTTCTGCGCCCAAATCGGCGAAAACTGCTCACAGGTCAGTTCCGCCTGAAAGACATTCTCGTAGGTAAACCAACTGCGGGGGTAGAGGGCATGGTAGGTGCCGGTGTGTGGTTCGCCCTGAGCGGAGTCGAAGGGGGAGGATGAATTTTGAATTTTGAATTTTGAATTTTGAATGGATTCCCCTTGCTCCCCTGCTCCCTCGCTCCCCTGCTCTCCCCTTGGATACCACTGCCAACGGTCTAACGTCCCGTCTTCTGGCGATTCCGTACAAAGGGCGTAAGCTTGACGCTGGTCGCCGCTCTGCTCAAACAGGCTGAACTGGCAGCCGGGAATGCTCTGGTAGGTGTGTTCGCCCCCGTCCAGATGCCAGAGATTGAAGTCACCCCGATGCGATCTCCCGATGCAACCCGCTCCAAATCCGCCCAACGGTGCCCCATGCCAAGGGCCATCATCGAGATTGCTGGCGTAGCGCACTACATAATGGTGGTCCCAGCCCTGACCGATCGGTCGTTGCCAAGTACAGGGGGGAATCTGAGGAGAATGCTCTGCCATGGGGATTATTAAGGGGTGCCAGCCAATTGCACCCTCAATAGTAGGGGTTAAAACCTTCAGGTTTAAATCGGCTTTGTGGCCCCTACTGGCACGCTATTTTCAAAAGGGTTGGGCTTTAATGAAAGCCGCAGTGGTTTTAGTGGGGCTGAGGGCGTGAGTAGGCAGTTCGGGTTACAGCAGGTGGGCTCCAGCCTTGGGGCGATCGGTGGGGCACTGGCCCTAGTGAGCGGCAGCAGCATGGCCGCCCTGGCCCTCTCCAGCTCCATTGGTCCCGACGGCATCGATGCCCGTCGTCTGCACGAAGCGCCCTACAACGTGACGGGGGCCAAAATCGCGATCGGTCAGGTGGAAATTGGTCGCCCCAGCCAATTTGGCCTCGACAAGGTGGCCAACGCCGACCTACCGGTGAACGTGCGTCGGGTGTTTTTGCTCAATGAACTGGCAGGCCCCAATCGCTATGTGGACTTCCACGCCGCCACTGTCGCCAGCGTCATGGTGAGTCAAGACAAAACCCTCACCGGGGTTGCCCCCAACGCCGTGCTCTACTCCGCTGCGGTGGGGCCAATCCGGGGTCGCAGTGGCCAACCGGACGAATGCTTGTCCAGCCAGCAGATTGCCCTCAGCAATGGCGGCGACGTGCGGGCGATCAACTTTAGCTTTGGCGAACCCTTGACCCGTGACCCTCGCCCCGACCCCGTTCTGGATGGCAATGCCCTGCTCACCCGTTGCATTGACTGGTCGGCATTGGAACATGACACCCTCTATGTGATTGCTGGCAACCAAGGCAGCGGCGGCATCCCGATTCCCACCGATAATTTCAACGGCATCAATGTGGCCTACTCCCGCCGGGTGGAGGGGCGCTTTACCAAGGTGGATTTTGCCAATCTCAGCAGCGAACCAACCTTTGGCCCCCGCCAAGGCAGCGCCCCCGAGAGTAATGTGGGGGCAAGGCGATCAATCAATTTAGTGGCCCCCGGCAGTGACATTGAGGTGATTGGCCCCGATGGCTTGGCCAGCACCGTCAGCGGCACCAGCTTTGCCGCGCCCCATGTGGCCGCCGCCGCGCCCTGGTGCAGGAATGGGGCGATCGCCAGTTCCGCTCTGGCCGTTCCGACTGGAGCCTCGACTCCCGTGAACCGATGGTCACCAAGGCGGTACTCCTCAACTCAGCCGATAAACTCGAAGATGCGGGCGACGGGCTGCGCCTCGGCATGAGCCGCACCCTCTATGACGAATCCAACCGCACCTGGATTGACTCAGATGCCTATCGCGATCGCGCCATTCCCCTCCACGCCGATCTGGGCACCGGTCACCTGAATGCCTATCGGGCGGTGCTGCAACTGGACGGCGGCCAATGGGCTCCGGGTGAAACCGTCCCGGTTTTAGGCTGGAGTTACGCTGTCGTCGAAGCCCCAATCCCCACTGCCACCCCAGCGCATCTTCATGAGCACTTCCATGACTATGGGTTTGAAGCACCGTTGCAGGCCGGGAGTTACCTATCCGCCACCTTGGCCTGGGAGCGACTCGTCACCCTCAATGATGCCAACCAAAACGGGCTTTATGACCTGGGTGAATCCTTTGCAGATCAAGGGCTCAACAACCTCGATCTCTATCTGATGCGGGCCGAGGACACCGATATTACCGATAGTATCTGGTCCTCCGTTAGCAGCGAAGATAGCGTGGAACACCTGTTTACCCAAATCCCCACGACCGGCAACTACAAGCTGCGGGTGGTGTACCACAGCGCCGTCAATGAGGCCCCGACCCAGCCCTATGCCCTGGCCTGGTGGGGGGTAGCGGCACCGTAGGCGAATGCTCAAGACGCGCTATCTGCCTCTAAACCACGGGGGTTTGCGGCTGAGCTGGGCATACTGGCTATGCACAGCTTGACTGAATAATGGCAACTCGCACTCAGCAAAAAATATTAGTTTGGCAACCCTACTTCATGGGGGGCGGTGCCGAAGCCGTCGCCTTGTGGATTCTAGAAGCCCTCAGCCAAGACTATGATGTGACGCTCCATACCCTGTCCCACGTCAGTTTTCCATGGCTAGATGCCATGTACGATACGCAGGTTTCTGACAAAAACATCACGTTAGAGACTCAGCTTCAGAGGTGGATGCGACTGCCGGTATATTTCTTGATGTCTCAAAGCAAGATATTGAGAATGGCGTTTGTCTATTGGACCATTCGTGCCCTTAAACAGAAGGCACCCAAATATGATGCCGTTTTCTCTGCCTTTAACGGCTTGGATATGGGAGAATTGGGCCTTCAATACTTACACTGGGTGCATGTGGTCGAGAATGATTATGACCGGGCAAAACCCTGGGAAAAAGCGTTGATGAAATGGGCTGATTTTTCCCACGATCGCCTCCGCAAAAATTTCTCGATCGCCAATTCTCAATACACGGCTGAACGGGTTAAATCCACCTACGGCATCGAATCCAAAGTCATTTTTCCACCAGTCACGACGACAATCGCGGCCCTACCTTGGCAGGAAAAAGAAAATGCGTTTCTATGCAGTGGCAGAATTGTTGAACCCAAACAAACCCATCGAATCATCAATATATTAAAAGTAGTTCGTGAAAAAGGGTTCGATGTCAAGCTCTATATTACGGGCGGTGGCGGCGGCGTCTATGCCCAAAAATATTTGCGTCGAGTCAGAAAAATTGCTAAGCAGCATCAAGACTGGGTTTATTTGTACGAAGATTTACCCTACAAAGACTATCTTGATATTTTGGCGCGCTGCCGATACGGCATTCATTATAAATTTGAACCGTTTGGGATTTCAGTCGCTGAAATGCTTAAGGCTGGCATGATCCCGTTCGTGCGCTCCAAAGGGGGCCAGGTAGAAATTGTGGGCCGCGAGAATGCAGGCTTATTATTTGACAATGAGGCCGATGGGGTCGCCAAGATTGTCCGCGTTTTAAGTGACCCAGATTTACAAGGGGAGACGCTGGCGCAATTGGCGCAGCGCCAGTCGCTTTTTTCAACCCAGCGTTTTGTAGACGAAATTCAATCTACGGTCAAGGACTATCTGGCCGCTGAGGGGCGCTGAGCAGGCAGCTATAGGGATCTGCACTTAACATTCTAGGTCCACCGGTAGTTGGCCAGGGGGTGTTTCTCCGCAGAGGGCGGTGTGTTTGCTTAGCTGCAACCATTGGGTCATTTGGCTGAGTACTGGCTCTCGGCGCGAATCGCCACTTACCAAGACAATCAGTAAGTTTGCATCCAGCACAATGGCCATAGCGTTACATCACGCCTCGATGTTCGAGGTCATTACGGCTTAAACGGCTCAATTCTAGAGCGTCTATGGTGGGTTGCCGACGACCAATGTCACCTAAGAACTGAAGATGATGCAGGGCAAAACTGACAGATGGTGGGGTGCTGGGGTCAATGGGGTATTTAAGCTTAAAAAAGCATAGAAAATCCAGCACAGCTTCAATCAGAGCGTCGGGGGTTTGTTCAAGTTCTTGCAGCAGTCGTGCTTTTGCATTCATGGCTTGGGTAAGGGCGGCTGGCTTAATTGTAGGGTTTTACGGCTAGGTGACTTGGGTGATGAAGTAGGTGCCACTGGCAATGCCGGGTCGTCGGTCGTTGGGCATTGGGTTATTGTTGATGCATGGGTTGGTGCGTTTGCTTGGCAGCAACACACCCTAAAAATCATCGCACTCAGTTTCATTTCGGGTCAGATATTCTTATGGCAGCTTCAGGTATCGCTGCAATCAATGCCCTCAACGCCTTATTAACGGCTTCAGAGGTGGTAAAAATCTTAGCGACATCGGCATCTAAGATTACAGTGGCCTGTGCTGAATCGGGGCTGTGTACGGCAAAGCGGTTGGGTTTTGCCTTTTGATAATCAAATCGATATTCAGGCGACAAATCATCACCTGCTGGTGTAGGTTCAGGTGTGGAGTTCATAATCTTCACGCTCCTGGCGAGTTGCTAGACGGGCGCTGATGATACGAATGTTGGCAGCTCGCTCAGTAAAAGCAACCAGCAACAATCGATTTTGTTGAGAGTGACCGATAATGATTTCTCGCGGTTCTTCTGACGTTGAATGAGCGTCATCATCGAAAATCAGAGCAAGCGGATTACTGAAAACAGTTTTTGCTTCATCAAAGCTGACACCATGCTTACTGAGATTGCGGGCCGCTTTTAATGGATCCCACTCATACTCCATGGCCACATCATAGAAAACTTTCTGGTTTGATTGCGAAGGGGTAGTTGTGTCTAACGGTATTGATGGCGGTGCGGAGGGCATGGCGGGCTAGATTGCTGCACAGCCAAGGGTGTCGTTGATGGGTGACTTGGGTGATGCAGTCGGTGCCACCGGCAATGCTGGGTCGTCGGTCGTTGGGCATGGGGTGTTTTTGGGTGCATGGATAGGTGCGTTTGCTTGGCAGCAACGCACCCTACAGAGCAGCGATCGCCGTGAGGATTATTGAGTGCCTGGAGTTATTGCATTCCGCTGTAACCATTCTACAAATGCCTCGCGCCTTAGTTCACCCGATGCGATTGCCAGCACCATACGCTCTTGC
>JAAUQE010000197.1 GCA_012032425.1 Leptolyngbya sp. RL_3_1 | reverse complement strand
GTCAGGGGCAGGGGGGGCTTGAGTTTTATCGCGATCGCGGCTTAACCTTTGAGTCGCTCTTTACCATTGCCGACATCCAAGCCCACTTTGCCCAAATCAAATAATTGTTCGGGATCAGCCTGCCGCGAGGGTGCCGGACGTATTCCGCAATTACAGATCCGGCTCACCCAAATTGTTGGGGCCTCAGCAACCACTGTAGCGCTAGCGGTCGGCCCGCTTTGTCCGCTGCGCTGGCAGGCAACAGCTCCAGCCAGAGGTCACCCCTGGGGGCAGACAGCGACACTGTCCAAGGGTGCTGCCTCAGTAATGCAGCCTCTACATGGTGTTGAAACCGAGGGCGATCGCCCGGGGGGATAAACAGCCGCAAAGACTGACCGATCAAGGACGCAACATCCCTCCCCAGGAGGGTGGCTGCCACTGGGTTGACAGATTGGATATGCCCTTGGCGATCGCTGATTATCACCCCCTCAGCAAGATGGTCAATGAGGCTACGGTACTGGTGTTGCAAGCTTTCTAGACGCGCCTGGGAGCCCGCCAAGGCTTGGTTCCGCTGCTGAAGATCAGTTTGGTTGACCAGCAACTCTTCTAAGGCGACCCGCAGTTCCTCATCGTTGAAGTTGACTGCGTTAATCAGCTTGATCGCAGCCGACGACTGCTCCCACTCATCGGTCACTTGCCTGCTGTATTGCCGATTGAGTCGATAGCCCACCCGATGGACGGTCTTAATCAAATCTGGGGGCGCACCCGCCTCAGCCAGTTTTTTGCGTAGGGTTTTGATATATCCCCGGATGGTTTCTTCTCCCGGTGCCGTCACCGCATCCCAGCCATAGTCCAGCAGGGCCGCAGCACTGAGGGGGCGTTGGTGATGGCGCAGCAGCACTTCTAAAATGGCATATTCCTTAGGGGTTAACGCCAGCAAATGGCCGCCATAAACCGCAAGGCAAGCACTCAGATTGATCCATAATCGTCCCCAGACCAATCGCGGTGACGAAACCGTGCTCCGTCGCCTTAACAAGACCTGCATCCGAGCGGTCAACTCCTCACTATCGAAGGGCTTGACGACACAATCATCGGCCCCCGCATTCAGAACCGCTGCCCGATGGGAGCCGCTGCTACAGGCAGTCAATAGCAAGATAGGGAGCTGAGTATGCTGCGCCCGTAGTCGTCGGCAGAAGGAAATTTCATCCTGCTCTGAACTGAGATTCAGCAACAAGAGATCGTAGTTAAAGGATGCCAGCATATCCACCCCGGTTTCACTATCCTCTACCCGATCAACCGCATAGGGATAACCCTTAAAGAGTGCCTTCAGTAATGGCCCCATATCTTGATTTGCTTCCACTACCAAAATTTTCATAGCAGATCTGGCTATAAACCCTGATGGCTCCCAGTCAACCGCTGCAACCGGTTACAGCAGCTTTCCAGAGAAAATTTTTGAGTCAAAAAAGTACCTGAACCAACCAGCGGAAGCCGACAAAGCCGATTCTCTGGCACCATCTTCTCCGTGGTTAATGTAGTCAAATATCGCTCAAAAGACCTGGCACTACGGTCATGACGACTATACCCCCTAGAGCACTTTGTTAAGAAGCATATCGCTTTAAGAAGCTGATTGTAATGAAATGGGAACTTCCACAACTTTCCCACAACTTATCCCTAAGGTTTAGGAAATAGCCCAAATCCTTAACAAAGGCGCGATGAGAAAGTGAAATTGTCGCTAAAAGTACTTTTCTGGCAATAGGTTGCCCTGGAGAAATAGTCCTAACGCTATCGTTGTGGCGATCAGAAGTTATTCGTTTTGTTGAGGTTTAAATCCCAGCCATGGGCTGAGTCTTCTGAGGTTACTTTCTTCAGGGAAGCCGGTTCTAGGAAGGTGGAACCCCTGTCAAGGCAGAGAATCAATCGGGCAGCATGTTGTGAGGCGTGATGTGTCGGGGCTGATTGCTTTACCCCCGGCAAGGGTGTTGTTTATTACAAAAGTCAAATGCTAAAAACAGATTTTTCAACCCCGTTTAAGCGACTCCCGGTGGCTTTTCAGGAACGGGTTATAGCAGCTCTAAAAAGACTGAAAGCCCATGCCCAGGGAGCCGTCAGCAGTATTTATATCTACGATCTGATCGATCAAAATACCTTGTGCTGCTCAGATCCCTCTATCCCAGCCTACTTAGGGTATTCTCCCCAGCAGCTCGAAGCGTTGGGAGAGTTTGGCTTGGCGACTCTGATCCACCCAGTCGATTTGCAATCCGTAGCGGCGCATTTTCAGCGGTTTAGCACCTTGACTATGCGAGAGATGATTACGGTGCCCTATCGGATGCAGCGGGCTGATCAAACCTGGTGTTGGTTGCGATCGCACGATACCCCCTTAATTCAGGCCAGGGATGGCTTTCCGCTCAAAATATTGAGCTTAGTTGAAGATATCTCTGGCCTTCAAAATGCCAACTTTGATCACTTCAGTGACGAGATTAACCGCCTCGAAGCCGAGCTGGGCCGTCTCACTGCCGAACTAGATTGTCTCAGCGCCGAGGTGGAACAACTCGCATGAGCACCGTTTTTAATGCCACGATTTGCTGTCCCAACTGCGGCCATGCCGCCTACCGCCAACTCCTTGATGTCAGTAATGCTGACAGCCTCAAGTGTTTTGATGCTCAAGTCATGAAAACCGAATGTCCGACCTGTGATTACTTTTTGCGCATGGGGTGGGGGACGGGTCAAGTCCTTGAAGCGTACATTCCCTGCCGGAGCGTCGCCCCCGGGAGCACCTAACCCCCCCGACCTAAATCCCCCCAGAAATGCAGCAAAGATGAAAACGATTTTAGTGATTGATGACCACCAAGGGATTCGTAATGCCTTAGCCGATTGGCTCACCCTACAAGGTCTTCATGCCCTGACTGCCGTCAATGGGGCCGTGGGGTTGAGTTTAATGGGCTACCACCAACCTGACTTGGTGCTCTGCGATCTGATCATGCCGGTCATGGATGGCCTCGAAACCCTAAGAGCGCTACGCCATGACCCGCATATTCGGCATACTCCCTTTTGGCTGATGACAGCGACATTCGACCTCGACCAATTTTCAGCAGAAGCGCAATTAGAGATCGATGGATTAATCAAGAAACCGATCAGCGTTGACGATCTCAACAACGCTTTAGGGGAGATTGTCTAAAACGTAATCAACAGCCGTATTGACGTTCCAAGCTGCGCCAATGATGTTTTACCCAGGAGGGTAACTGATGAAAACCAAACCAGCCCGATCCCGAGCCATGGCCCCCATCTCAACGCTCTATCCATCTGAATGGCGATTTGGTGATTGGTGGGTGGAGATCACCACCCAAAAACCAGCCTGCCTCTATTACTTTGGTCCCTTTAGCCTCTCCCAAGAGGCCGAACAGATGGGACCCCAGTATGTCGAAGACTTGGCCCAAGAAGGGGCTAACGGCATCATGGTGGTAATCAAACAGTGCTACCCCAGTACCCTGACGGTGCCGTTGTAATCTCCCCATGGCCATCCGCAATTCTGATCCCAGGATCATGTCCAGTCTGGCGGAATATGCCGCCAGACTGGACAGATTGTTGCTCAGCGGCAGGTTGAGCCGCATCCCCTCAACAAAACGTTTGGCTTTACCATAGGCTCTGAGATGAGCTGCGTTCATCCAACCCTCCCACTCTGCAATCCCAACCCACTCCCCATGATTGACATCGAACAGGTCCGTAAAGTGGCTAATTTGGCTCGCTTAGACCTCACCGCCGAGGAAGAAACCCAGTTCACCACCCAACTCAACAGCATTCTGGACTATGTGGAGCAACTGAGTGGCCTCGACACGGCGGATGTGCCCCCCACCACCCGTGCCATTGAGGTGAGCAATATCACCCGCAGCGATCGCCTCGAAACCTTTCCTGACCGAGAAGCGATTTTCAAAAACGCCCCTGACCAAGAGGGCGATTACTTTAAAGTGCCGAAGATTTTAGACAACAACGGCTAGGCTAGTCTGCAAAACCCTTAGGCCGGAAGGCTTTCTGGTGAGGGGCTGGAGGGCTGGGGAGCGAGGGGGCAATCTAATGCAGATACTTAGCCCACTGCGACACGATTGATTCCGACCCGTACCAGGCTGCTCCGGGCTTGGGGGAATGGTAGACGTTCTCCAGGGTGAGGTTTTCGGCCCCGTCTAAATGGGCGCAGCAATGGGGGTAATGCCATCCCCCCAGGTGGCCCCTTCGCCACTGGTGAGCTGGTAGCTGTTGTACGTAAACCAGGTGCGCCAGCGTTGGCCATACACCGCTTTGCTGGCGATACAGACATAGCGAACCGAGTCGAGAAAGGCCCCTGGGTAGGTCTGGTTCACAAAGTCGAGGTTGCGGCGGGTCCAGCGCTCCTGGCTGATGTGGGGGTGCCCAGGGTGACGAGGGTATGAATGTGTTGGCGACCGTTCCAGCAGTTGGGTCGATTTTGGTCGGCAGCGTGAATATCGTAGGGCTTTTCTCCCAGGTAGATGCGGGCAATCCAGCCGCCAGCCGAATGGCCGACGAGGTTGAGGCGATCGCACCCAAACTCCGCCTTGAGGCGCTTCACCGTCCCATCAATGGCCGCCAAAATCGGCTGCACTGATCGCCCCCCCAGGGTCGGCAGCCAACTGCTGCGGGTTAAGGGCACCACAACGGCATCAATCCCCTGCTGCCGGAGGTCGGCCACCATCGGTTCGTAGGGGCCGCGCCAGCCAAATAACCCGGTATGATCACCGTCGGTAATGCCATAGGTCACGTCATCACAGCTGTGAATCGCTTGAAATCAGTCTTTATTATCAGCGTACTGATCCCGTTTGGGGGCTTTCCCCCAGTGAAAACCCATGAATGACAAACTGGGCCAGCTCTGGGGCATTGGGGTGGGTCCCGGCGATCCAGAGTTGATCACTGTGAAGGCCCTCCATTGTCTACAACGCTGCCCCGTTGTGGCCTTTCCGGCGGGGCGTCATGGCCGACCCGGCATGGCCCAAACCATCGTTGCGCCGTGGCTCCAGCCTGAGCAGGTGCAGTTGCCGCTGTGGTTTCCTTACGTGCAGGATGCCACCACCCTCGAAACCGCTTGGCAGGCAGCGGCGACCCAGGTCAGCGAGTATTTAACCCAAGGACAAGATGTGGTCTTTGCCACGGAAGGTGATGCGAGCTTCTACAGCACCTTTACCTATTTGGCCCAGGCCGTACAGCAACAGCAGCCCTGGGCACAAATCCAGACGGTGCCGGGAGTCTGCTCGCCCTTAGCCGCAGCGGCGGCTCTAGGGCAACCGTTAACGGTGCAGCACCAGCGGCTCACCATTCTCCCGGTGATGCATACCCTAGAGGCGTTGGAGACGGCTTTGGATCAAGCGGAGGTGGTGGTATTGATGAAGGTCGCCGCCGTCTACGCTCAAGTTTGGCAAATCTTGCAGCGACGGGAACTGCTGGCCCAAAGCCGAGTCGTGACCCATATTAGTGGCGCTGATCAACGGATCTATGACAATCTGGACAACCACCCTCAATTATCACTGCCCTATTTTTCCCTGTTAATTGTCCACTGTGGGTGAGAGGCTGTCTGAAAAGGGGGTAAACCCGTCGTAAACAATACTGGAACCCATTTTTGGAACCTCTAAAGCCCTTATGCTAGCGTTGTCTGGTTTAGGGCATCCGGGTCGTCATCCGCAATCCAGAAAACTTTTCAAACAGCCTCTAAAGTCATCCGTTAGGCTAGAGCCAACGTGAGTCGCGCGACGGCGGTTAGCCGACGCGACGCAAGGCAGCCTCCCCAGCATCACCATCTGCCGCTACAGGGTTTACTATTCTCTCGTTCCAAGGGTCCACGCTATGGCTTCTGCTCGATCTTCTCAATCGCCCCGTTGGCGCACGCTGCTGCTTCAACCCACCTGGATTGCTGGGGTGATTTCTGTCGGGGTCCATGGGGTTTTGTTTGCCGCTGGTCCCACCTTCTCGAACTTAAATTTAGATACCCTGGCTGATCCTGATGCCCTCGCCACGCGCCGGGTGCCGTTGGTCGAGCTGACCCCAGAGGAACAGCAGCAGCACCTACCGGATTTCTCCAATTCGTTTTATAGCTTGTCTACGTTGGATGAGCTGGATGGTTTACCGTCACCCTTGGTGCCTTACCCGCCCCAAGGCGACAGTAGCCTGAGCCAGGGCCGGGGGCGATCGCCCCTAGATCGCACCATTATTACCACCCAGCCCAGCCCGTCCTATCGCAGCCCCACTACCGTGACGCAGCCCCAGCGAGTCACGCCGGGGGGCAATCGCCCTGGGGCTCAGACCGAGCCGGTTGCTACCCCCGATGCTGCCGCTGATCCCAAACCCGCCACCGCCACCGAATCGGCCTCAACGCCGACGGACCTAGCTACTCGCCCTGGCACCAGCCCCTCGACCGAGGCAGCGGCTTTGGGGCCTGCCATTAATGAAAACAGCGGCAATGTTGAGGGCCAGCCCCCTGCTGCGGATCAACCTGCGTTTGCCTACAACAGCGACACCCCAGCAGAGGCTTGGGAACGCTGGTTGGCCGATGTCGCGCCAGCGTTGGTAGAACCGGCCTTACGAGACCAGCCCTTACCAGAGGAAACGCTGCCCCTAGCCTATGTGCCGCGTCAGGCCGCCTGCCCCAGTGCGGATCAGTACGGCTTAGTTGCCGCCTTAGTCAATGCTGATGGCAAACTGGTGGAAGGCTCGGTGAAGCTGCTGAAAAGCACTGGGAATGAGGCGTTAGACACTTGGGCAACAACGGAGGGTGTTGAAACCTTTAAGTTCCCAGCAGCCATTCAAGAGCAAACGGCTTTTCTGCTAGAGGTGTATGTTGAGCGGGCGGAAAGCTGCGACTAGGACCGCTGCGCGGAATGCAAAAGGCAAAGTTCAAAAGTGACTCAGCAAAACCGTTGCCGGTGCTGGGTCTCATATCACGTTCGGTTAATTGCCCTACATTCTGCATCGGGCACAGGCCCCTGCGCCCCTGCAGTTTTCTGGATTTTTCAATGGGTGATCAGCCGGACTTCATATCACTTCGTTTGACCCAGCCTACATCAGGCACTCATCTACTCATCCACCCGTCCACCCATTCACAACCACGTACGGGACTTGATTTACTGCAGATCTCCTTACAGGGCCTGACAGCGCTCTAGCCGCAACATCAGGGCATCAAACATGTGGGCATCCCCGAAGGCGGCACCCCGTCCGGTGCCAATTCCCCCCAGTCGCCACGATTGATGCCAGGGCAACTGCCAAAACCACAGGGCGGGTAGGTGGCCCTGGGGGGCGTCTAGACTGAAATTCAAAAAATCGTAGAACTTGAAAAACCCGAAGGGACGGAGCTGGCCTACCGTCCATCCGACTTGGCGGCTCAAGGCAAATGCCTCCTTGCCGCAGCTTTGATAGACCCGTTGCTGGGCCGTAAACCCAAACTGATCCTGGCTATGGCGCAGCCAGCGCTGATCAATTTGATTCAGGGTTTCACAGGGGAGACGGCGATCGCCCCTCATCCTAGCCAGCCTGTGCGATCGGATCGCCGCTAACATCAGCGCCAGGGTAACCTGATCCGCTGCTTGCCATTCCCCT
>JAAUQE010000196.1 GCA_012032425.1 Leptolyngbya sp. RL_3_1 | reverse complement strand
CCACCACGAATGGAGCAAAGCCCCCGCCCGCGTTTAAACGTTGCGATCGCGCTACTACATTTCCCCTTGGACTATTCCGTTGCCCCCCCTGACCAATGACTGCATTGGTCAGGGGGGCTTGTTTTTGATCGCAGCTTGTTGTCTGGCGGGCTGCGGTAAACCTGAGCCAATTTTGACTTAATCCAGCCCTCCGGTATGAGCGGGTGAGAGACCTTCTGCAACAGCAAGGCCCTCATAGGTTTCTGTGAATCGAGCGGGTAACTCCGCTTTTGCCTCAGCCCTAAAAACGGCACGATCAGCTGCCCACAAGGATTGATAAACGATGTCAAAGCCTGCCGTCTCAAAAGATTCAGTTACGGCTTTGATATTAGGACCAAACCAATTACTTTGGTCTTGAGGATGTAGTTCAAACTCCCGATACTGTCTCCAAATTGGCGTTGAATTAAATAAGAGTGACAGTGGCAAGAATCTACCGATGCTTGCATAGGGCTTTCTGAGCAGGCGACGATTATTAACGACATGAGTTTCAATCAGAACCGTTTGTCGCGTGATCGATCGCAAGCGATCGATTGCCAGTAGCGGATAGCGAAGATGGTAGAGCACACCTAGAAATAGGACCAAATCAAACGTGCCTAGGGCTTCTGGTGAAAGCGTATAAACTGAGCCCTGAACATAAGACACATTTGAATTTAATAGGTCCTTTAATTTATTAAATCCGGTCTCCTCTGGGTTTTCTAAACTATAAGCAACCACCTCACTGGCTCCCCGTCTCTCGCACTCAAAACTAAAACAGCCATTCCAAGCACCGATGTCTAAGACCCTTTTTCCCGCTAGGTCGGCAGGAAGCTGGATGTATTTGCAAAGATCACCGACAGGATTATTGCCAGGGGTGAATACCCCTTGAAATACTTCCCAACGCTGATGCCAATAGTTATCCTTAAAGAAGACTTCCTCAGAAAAATTTGCAGGAGGCATCGGTAAAGAAGCGCTCAAGTTCTCCATTCGGTTCATTCCACTCTTTATTACTCGTGATTTTCTGGCACTAGGATTGGTAAAGTCAACCACCCATTGCTGCCTCTACAGGCTTCACAATTTCGGAATTTGTTCCTTGTCAGAAAGCACTGTCTCGACAAATCGTTAAATCATTATGCTTACTTGTAGGTCTCGCCTCCAAAATGGAGTAATTGGGATTGACAAATAAGCAACTCTGATGACTCTCTGCTACGGTTAGGACGATGGTCAACCCTCAAACAACCGGAAACCTTATACTGGGTTGATGTCTGGGGCCTGTCCCTATCTCAAAATGTTAGGTCGGACCTGATTGTGCTAGTTAATGACTGATCCTGCTGCTGCCTCCTCAAATTCTGCGCCGGTAATCGCTTTGGTCGCCGATGGTAGTCAGGCCGCCAATTTGGCTGAACAGGTCACGGGTTATCAGGACATATTGGCCAAATATCACCTCCGGGCCACCTCTAACCTAGTGGCGTTCTTGAGACAAGAGTTGGGGGCAGCCCAAGCCATGTCCGCCTGTGGGGAGCTGTCAGCGGGCGGCGATCTAGAAATTGCGGCGGATATTTTGGCTGGAAATGTCGTCGCTGTGATCGCCCTGGCCAACTATGGCACCAACCCCCAGCAACCGCTGCTCAGCAGCCTGGTACGAGCTTGCCACCTCAGCGATATCCCCCTAGCCTTAACCGCTGCCACGGTGCTCCCGGTGCTCAGTAATTTGCGGAGTATCCGGGTCGCCCATCTGATTTTCAATCCTGTCTCAGGGCAAGGCAATCCCCAGGAAGATTTGCTGCGAATTCGCCAATGGTTGACGCCCCAGTTCCAGCTTCACGTCCACTTGACCACGCCAGATTGCTCGCCTAAGACATTGGCAGAGGCGGCGATCGCTGCCGGAGCCGACCTCTTGATCGCTTCAGGGGGAGATGGCACCGTATCCGCCGTGGCTGGTGCGGTGATGGGCACCGACATTCCCTTGGGGATCATCCCTCGGGGAACCGCCAATGCCTTCGCAGTCGCCCTGGGCATTCCGACAAATTTGCGGGGAGCCTGCGACACGATCGTGGCGGGGCTGATCCAAACGGTGGATGCGGCCCGCTGCAACGGCCTGCCAATGATTTTGCTGGCAGGGGTCGGGTTTGAAGCGGAGACGGTGGAGCGCGCCAACCGTGAAACCAAGAGTCGCTGGGGGACGTTAGCCTATATTTTGGCTGGATTCCAGCAACTGAAGGAGCAGCAGCTCTTTGACGCCACCCTTGAGGTCGATGGCACCACCAGTGAATTTCAGGCGGCGGCGATCACGGTGGCCAATGCTGCACCGCCCACATCGGTCCTGGCCCAAGGATCGGGGCAGGTGATCGCCAGTGATGGGCTGTTGGACATCACGATTGGGTCGCCGCAAAATACCCTACAGGCGATCGACACGGCGGTCAGGTTATTTGGCAGCGCGCTAATCCGCACGGAAATGGAATTGGAGGGTGTGGTGCAGCTACAGGCCACGACCATTCGGGTGACAACTGACCCCCCGCAGAAGGTGGTGGTCGATGGAGAGATTATTGGCACGACACCGATTGAGGTGGAATGCTTACCCCAGAGTTTGCAGGTGCTTGCCCCCCCACAGACGGGTTAAGAGAGCGGCCTGTGTTGCTGGAGATCGCTCGCCCCATAGGCGACCTGTCGTGAAGTATTGCAAAAAACGATCGCACTTCACCGGATTTACCCCTGCTGCCCCCGTCTTAACAAATGGCAGTATGAAAACGATCTACGGTTATGCAAACAGTCGTCCCGGTTTGGATAGCGCCGACAAGCGTCACCCGCCATGATGGCTCCGCCTTAACCGCTGAGCTGGACTTCTTTATCGGTCCACCCCCAGGCATCGGCAGCATCCTTACCGCCGACAGTACCCTGAAAACAACCGCCGTCCCCTGGTCCACCCTGACCCGTGTCGTCGGGGCCATCTTTATCGGTGAAATCATCGCTGCCAGTATCGGGCTGGGCCTCCGCTGGCGCGCTATGGAAGTCAACCTGACTGTGCTGATTGCCATTGCCGCGATCGCCACCGGCCTTGCCTACCTGGCCCTGGGATCGCGTCATCACTGCTCCTTTGTGGGCGATCGCGGTCTGGCCGAATTCACCCTCAAAGGCTCCCGCATCAATGCCCCCAGGGCAAAGGTCTTGCGCTTTCAGGATGCGGCCCACCTGTACACTAGCCAGACCCGACGATTCAAAAACGGCGGCTATCGGGGCACCACCTATTGCTATCAGTGGACCCGCGCGGGGCGACCGACGATAGCGGCTACAGCATCAGCGGCAGCTACTACCGCCCAAGTGGTGATCCTGTAGCGTCAGACCGCTGGCATTTTGCCCATGCTGCTGAAGCTGCTTGGACCGCCTATCTCTTAAGGTTTGCCAACCAAGACCTGAAACAAAAGGGGTTTCTAGAATTTCCCCTGGTGGGCAATCCCCAACTGGTACGGGTCGGGAAAGGATTTTTAGAGTTCGTTACGCCCCAGGGTGAAGCCCAGCGGGCCATGGTAGCTGATATTCGGGAAGCCAAGCTGCATTCAGGTCAATTCCAGTTCAAGCATCAAGATGCCCGCTGGTGGTCAGGCCAGGGTAAGTACCGCTTTACCTACGGCAGCATGCCCAATGCCAGATTGTTTCTGCTGTGCTTACGCCAGTTGGCTGGGGTGACCTGGCAATAGCTGCTCACGGCAGCCAGATCTGAGGCAGTAGTGCTTCCCCAAGGCCCCGCACCGCCCGATTCACCGTCCGAGCAACCTGGATGTGGGGTTCATCGGCTTCCACCGGTAAAATCTGGGCCTTTTTCCCCTGGCCTAACTGGTCAATCACTCGGTTTGCTGCCTCTAGGCCAGTGACATAGGCTTTTTCCTGGGACCAGAGCCGTGGCGATTCACAATCCAGTCGCCGCTCATGAAGAGATTTGGCAACGGGGTGACGGCAGGCAGCAGATAGCGGTAACTGCCGGGGGCAAAATGGCTGACCGCCTGGGGCAGTCGAATGACGCTGTGGTCAACAATGTTGGCCTCAGCAAAGCCGGGAATGCAGGTGGCCAAATCTCGCTTCACCAGCGGCAAAATCTCTTTGTCATCCAGGGGCAACAACTGATTGGCATGGTAAAAATCCACCTCAATCACCGAGCCCGGTGCGTCGCGGTACTCATCGTGGAGGGCGTTGAGATCAAAGAAAGTCCAGCCAGTGGTGTCATGAAAGCCGAAGCAGGCGTTGGAGGGGAGGGGGATATCGACCCTGCGATCGCACCACAGCCGCGTCGCCAGCACATCCACCGCCCCCAAGTTCCCACATCCCGAAGAGCGGCATGACTGCGTAGGGCCGGACTCCCCGCCACAATCTTTTTCATGCCGGTGATGCCCACCGAGAAAATCACCGCCTCAGCCTCGAATACCTCCTCGCCACAAACGACGCCGGTGATCTGATTTGCTCATCCACCCGCACATCGCTGACCCGCTTTTGGGACAGCACCCGCCCACCGGCCTGCTCAATTTTCTGGACCCAAGGGCGAAAGATTTGCGCTCCCACCGTCCCCCGGCACCATTTCACATCGAAGTCAGCCTGATGAGCCAAGATGAAAAAGTAGAGCATCCCCAGGGCGGCAGCCGCCGAGCATTGCTCCCCCGGTGCAAACAGCCCCACCAGCAACATCGGCTCAAAGGCCTCTTTGTACAGCCGCGCCGATACCCCAAATTGGCGAAACAGCTCCCGCGCCGTCACCCCGTCATAGCGCCGCCAAGCCTCATCGGAGTTGTCAAAATCGACTACGGCGTAAAGCAGCGGCAGGGCCGAGAGGCGATCGGCCAGGGGTAACCGCTTGAACTGGGTGTAGACAAAGGTACCGAGGGGACTGGGCAAGGGGGGCATGTCTTGGAACAGAGGCGACTCCACCTCTAAACCCGCTGGAGAATATTGAGCGGAGCGGGTAAAGGGGGTAAAGGGCTGGATCCCCAGCTCCTCGACTAAGGAAAAAATATTGTTGTAGGGATACCAGAAGCCGTGGATCCCCGCTTCTACAGACTTGCCACCAGCAGTCTGCCAACCGGCCACCAATCCGCCGGGATGATTTCCCGCTTCCAGCAAAGTCACGTCGTAGCCCTGCTGAGCCAAATGGTAGGCTGATCCCAAGCCTGCCCAACCGGCTCCCACGACGACAACTCGTTTTGGCTCAGTCACAGCGCTGGAAACCATGGGCGGAGATTAAATGAGAGACGGCATTGCTAACTTTACCATCTGTTACAAAGCGATCGTGCATCCTCTACTCCAGGACTTATGCAGCCACGATTGCTGGCGTTACCGATAGCGTAGGGATCTCCCTTACACCCCTTGATAAGCGGGGTGGCGACAGCCGGGGTGATGATGCAGTGGGGGGCAACCGATTGGTTACGCCCTGAACAAGCGGTTTCTCCTGGGCGCACCTTAGCGATGGGGCTCGGCACATCGACCCTGTATACCGCTGTGGTCATGGCTTTGGTTTACTACCACTGGCTCGATCTGCCGGCAGGGTTGCTGCCCTAGTTGGGATAGCTTTGGCGTGATCGCCGCTTAAGGGACAAGCGGGTAAGTAGCGTACCGCTTCACCAGGGCGCACTAGCGAAGCCATGCCCAAAGGGCTATAGCGTTGCGCCCCTACCCCAGCAACTTTTTCGCTTGATATGTTTTTTAATTGTGGATCCCTAACTGGATCGCTCAATGAAACTACGACCGGCCATCAAAGCCGCACTGCTGGTGCGATATAGCGTGCCGTCGTTTAAGACATCGAGGTCTGAGTTAATCACCCAGCACTGGTACCCTTGATTCTTGATATGACTGACACCAATAATCCAACCGGGTCGGGCCGACAGTTGTACCACTTGGGGAATATCCATCAGTCCCGTCCTCAGTTGCGCGGCGATTGCCCTGCTGGTCTGCTGGCCGATTCTATTGGCCGCTCCTCCTGGATTCAGCTTGACGATAACCTGATCTGCCCGCTCCAGGGTTGATCGCTTTAGGATTCTTGCCGTAAGCCCCTGGGTTGTTGAGTGCCGCTCACCCCTTCACCCCTAACGCCTTCGGCGACGCTGCGCGTGGGCGGAGCCAGTCCGCAGGACTTACACCCCTCCACCCCTCCACTTCTTCACTCCCCTTCACCCCACCACCCTTCCACCCCCTCACCCTCCCACTCCACCCCCATGTCCAAACAAACCCTCGGTTTAACCCCAGCCTTAGCAGATTACGTCCGGGCTACTTCCCTGCGAGAGCCTGACATCCTCCGCCAATTACGCCAAGAAACCGCTGATTTGCCCATGGCAGCAATGCAAATTTCGCCCGAGCAGGGGCAGTTGATGGCCCTGTTAGTCCAACTGATCGGGGCGCGTAAAACCCTGGAGGTGGGGGTGTTTACCGGCTATAGCAGTTTGGCTGTGGCGCTGGTGTTGCCCCCAGAGGGACAAATCCTGGCCTGTGATGTGAGTGAAGACTATACGGCGATCGCTCGCCGCTATTGGGCCATGGCCGGGGTAGAAAACAAAATCCAACTCTACCTGGCACCCGCCACAGAAACCTTGGCCCATTTCATCGATACAGGGCACCAAAATACCGTTGACTTTGCCTTTATCGATGCCGACAAACAGGGCTACGACACCTACTATGAGCAGGCGTTACAACTGGTGCGGCCAGGGGGACTGATTGCGATCGATAACGTGCTCTGGTCAGGGCGGGTTGCAGATACATCGGTCCAGGACAACCGCACCCAGCACATCCGCGATCTCAATCAAAAGATTCATCAGGATCAGCGGGTGGATATCAGCCTCGTGCCCATGGCCGATGGCCTCGACAGCGATGACGAGGAGGCGACGCTCGGCATCCAGATCCGCGGGCGCGAACTGCCCGCCGACCCGCACATCGGCCCGCAGCGCAGGCAGGTGCACGGCGCGCTGTATTCATTGGTGGAACCCGAGCCGGTGATCGCCGAGGTCACGCCTTTCGGCTCGAACTGCTGGGCTACCACGTCGACACCGTGCAGATCGGCCGAGGAAGCAGCTGCAAAGTATCGGCCAGGCCACGCCCCGACATGGTGATCACCGACCTGCGGCTTCCTGGCCTGGAAGGGGTCGCTCTGATCGAACGCCTTGCCAACGACGAACAGACCAGCGATCTCCCCATCATGGTGTTGTCGAACGACGCCGATTTGGACCAGGTTCAAAAAGTCTACCGATTGGGCGCCATCGATTTCCTGGTGGTCCCCTTTCATCCCGAAGCGCTCCAGGAAAAAGTGGCCAGGCACCTGAGTAAGGCGGCCCAACGAAAACCGACCGGCAAGCCGCTGCCGGCTTGAACTCCGGCCCTCGCGCATCCCATCCGTTCCCTTCGTTCGGCACTGGCCGGATCGGCAAGGTCATCCGTTCCCGGCGACAAAACGATCTCGGAGAAATCCCTTCATGGCTGGTCGACTCGGCAACATCCTGGTGGCGCGCGGTGACATTTCCGAGGAGCAACTGCAGGTCGCTCTGGCGTCGCAGTCCGGACAGAGCGGCATGCTGGGCGAATTGCTGCTGGCGCGCGAATGGATCACCACCGAACAAC
>JAAUQE010000195.1 GCA_012032425.1 Leptolyngbya sp. RL_3_1 | reverse complement strand
GACCCGGCTTTGGCCCAAGGGCTGAATGTTGCTGAGCACAAAATTACTCACCCTGCTGTCCAAGCGGTTTTCCCGGATCTCGTGTCCGAGCAACCTTTGCATGCTGCTGTAAATTAGTGCTGGGTTCTAAACCTCATCCAGGCTCAGAATGTTCCAGCTAAATACCTATCCAGCATCGTCATCCGTGGGTCACGAATGCGGAGCCCAGAGCAGCAGCTTTAGGTCGCTTTACGGGATGATTTTTTAGCTGGAATACTCTTAGGGTCTGAAACCGATTCATTCATGCTCAGATGGTCGGCATTCAACTATAGGTACAGGGTTAACGTTACAAAAGCAAACATTCTCCCCAGGGCCGATCAGTAAAGCGATCGGGGAACTCAGACAACTTTTTTGTTCAGTGTGCTGGAATTTTCCATAAAACCCCAGCTCAGTTCCATAGAGGTGGGTAGCAGGGCGCTACGCCGAAACCGAGTGCATCCCCCAAACTCTCTATAGGAACTTAACGCAATGGCTTTTGATGCAACGTTTAACCTCGCTACCCTCAATGGCAGCAACGGCTTTACCCTCCAAGGCATTCGCCAGGGCATTCCCCTGGATCTGGTAGCCAGTGGTGCTGGCGATATCAACGGCGACGGTATCGCCGATTTCATTCTGGGCTCACCCTTCGCTGACCCCAATGGTGTAAACAATGCCGGGGAAAGCTATGTGTTCTTCGGCAGCTCGGGAATTGGTCAGGGAGGCAATCTCACCCCCGCCCTCTTGGATGGCAGTAATGGCTTTGTCCTTGAAGGGATTGCCACCGGCGATCGCGCCGGTACTGCTGTCAGCAGTGCCGGGGATGTCAATAACGATGGCATTGATGACTTACTGATTGGTACCCCCTTTGCGACCCGTAATCGACGAAACTTTGCCGGGGAGAGCTATGTGGTGTTTGGTCGCCGCCAAGGCTTTAGCAGTCGGCTGAATCTCGCCGACCTCAATGGCAGCAATGGTTTTGTCTTAAGCGGCCCCCCGAGCCCTAATAATGATGATCAGGTTGGGGCCTCTGTGAGTGGCTTGGGCGATATCAATGGTGACGGCATTGATGACTTCATTGTCAGTGCGCCCACCGCGATACCGGATGGTCGATTTTGGGCTGGGAAAAGCTATGTGATCTTTGGCGGTAGCGGCCTCGGCAGTAGCGGCAGATTGGAGTTAGCTACCCTGGATGGCAGCAATGGCTTTGTCATTCAAGGGATCAATCCCGGTGATCGGGCAGGCACTGTGGTCAGCAGCGCAGGTGACTTCAACGGCGATGGAATCAATGATCTGCTGATTGCAGCTCCCTTGGCGGTCGTCAATGGGGTGCAAAGGGCCGGCGAAGCCTACGTCGTCTTTGGTGACAGCGGTGTGGGCAATAGCGGCAGTCTAGAACTCGCTGATCTGAATGGCCTTAACGGGTTTGTGATTGAGGCGGTAGATTCAGGCAGTTCCCTAGGGGGGCTGGGGACGGCGATCAGCAGTGCCGGGGATCTCAACGGTGATGGCATCGACGATATTTTAGTTGCTGACCCCAGCGCCGACATTAACGGCATCGGCGGGGTGGTCGGCAAGGTGCATGTTCTCTTTGGCGGCAATGATGTGGGCAATACGGGCCGCTTCCAACTGGCCAATGTGGACGGCAGCAACGGCTTTGTCATCAATGGGGCTAGCTCGATCGATGAGTGGGGTAGCTCCGTCAGTGCTTTGGGGGATTTCAACGGCGATGGCTGGGACGATATCATCATTGCCCCAGATCTGGGTGCCGGTAACTATGTGATTTATGGCAACCCGACTATCGGTAGTGGGGGGAGCCTCAACCTGCCCAATGGCGACTCAGAAGTGCTTCCCGCGACTGATGGCCTCTTCCTTTTTGAGAATGCCGCCTTTCGAATTATTGGTGGCGGGGTCAGCGGGGTGGGGGATATCAACGGCGACGGCCTCAACGATTTGATTACCCTCAGCGATACGTTTTCGACCTTGGCTCAGGCCTATGTAGTCTTTGGTGATGGGGCACCGACTGAGGAGCCTCCCAGCCTTTGTGGGTGTGATGGCGGGGTTGATGCCGACCTCCTCCGCATTGGCGATGCGGGCGACAATATGATTAAGGGCTCCAACCAGGATGACACCCTGGCAGGAGAGCTGGGCAATGACATCCTTTGGGGGTGCGATGGTGATGATGTGCTGCGGGGCGATCGCAACAGTCGCTCTGAGCAAGCGGGTGAGCCAGGGGGCGATGACACCATCTATGGGGGCGCTGGCAACGATCGCATTGGCGGCAAGTCGGGTAACGACATCCTCTTTGGGGAGGAGGGCGACGACCAAATCTGGGGAGATGGCGGCGATGACATCATTAACGGCGGTTCTGGCAACGACATCTTGTATGGTGACTCCCGCCGGACCGTCGGCGCAGACACCTTTATCCTGGTCGTCGGGGCAGGCACTGACACCATCATGGATTACAACAAAGGCGGCGTCATTGACACGATTCAGGTGCTGGGTACCACGGAGTTCGCCACGTTGCAGCAAGGGAATGGCACGCTGATTATGGCGGGCGAAGAAACCCTCGCAATTTTGGCCGGCTTCACAGGTGAAGTGACCTTTGCCTAGCGATGATTAGCTTGCGATCGATGCTGAAACAGGCTCAGACTGAGGCTTAGGTAACGCTAGTGCGGAAACCCACCCCTACGCCCCTCCCTAGGAGGGGATCCAGTTGTCCTCACCCGAAAAGTGAAAGCACCTCCCCTCTCGGGAGGGGTGCCCGTAGGGGCGGGGTGGGTTCACTGTGGCGGGTGTGCCAAAATCCACGCCGCGATCGCTGATCTAGCAGTCGCTAGTCTGGTCGGCGCTATACAGGAGCCCTGATTGACTGACAAAGCCTATGGCCAGATCCTCGGAAAGCCCTCGCTCAATATAAAAGGATTTGGGATGCAGGCTTTTCATTCATGAAATTAGCTACTCCGTCTCTTAAGTTGATACGGGGACTGGGCAGCAAGTTTACAAACCAAAACAATTCCTGGAAACCTCTCCAATCAAGGATTTCAGAGGAGATTATGTCCATTCCTCGCATCCTTTGCCATAAAACTATTGCCTCAAACCATAGACATGGGTGACGGTGCTCTACAGACCTTTTCTACGTACCTTTACTTACTTTTCTAGGCGCGATCGCAATGTTTCAATTCATCCGCTTTGTTAATCCAAATTCCCCCTCCTCAACGGGACAATTTCCGCTTGCCCCAACGGCTTCGAGAAAAGTGCTGAGGATCTTCGGGTTGGCCTCAGGACTGTTGGCATTGAGTACCTTTCTCGCCCAAGCTGCCTACAGTGCCACCTTTGTGAATACCAAGCTGGTGCTGTCTGTGGATGTATCTAGCAGCATTAATAGCACTGAGTTCAACCTGCAGCGCGACGGCTATGCGGCGGCGTTTCGCAATGCTGAGTTGATTCAGAGCATTGGGGGTAATCCTAACGGGATTGCCGTGGCCCTGTCCTATTGGGCCTCCCAGGCGATGACCGCCATTGACTGGTTTCACATTACCGATGAGGCTTCTGCATTGGCTTTTGCCGATGCCATTGAGGCTGCCGATCGCCCATCAAGTTTTGGGGCTGAAGGGATTGGTGGCGCGACTAACATCGCTGGGGCCATGGATCATGCCCGCAGCCTATTTGAGACGGATGAGTTTGTGAGCGATCGCCGCATTCTAGATCTCTCTGGGGATGGGCAACAAAATAGAAATCGAGCTGGCACTAGCAGTTGTTCATCCTCTCTTCAAATCCTGTCTCATGCCTAAACATTCTGGCTGAGGCCCGACAGGATGTGCTGGATCAGAACATCGTGCTCAATGGCTTACCCATCCTCACCAGCACCTTTCCCGATTTGGACACTTACTACACCGATAACGTCATCGGTGGACCGGGCTCATTCATTGAGGTGGCCGCAGATTTCACCAGTTTCGAGACCGCAGCGCTAAACAAGATTGGCCGAGAAGTTGCGCCGCCCACGCTGCCCCCCACGCCGCCCACGAATCCTACAGATGTACCCGAGCCAACCGCGACGGTAGCGCTGATGTTGTTCGGGATGATCAGTTTGCGATCGGTATTGAAGCAGGCCCAGACTGCTGCTTAGGTAACGGAGAACTCACCCCTACGCTCTTGGGAGGGCGTAGGGGTGGGTTTTTCTAGGCAGGGCTCAGGGTTGAGTGCTTCTCCCTCCTCCAATGCGCCTGCCGTGGAAATTTATAGAGGGATATAGAATAACGAGTTGATGAAGCTTCAAGGAGGGAGGAGTGAGAATTTTCTATGCGAGTTTATATAGATACCAGTGTTTTCAATCGTCCCTTTGATGATCAGACCCAGCCAAGGATAATTCTAGAAACTCAAGCATTGCGCACAATCTTGCAATTAGCGGAAAATGGCGATTTGGAAATTGTAGGATCTTCTATCTTAGATTATGAGAACAGTCGTAATACCAACCCTATTCGCCAAAGCTGGGTTAACCGTTGTTTGCAACTCGCAAAAACCCATCAACCCCTTCAAAAGGAAATAATCCAGAGAGCTAAAATGCTAGAACAGGAAGGCGTTAAGCAGGTGGATGCCCTCCATCTAGCCTCTGCTGAGATCGCCCAAGGCGATATTTTCCTGGCCTGCGACGATAGACTGCTACGCCGCTATCAAGGTCCGCTAAAAGCCATGAACCCAGTCAATTTCGTCCTAGAACTCACCGAGGTCACTGAATGAAGATTGCATTACCCGACGAGCAGGTTGTCATCCAAGAGGCGCTACACATCCTCAACCAAGCGATGGCCCCTTCTCAGATGGTGGTCCTAATTGGTCGCTGGTGGTCGGACGGTGGAGATTATTTGAAGCAGCGAGACAGTCTCTTCGCCCATGAGACAGTTGACAGCCTTGCTCAAAATGTTCAAGCCTTTGAGCAAGAACGCCTTTGAGTACCGCAGCAGAACCCTGACGTTTGCCGCTAAACGAGGCCCGAAACTTAACTCATTTACAAAAAGCAACAATTCCCCAACGCCTTGTCAGTAGAGCTTCTTAGGCATTGGGGATATTTTTTGGCGGTTTTATGGATGATTTCCCATAAAGCCCGATGCTAAACCCATAGAGGCTGATGGTGATTCTACGCAGAATGCTTTTCGTTATTGAGTAATTTCGAACACTAACAGCCCATGAAACTTGCATTAATCCAGTTTGGTCTGGCTACAGCCTTTGCATCGATCGCCGCTGCTCCAGCCGCAGCACAAACCACCGTGCTGTACGACCAAGATTTTGAAAATCCGAATGGCTTTGTCAACAACGGTGCCGATGTCAATATCTTCAAATCCATCAATACTCTGTATGGCAATCAGCCCCCTGGTTTTTCCTTTCAGCAAGCATTTACCGTTGAGACACTGTTGGTGAATGGAAATCAAGCCTTTGGCACCGGCTACTCCGACCCGACGGGGAAAGGGGGCAACTATGTGCTCGGGATGCTGGCAGACAGGCAGAAGGATCTACTCGGCCTGTCCTTTGATGTGGGTGACAATGATTTTTGAATGCCAGACTCGATATTTCCAGCATTGACCTATCAGCTTGGTTAGGTCCCTTTGTGGCCCCAGGGGATATCCCGATTTTTGAATTCACCCTCTTTGATAACCCCGGTGGGGCTCCTGGCCTAGGCAGTGGGACAGTGCTCTCTTCCCTGCAAGCCTCTGGCACCGCTTCGGCCCAAACCGTGTTTGATTGGACCGAAGTCCTTCTGCCTCTGGATGCTTCAAAAGCCACGGATGGCAATGTGATTTTGAGAATTGATCTGCTCAGTGGGGGCTATGCCGCCTTCGACAACCTCCGCATTGCCGCCTCCAACACCCCTGGTGACGTGGGTGACAATCCAGACCCGACCGCTGTGCCCGAGCCCACGACTGTTTTGGGGTTACTGGCCTTAGCTGGCGTGGGCGTGACAGCAAGACGATCCCAAACGACTTAGTTAGGGAGCATCCCACTTTCGTGAGCCCTCACCCTTTTCTTGCATGCCGCAGGCGCTAAGCCCTCTCCCTTTCTTGTATGCCCGGAGGGCTATAGGAGGGAGAGGGACTTTGAATCCGGCTCCCCTTCTCCCTTTTTGGGAGAAGGGGCTGGGGGATGAGGGCCATGAATTTGCAAAAGTGGGATGCTCCCCTTAGTTATCCCTACATCTCGGTCTATGGATGTCGGAATTCGATACTCACCCAATCAAGGATATTCACCATGAAACAGGCGATTTCAATGGCGCTAGCTGCCAATACATTGCTGGCTGGGGCTGCTTTGGCCCAATCGGCTCCGTTACAGATGTATTCCCAAGACTATGTTTTCTACTCAGTACCACTTCCCGCAGGTACCTATACCTTTGGCATCTCATCGCCGGATGGTGATGCGGATATCCTCCTGATCAATTCTGCTGGTGACACAGTTGCCGAAGGGTTTGAGGTTGGCGACGACCAGTTCACTTTAAGTTTGCCGGAAGATACCTATCAGCTCGGCTTTTTCATGCGCTCCTGTTCTAATTGGTTTTTCCCTTGTAGCGCCAGTGAGAGCCTGAGTCGGCAAGGCGATCCTGACTTTGGCGTTGGCGTTTATCTGCTATACAGCGGCTCATTGGCCGATTTGTCGTCGAGTGATGAGTGTGAGCGAATTCCTTTTAGGGGACCCGATGGCACCTACGTCGGCGATGTTTGTCGGTAAACGCCGACTGAAACGCCGCATCTTTACAAACAGACACAATCCCCCAATGCCTTGCCGCTATTGCTGCTGAGGCGTTGGGGATACTGCATTGGGCTAGATTATCAGTGATTTTTCATAAAACCTGATGCTAAACCCATAGAGGTGGATGGTGATTCTACGCAGAATCGCCTTTGTAATGTCACTAAAATAATTTGTCAACGCAAATACATTATGTATAAAAATGCTGCTTTCCTGACCCTCAGCACCCTGATCGTCACCCAAGCCGCTCCCGCCTGGGCGCAATCCATCGCCCCCGCCAACGACGGCACGGGCACGATTGTTAATCAAACCAACCAGCAGATTGATATCGATGGCGGTACGGTCTCTGGGGATGGGGCTACCCTGTTCCATAGCTTTCAAGAATTTGGCCTCACCGCCGGAGAAGTCGCCAACTTCAACTCAGTGGCTGAGATTCAAAATATTCTGGGTCGCGTCGTTGGCGGCAACCCTTCTAGCATTAACGGCTTGATTCAAGTCAGCGGCAGCAACGCCAATTTATTTTTGTTGAACCCTTCAGGGATTTTGTTTGGCGCAGATTTCAGTCTCAACCTCGGCGGTAGCTTCACCGCCACCACCGCCACCGGGGTTTCCTTTGGCACCGGGCTATTTGAAGCGGTGGGCAGTCCTGACTATGCCACCCTGGTGGGCAACCCCACCGGGTTGGTGTTTGCCGATGCCACCCCTGGTGCTGTAGTGAATTCCGGCAATGCTGCCGTGGCCCCAGGGCAAACCCTGCGGCTCGTTGGGGGCCAGGTGATCAATACCGGTACCCTCAGCGCCCCTGGGGGCGAGATCACCATTGCCGCCGTCCCTGGTGAAAGCCTAGTGCGGATTAGCCAAACCAATGGGGTGTTGGGGTTAGAGCTGGCCGCAGTGCCCAC
>JAAUQE010000194.1 GCA_012032425.1 Leptolyngbya sp. RL_3_1 | reverse complement strand
CTCCGAGAGGGTGCTGGCCAGCTCAAAATAGGCAGGCGGATGTTTGCACCGCCCGGTGATAATCACCTCTGTGTCGCGTGGTTTACGCAGCAGTGCCTGGACGATCGGCTCCTCGGGGAGCAGTTCTAGGTCAACGGTGGGGTTGAGCTCATCCAGAATGATGGTCTTGTAGAGCCCCGAAGAAATAGCGGTGCAGGCGATTTCCCAACCGCGCTCGGCTTCCACATAGTCAATCGACTGCTGCTGGCCGCGCCAGACGATCGCATCCCGCCCACAGCGCTGGTGATCGACCAGGTCGGGGTAGCTCTGGTGTAGGGCCGCGATCGCCGCATCCTCGGTATAGCCCTGGCCTCCTTTGAGCCACTGCATCACCAGCACCCGGTGGGACTTGTCCTGGCTGATGCCGCGACCAATGGCTTGCAAAGCCTTGCCCAAGGCACTGGTGGACTTGCCCTTGCCGTCACCCGTGTAAATTTCCACCCCCTCAATGCCGGGGTGATCCCCGGTGGCGGGAATGTGGGACTTCATTTCGGAATGGAGGGCGGCGATTTCCACTAGCGACTGGGGGGCTCCCCGCCCGGTGGCAATAATTTCGAGGTGCTCGGGCTTGCGTTGTAGGGTACGGACAATTTCATCCACAGGGAGGAGTCCTAAATCCAGCACGGGATTGATTTCATCCAGCACCACCACGGAATACAGGCCCGAGGCGATCGCCCCCTTGGCCACATCCCACCCCCGCTGGGCCTCTTGCTTGTCAAACCGAGTAATCTCCTCAGGGCCAAAGAATTCGGCTCGCCCCGTCCGCACCTGATCGATTAGGTGGGGGAAGCCACGCTGCAAGGCTTCAATGGCCGCATCCTCGTCATAGGTGCGACCCGGCCCTTTCAGAAAGCGCAGCAGCAGCACCCGGCTTTCCATAAAGGTCTGAATCCCCAAGCCAATGGAGCGCAACACCACCCCCAGGGCTGACTTGGGACTTGCCTTTGCCATCCCCGTCGTAGACATGGATTTGCCCAGCCAAGCGTTCATTTGTCCGTTGGGCGGTGCGAATACCAATACCGACTCTAGCCATAAGGAATGTTGTGATGGGGTGCGACTTCAGATTCTAGCGAAATGCCTCCAGAGGAGATACCCTAATGCCTAGTCCGGCAAAGGCATCCGGCCCAGGTTAGGTCTTGCCTACCATCTGTCTTGCCTATCATCTGAGGATGGGATTGCGTTCCCGCGAGCAGGTTATGCCCTTTGACCTATATGCCCTTTGACCTAATATGCCCTTTGAATTATTAGTGGATGAATCAGCGGTGCTGCCGCTGCGGGCCATTGCCTTCCAGAGCTTGCTGTTGCTGGTGGCGATTGTCATTGAGGCGGGGGTGTTGCGACAGCGGTTGAAGCTGGGGTTTCAGCCCAGTATTCGCTATGCGGCCAGCCTCAATCTGTTCACCACGGTTTTAGGGTGGTTCATTTTTTTGGGCCTCGAACCGGTGGCCCCGCCCCTATTGCGCACCCAAATTATCAGCTACGTTTTGTTTGGCCAATTTTATGAAAACAGCCTGTCTAGCAGCCTGGGGGCCTTGGTGATTGCCACCGGGCTAGCCGTCTTTTTCGTCACCTTTTGGGTGAAAGCCAAGGGGCTAGAGTGGCTCACCCTGGCGATCGGCGCGCCCATCGTTGATTACACCCCGCCCACCTTGACACGGCGGCGCTATGGCTATACCCGGCGTACCCCCCAGGACACCTCCTCCACCCCCATCCATATCCTGGCGGTTCTCCATGCCAATGCTTGGAGCTTTAGTGCCATTTTGCTGCTGCTGGTGCTGCGCTATGGTTTGGAGGCAGTGGCATGATTCAACTGCTTAAGGAAATTTGGGACCGGGTGACGGGATTTTTATTCCCGCAGCAGTACTTTGCCTGGCAGTCGATCGTGTATCTGGCGCTATTTTCTTGGTCGATGTCTTGGGTGGCACGCTTCTCGGGCACGACTGGCTTTACCCAATGGATCATCACCACCGGCAGTTGGACGTTCTGGGTGATCGGCATTGGTTGGGCCTTAGAGGCCAACCACATTCGTCCCTTTGGCATTCCGATCGCCCCCTGGGTGTCGGGCGCGTTGGTCTGTTTTTATCTGTTTGCGCTATTTCCCGGTGATCACCTGTCCGCTGCCTTAATCGTTTGGCCCCTGGTATCCGTTGCTTTGGTGGCGCTGCCTGCCTTCATTAGCTGGGATTTCAAACCGAAGCTCCCTGCCCCTTTCATTCGTCAACAGCTAATTTTGTTGTTCTTGCTGGCCTTATTGTTTAGCAGTTGGTTTCAATTTTATTTCCGGCTGCAAAGCTGGCTGCAAGACTACCCCACCCTGCTGTCAGATAATTTTAGCGGCAGTGGTTTTGTCCTCAAGTTAGCCGATACTGCTGAGGGGCGATCGGGGGGGATTCCGCTGTTAACGGCTGCTGAGCAGCAGGTGAAGGAACAGCTGGATGACACCCCTTGGCCCTGGGTCGAGCGGTGGCTGCTGAATCTAGATGGCCAAATGGTCAAGGTTCGGAATGAAGCCCAAGTGGTTTTAATCGATTCTTCAGAGTCTCCTTTTTGGGAGTTAACCGCTCGACCCCGCAGCCTTGAAAATGGCTATGCCCTACAGCTCATGGCGGTTTGGACGGGTCCGGCGTCTAACCCAGAGGGTTATTTTCTAGAGAAAACCTGCCTCATTCGCCCGCAGATCCCCCCCGCTCCCCAGACGGCAACGGCGCGAGATCCCAATGCCCAGGAACCGACACCAACGGCCCTGGCTCAGGTGTCCTGTGATCTAGAAACCCCGAAGCGGATGGGGCAACCGGACCCCTTGCCGGGATAGTATAGCCCTGGCTACTTTGCCTCAGTTCCCTCGAAAAGGCCCATCGATCAGGCCCCTCGAATCGCCCTGTTCTGTGGCGCATAAGCAAAGGGAAGCAAAGGGGCTCGCAGTCTTGTCCTAACCGGCGGCTACTACAGAACCGCCCACGATTCATTGCCGTGATTGCTTTACCGTCCTGTTAGTCCTGCTGTCATAACACCATGGGTTTGCTACGCATTTGGGTAATTGCCCGTCATGTTTTTCTGGGGATTATTCGCGATCGCGCCCTTTATTTGATCGCCCTCTATAGCCTGCTGATGCTGGCGGCCACCATTCTGCTGCCCCAGGTGGCCTCAGTGGCCTACGACAAAATCATTCTGGACCTGGGACTCACTGGTATTCATCTGCTGAGCTTACTGGTGGTGGCCTTCATCGGCACCAGTTTAGTGAATCAGGAAATTGAAAAGCGCACCGTACTGACAATGATTGCGAAACCCGTTAGCCCGATGGAGTTCATTGCGGGCAAGCATTTGGGGCTGTCGCTGCTGCTCGTCCTGCTGATTGCCCTGATGGGTGGGGTGTACTTGGGGGTGCTCTGGCTGAATGGCGTTGCCTACAGCCCCGTCAGCCTGTTGCTGGCAATGGTGTTTATGGGGCTAGAGATGATCTTGCTGGGGGCGATCGCTCTCCTGTTTGGGGTGATTACCAGTTCTCTGCTAGCCACCTTACTGACGTTCGCGGTGTACCTCATGGGTCACCTCAGCAGCGATATTTTGGCCTTGGGGCAATTAATGATACGCCGGGTTTGGGTGGGTTAACCCAGGGACTATATTTGATCTTGCCAGATTTAGAACGGCTGAATCTACGCAACCAGGCGGTTTATGGGCTCGATTGGCTCCCCGATTCAGTGGCCCTATGGGGCCATGGCGGCTATGCCGTGGTTTACACCCTCGTATTATTGGTGCTGACGGGGGTGATTTTTTCCCGCCGCCAGTTTTAGAGATAGGTTTAGATCGCGATCGGAATTCGCTAGGCTAGTCGAGACCTTATCCCAGGAGTCTCAACCATGGCGGCTGATCAGCTCAGGCAGCTTCAGGCCCTATTCGCCACAATGGATCGCGCCTTAATTGCCTACTCGGGCGGCATCGATAGCACCCTGGTGGCAAAAGTGGCCTACGACAGTTTGGGCGATCGCGCCCTCGCCGTGACCGCCGACTCGCCCTCTCTGATGCCAGAGGACTTAGCCGATGCCAAAACCCAGGCCCAAGCCATTGGCATTGCCCATGAGATTGTCTATACCCACGAACTGGATAATCCTAGCTACACCACTAATCCCGCGAACCGCTGCTATTTCTGCAAGAGCGAACTCCACGACACCCTCAAGCCCTTAGCCCGCGAACGAGGCTATCCCTACGTGGTGGATGGGGTGAATGCCGATGACTTGCAAGACTATCGCCCCGGTATCCAAGCCGCCCAAGAACGCGGGGTGCGATCGCCCCTAGCCGAAATTGGCATCTCTAAATTAGCCGTCCGGGAGATTGCTCGACAGATCGGCTTGCCCTGGTGGGACAAGCCCTCCCAACCCTGCCTGAGTTCTCGGTTTCCCTATGGCGAAACGATTACCCCAGAAAAACTCACCCGCGTGGCCCAGTGTGAGCGCTATCTCCGCCAACTCGGGTGGCATACCTTGCGAGTTCGTTCCGATGGCAACACCGCCCGCATTGAGTTGCCCCCCCAAGACATTCAAACCTTTGTGACAACTACAGATTTACCCACCCTGGTGGTCGCCTTTCAAACCTACGGGTTCACCTATGTCACCCTGGATTTAGAAGGGTATCGCAGCGGCAAACTCAATCAGGTTTTAGTCTCGCCAGCCTAAGCATCACTGGCTTCGGCAACTTCTCCCTCGGGCATCAATTCAGGCTGCAACATCTGGGTTTTGGTCAGTTGTGAGAAGACCCGACAAGCGTCCAAGGTGCCTTGTCGGTTGCTGGCCACCGTTCTGGGATCTTGCAAGTCAATCAAGTTGTATTCGACATTCTCTGCGTAAATGGCAAAGGTGACCTGAAAAATCTCTAGAAAATTAATCACCCACGTACATTGTTCTTGCGAAAATCCTTCATAGTAGCGGATCAGGTCCGCAATTCTGGCCTCTAAATAAAGATGAGACTTCCGTGAAATTAAAATTATTTTCAGTAAGATGATGGCTAAAGATAACGCATTATTTTGTGACAGCAGAAGCGTAAAGAGTTCCGATGGACGCTGCTTATCTTCGGTCATTAGCTGATCAATGATGCGGTTACAGGTCCTCAACTTGAGGGAAGGATCAAGCTCCGCATAATCATACTCTTTATATAGCGTGGCCAACTTGGCAGCAACCCGCTGCTTTAAGGTTTTCGCGGCCATTGGTTGGCTGACGGAATAGATTAGGTATTCTAAAAGGCTGCTCTTAAAGGCACGATAACTTAATCCTTCGGTTTGTTTAAGGAATAGATTGGCTAAATTTTTGTGGCTAAACTGGCCTCTTCTGGCCACAATCAATTTGATCAATCGGAGGGCGCTGTCCCCCAGCGCGGTCGGATTTTCTAATAGCTTTGTCTGGTGCAGCGTCGATTGAGAATGGGCCGTATACAGAGCCAGATCAAGCTTGAATTTTTCTTTTAAGCGACGTGAGACCGCTCGGGCCACTTCCCGTTGCTCAATTGGATTATCTGAATTCATATACTGGGACACCATCAGATATGACGCATATCGTGATGTCCACTCGGTCGATTTATGATCGTTAACTAAGCGACTGGCAAACAGTTGAAGTTCACGATAGTCGTCACTGTCAATAAAGTCACAGAGCCAACCCCGGAGCCGTTTGAGGCTAAAGGAAAAGGTGCGCCGCTGCAAAGTCTCGTCTTGGAAGAGTTGAACCAGGGATTGAATGGCGTCAACCTGACGCGCCACCTCCCAGTTGTTCACCAGAATGTAACAGGATCGCTTCAGCGTATTGTGAAAATCTGTCGCGGTGCCAGACAGCAGCAGGGCATATAGGGCCTCTGAGGTCTCGTTGACAGTGGTGTCTCCTTGGCAAAAGAAAAGATTTTGAAATTCATCCAGCACGTCCTTTGGGGACCAGGTTTTGACGGCGTCCAGCAGAAAATCGAAGATCCGCGTCTGCGCCTGCTGCGGGGTGATCTGAGCAGGGGGGCGGGAGCTGAGTGAGTCCGATTGTGATCGATCCAACACGGGAGATGCACCTCTTGCCACAGCAAAGACCGACGGGATTAAACGCATGACCCAGTAGAAACCCGGAGGTAATTGTCCTAATTTTACTGGCGATTGCTGGCTACGTGTCAGCAATGACGTGATTGCTGAGGGGTCTCCCCCCCCATAGGTCTTCTAAGATTCAACCCAAGACTATCCGTTTCCGCAAGGTAATGGCTGCTGCCATAGCGGATTTGATCTCTAGAAACGTCGGTCAGACGGGTGACCGAGGGATATGACGATGTAGTCCGATCCGGGCTAGCCCGCTCGGGAGTCAACTGTGATGATGGTGTGATGGGGGCGGAGGGACTTGAACCCTCACGGCCTTGCGGCCAACGGATTTTCATCCTCCCGCAGCTTTCGCTGCTGCCGAGAACGGAAAATTCCGCTCTTGGCTTTGAGAATTGGACCCTCCCTTTACCCTCGACTTAACGTTAGGGTAGCTCCCGTCGGGCCTCTGCACCTTCCAAGAGAAACGTTATTTCCCTTGGCTTGGCTCAGGATTGCCATACCTAGCTAAGGGCTCCAAAGAACCGATCGCCAGGGTTAGGTTTCCCTGAGTTTGAGAGCTTCCACTTGACAGATTTCTCCATCAAGGCTCAGTTTTCTAAGTCCGTAGCGTCTACCATTCCGCCACGCCCCCCAGTCGGTCACAATATGCAGTCACCGTTTGGACTTCTCATTGTATCGGTCAATCTGCGCACTAACACGCTAATTTGCCCTTTAGAATGACATTGGACGTGATGTTTGGCGACTGGCCGCTACCGTAGGGCCAATCACCCCGGATCAGCTTGTCCAATCGGCCCCATACCTAATTCACCCTCGCCTTATGCTGAGTGACCTAGCGCTTTCCAAAGATGCCTTGATTACCCTGGTCCTGTACGGGGCGATCGCCGGCACCTACCTCTTGGTGGTCCCTGCCGCCCTCTTGTTCTACCTCAAGGCCCGCTGGAACGACGTGAGCTCGGTCGAGCGTACCCTGCTGTACGGCCTGATGTTTGTTTTCTTCCCAGGGATGTTGGTGCTCAGCCCCTTGGTCAACTTCCGCCCCCAGCCCCGTCCCCTCAAGTCCTGACTTAACCTTTTGAATTCACCATGCGTCGCATTGATGTAATCGGGATTGGCTTTGGCGTGTTCGCAGTGGGCGGGCTGCTCTACTTGGGGCTGCGGGTATTGGGCCTAGACAGTCCGGCTGCGGGCATTTGGAGCCAAGTTTTTTTTGTGGGCGGCATTTTGGGCTGGGTGGGCACCTACCTGACGCGGGTGATGAACCACGACATGACCTACAATCGCCAACTGGAGGACTATGAAGAGGCGGTGTTGCAAAAGCGTCTTGATGAGTTGACCCCTGAGCAATTGGCCCAGCTCCAGACCGCTTTAGAAGCGGATACAGGGGCGACCGACTCGGAAAGCCCCGAACAACCCACCTCACCCTAAGGTTATTGACACAGGCAGCCCGCTTGCCTTGATAACAGCAACAGTCCTAAAACTGCCCTTCACCGACTCAGACCGGTGGAGGGCAGTTCATTTTGCCAGCCACTGATTCTGCGCGGGGACTATCCAGATCTTGATAAAT
>JAAUQE010000023.1 GCA_012032425.1 Leptolyngbya sp. RL_3_1 | reverse complement strand
CCCTCCACCCTGCAAGGACACCCCATGAAAATCATGCTCCACAACGGCGAAGACGACACCCTGATGGTCTACGTCCCTAAAAAAAGATTTAGAAGAAACCGTCGTCAGTCAAAGCACCGAAGGAGATGCCACCATCGTCACCCTAGCCAATGGTTGGGAGTTATCGATCAATGGCCTATCCGAACCGCTCAAACTGCCTCAAACCGTCAATGCCAAACGGCTGAATTAAAGCGTTCCGCCATTCAGCCAGCCCCTGATTTCTAATCCCTGGTTGTAGCTTCTACTCTGCGCTTCAACCCTCTGCAAACCTTCACCAGGCCTAACCCCATGCCTCCACCATCCGATGCATTCAATGTAGAAGGCACCCTGCTGGGCTTTCTCGGCGGTGAGCCGGGTAAGCCCAAGGCCATCAGGCTCGAAGTCAAACCCACGGTCGAGCCCACCATTGAACCCACGGTCGAACCCACGTCCGTCGTCATTAAATTACCCAAGGGATTACGGCCCTACCTGGGGCAGTCGCTGCAAGTGGGCGATCGCCTCCGCTGCGCCGGGATTCGCCAGATGGAGGGTAAGTTCAAGCTCAAAGCGCACCAAGTGTTGTTTGGGGCTGCCCTGAGCACCCGCAGCCCTAGTCCGGTTAGCCCGCCTAACCCCAGCCAGGAAAAACCGGCCAACGCTCAGAAGTCTGGCAAGATTCTGGTTTGTCACAAATCAGGCTGCCAAAAACGCGGCGGGCGCAAAATCATCGCAGCCCTAGAGGAACTTTTGTTGGCCCACAACCTCCAAGATCAGGTGGAGATTCGCTATACCGGTTGCCAAAAGCGCTGCTCTAAAGCCCCCACCCTCACCGTCATGCCGGGTAAGCAGGCTTACAACCGGCTCACCCCCCCAGATCTCGCCGCGCTGGTCGAAGAACATTTCTGCTAACCGCCATGCCTGCCCCCACCCTGATCACCCGGAAGCCTGAATCCGTCCCAGACCGTCTTCCTGGGGGATACATCCCCACAGAGCCAGTCTTCTATTACTTCGCCTACGGGTCCTGCATGTGCCCGGTAGATTTGAAGCGCTCCCTGGGGGAGAACACCCATCGCTACGTGATTGGCCCCGCCACCCTCAAGCACTATCGCCTGGGCTTTCACTACTACTCGGCCAAGCGTCAGTGTGGTGCCCTCGATATTCTGCCCGACCCCGCTCGTGAGGTGCAGGGGGTGCTCTATCGCCTGCCTTGGCGGCTGAGCGATCGCCTCGACCAGCGCGAAGGGGTGGCCCATGGCGATTACCGCCAAGAGTCCGTGGTGGTGGGCTGTGGCGAACAGCGTTATGTCGGCGTGCGCACCTACAGCGTGGTCCACAAAACCCCAGTCGAAATTCCCCCCAATGACTGGTACTTCAAGGTCGTGCTCCAGGGGGCGATCACCTGCAAGCTGCCAGAGCAATATTGCTGGCAGCTTTTTGACCATATGCGCAGCCTGCAACGAGCCTGCGCCTAAAACCGCCCAGGGTAAACCTGATGAAGATTCGATTGTGTCAACTGATGATGGAGTTCTGCTTCTGGCTGATGGCCGAGGCGCTACTCGGCTTCCTCGGTTTAGATGATCTCGCGGACTACGGCGAATATCTGAAAGAAGACAGCAGCATTGTGCTGCTCAGCCCAGCATAGGCGGGGAGGCCGACGTGAATCAGGATTGGACTGTCGCCGCAGACGGGCAATGTCAGCCCTGCCCCACCCCTAGAGAATGGGACTTATTGGAAACGCCTTACTATTTCCATCGCTTCCTTACAGAGGTGGAGGATGCCCTGAAACTCGTCGCCGATCCCTGCGACGGTTTGCCAGACTTACGTCGCTTGGTGCGCAAGCTGGTGGTGAATTCCTACTGGCTACGAACCCAGCGACCTGAACCCACTGCCGAAAGTACTTTCCTCAATCTCTACGATGAAATTGGCTTTCCGCTGACGGTGCAGATTGAAACGCTGAATCCGGGGGCCAAATCTACCATTCACAACCATGGCACCTGGGGCATTGTGGCGGTCCTGCAAGGCGAGGCCAAGAATGCGTTTTGGCAGCGATTGCCCCAACCCAACTTCCCTGACAAAATTAGCACTGCGGGAGAGCAGATTTTGGAACCTGGCGCGGTAATCAGCTTTGTACCCGCAGCCATCCACAGTGTCGAAGCGCTGGGAACGGACCCGCTGGTGACGTTTAACCTCTACGGAGAAACCGATCCTAAACAACGATTTGAGTTTGACGCGATCGCCCACAGCGCCAAAAATTATTAGCTGTCGGTATTCAATAACCAACGACTAACGACCAAGGTCATTCCTGGGAAAGCCACTACCAAAAAATCTATGGTGTAACGTGCTGGGTTTCGTTCTAGATTGAATGGGATCGTCGGTGGGGGGATGACGATTAACAACTAAATCGGCGGCACGAATCGCCGGCAGTCTGGCTCTGTTGAGCTTCAGTTGTTCAATCGTGGCTCGGCCCGTAGCGGATTGCCCGATCAGTGTCAGGTAATCCATAGACCAGATGAAATGATCTGACCATGCCTGCTTTCTTGGGTTAAAGCGTGCCACGGACTGTTGGGTAAAGGGATCAAGGCTGACTTGTCGGGCTGACTTATGACGATTGCAGGGAAAGCAAGCCAAAGCCAGGTTATCGAGGCTGTCATCGCCGCCAACTTTCATCAGTGGAATGATGTGATCAAGGGTGAATGGGGCGTACTGCCACTGTTCAGCCGCGTGACAATATTCGCAGAGGAACTGAGCCCGTTGCCGCACGGCTGCCTGTATTACTGGCGAAAACTTGGGGCGAGTCATCGTCAGGCGGAGGTTGGCAGTTGCGTCAGATACAGGTTGCGAATTGTGCGATTGACAAAGCTCAGATAGTCGTCGATTTCAACGTAGCGATCGAGTTCAGAGGCTTCTTCGGTTGTCAATTTGATATCAGCTTGTTTATCGAGCAGGGTTGCAATCTGGTCTTGCACTGACTGAGACGCCCGAAAGATAGGAATACCCTCTTCTATGACGATGCTGACAGCTCCTTCGACAGAGAGAGCCGTGGGCAGGTGGGTCAAACTGGGTGGCGTTGGTAGAGTCATAGACCTTTATTCTAGGCGTTCAGTCAGGAGGGCCTGAAATCGCTGATTGTGCTGGATAGCGTCAAAGTCGCTGTCGGTTTTGGCCTGTTCGCGGTTTCGGGTGACGATCAAAGGGGACGGTTGCCTCGGACTATCAGTTTGTAGACGAGACCTGGATTTAGGCACCCGTCCCCTGGTCTGCTAACAGCGCTTTAAAGTGCGGATCGTGGCGAGCAAGGTCGAAGTCGGGATCGGTTTTAGCCATTTCACGACATTTAGGATGCAAATTAATTGCTTCTTTCAAGACCTGAACAGCATCTTGAGCATTACCTTGAGACCCATAACAGCAAGCTTTGTTGTACACGTATTCATAAGAGCATGGCTCAATTGAAATGGCTTGGTCAAATGAATAAATAGCTTCTTCAATACAACCAATTTTGCCTAAAGCAATTCCCTTGTTGTTCCAAGTTTCATGCTTGTCAGGCTTTATGCTCAGGGATTTCTCGTATAGGCAAATTCCATTCTTGACGTCATTTTTAAAGTTATCTTCACTGACTTCTGTTGCCTCTGCAATCGCCTTTTCAACCAAGGCAAGTCCTTTGTTATTTAGTGCTTCAGGACTTTCTGAATTAATGCTTAGGGCATGGTTGAAGGATTCAATCGCTCTTTCATGATGAGATAGTCTTCTCAGAGCCTCACCCATGTTAAGCCATACCTTATAAGTTGTTTCTTTATCTTTTATGTTATTTTCAAGTGCTTTCTGATAAGCATTGACAGCCTCTTCGTAACGTTCAATTTCCAACAAGTTGTCACCTTGAAGGAGCCAAGCTTCAGGAACTTCAGCTTTTATCTGGCTTGCTCTGTCAAAGGATTGGGCTGCTTCTAGGTGGCGATTGAGCTGATTTAATGCAACTCCTTTAAGAAGCCAAACTTCGAATAAATCTGAATTAATGCTAATAGCATAATTGAACGCCATTATCGCATCTTCAAGTCGTTTTAGAAAAAATAGCGATCCACCAAGATTAGACCATGCCTTGTGATTATTGGGTTGAAGTTTTGTGACTCGCGTATATCTTTCTGAAGCCTCTTCATGTTGTCCAGAAGTGGCTAGTAAATTGCCCTGCGTTCCATATAAAAAGCAGAGTTTATTTATGTCATCTCTCGAGGATTCTATCAATGATTGAATCCGAAGAATTTCACTATTTCTCTTCGACTGGGGCCAGTTTTGACAATCACCATAGTCCTTGTTTTTTGAAAGCTCTACCAACTTTCTGACAACTAATTCGTCAGTGTCAGAACAAGGGAAAATCCCCGATCGCCAGTCAAAAAAGTCGGGGGCGCGGTGGACGAGGTATTTGACAGCAAAGACGGGTAGCAAAAACACCAGCCGGATGTTGAAACTATCCCGAAAGCGTTCCCGCTGCTGGTTGAGGTTGATCAGCACAGGCGGTACGCCCTGCCAGCTATAGCTAAAGATTTTTTCGCTGCTCCAGCCCAGGCGTTTTTTCGACTCTTCGTAGTCCAGCAGCGATAGTTCTAGACCTTGGATAAATAGAACTTGCGTCTCGGGCTGAGTATCTAAGCAGTCACGAATGCGCTTGAATACATTGCCATCTTCAATAGGCGCATCTAGCTTCAGGACCGCGACGCTCTGATCCGCTAGATCGGCCTGCACCCGCTGGATGATTTGCTCGCCACCAAAGGGTGAGCACTGCACAAAAAACAGCCCAAAGCCCTCGGTGCGGCGCAGGCCATTCAGCAACATCCGATATTCCGCTTCAGGGTCTACGGTTTGGTCATCCTCGTGCCAATCCAGCAAGTCGGTGGTCATGGGGCCTGCCAATCCGCTACGGCTTGCTTAAACTCCGGGATCGCCTTGATCAGCGGGTGGGCATCGTACCAACACTGCAACGTGCCCTCATCATCAAAATAGCGGTACTCCATCAGGCAGCGGCGGAACAGCAGATCTCGATGGGGTTCGTCGTTTTGGATGGCGCGGGTTTGGCTACTCGCGCCAGCACCGCCCACTGGCCCTTTTCCACTGTGCGGCGATAGTGTCGCGGGTGGTGGCGATCGCCGCCGCACCGCCATCGTCGGGATAGGTAGCGATTCCGTGCGGTTGAGGGCTTCCTTCATCAGCAGTAATAGCTCCCGCACATGGCCCCCGCTGGCCAAACAAAGCTGGGTGACCACAGCCTCATTTTCAAAGATATCGCGCCCCAACTGCACCTCCGGCAAATAGGGCTGAATGCGGCGGGTCAGCACCTCCTGCATTCGCGCCACCCCCGGTGGATGAATTTCACCCTCGGGAGTTTGCACCATCACCATCGGCAACAGCTCCGGGTTGCCGTAGACCTCCTTCAGATCATTGGCTCGGTTGGAATACACCATGGAAATGGGCACGGTGTAGATCACATGGCAATCGAGCCCCTTGAGCTGATCGCAGCGGTCTAGAAAGATCTCGTCGTGGCTGTTGCGGCCATAGTCATCGTGGATGGGCACGATGCGGTCGAGGTTATCGGCAATCACCACCAGTTGGGTTTTACCCCCCGGCAGCTTGGTTTTGGCATCGGTAATGAACTGATTCAACGCCGTCACCAGGGTGACCGTGTGGGGGTTGACCAGATCGCGAATTTTGCGCCGCTGGCTGGGCACCGTGCGAATGCTGGCGGTCATCTCTGCAAACTGGCTGGCCAGCATTTTCACATCCAAGGATTCCATCACCACCTGGGTCTGGCCCAACTCGTGCAGAGCCTTGCCTCGGTCTTTAAACCAGCTCACTAGCGGGGCGGGGTCGGCCCCTTGCAGCTTCTCTAGCAGGTGGCGAGTACAGGCCAGCAAAATGTCGGTGTACTGCACGTCCTGAGCGTCGATGTCGCCGTCATCCCCTACCGCCGCAAAGTACACCACAAAACAGCCTTTGGCTTCCAAATCCGCCTTCAGCCGCAGCAGCTCGGTGGATTTCCCTGCGCCCCGGTGGCCCGCATAGAGCTGCGAGGTGTAGCGGTTAGAGCGGAGAATTTCTGGTCCCAGATCCAGCAGCACATTGGCGTCACCCCGCTCCGCCTCGCAATGGACATAGGCAGGATCCCCTGGCTCCAAGGGGCGAAAGGGGTCAACGGCGTTGTAAATCTGGGTAATCACGTCGGCCATGGTCAGACCGTACCAATGGGGGATAAGCCCTATGGTAACCAAGGTTGAACCGCCCCAATCGACGCGATCCACACAAACAGAAGAAGTTTATACTCGCGTGGGCGAGAACCGTTTGACTAAGCTCACGACAAGCTTTCCCCTCCTCTGAGTCAAACGGCTAGACGATTCACTTTATTGAACGCAAAAGCCGCTACCGGGTCGCTGCCAACGCGAGCGAAAAGACCAGCGCGTTATTTGAGCAAGGCACTGCAAAAGCTTGGCAATGGGACATGGCGACCGGCCCACATCACCTTATGAGCCGTTGACGACCCAAGAGTTTCAGGGCGTCATCTGTTAAGAGACCAGTGCCGCCGACTTGCTGTAGGGGTTTGGCAATGCCAAACCCCTACGACCGGCACGTTTCCAGCACTTCCCTTCGGTGTAGAACCTTCGGTGTAGAACCTTATGTGCAGAACGCTAAACGGTAACCGATGCTGGGCTCATGTAACCCAGTTCCTCTAGCTTTGCGATCACCTTATTAACGCTCTCTTCCAGAGTTTCGTTGTGGGTTTCGCAGTTGACCTCAGGGTTAGTGGGGGGCTCATAGGGGTCATCAATTCCCGTGAACTGCTTGATTTCCCCAGAGCGAGCCCGCTTGTAGAGCCCTTTCACATCACGGGATTCGCACACCTCTAGGGGAGCGCTCACATACACTTCCATAAAGTCGCCAATGGTGGTTCGCACCTCTTCGCGGACAGCGCGGTAAGGGGAAATCGCTGAAACCAGCACAATCACGCCATTGCGGGTGAGGAGATGGGAGACAAAGCCAATCCGGCGAATATTGGTATCGCGGTCTTCTTTGCTAAAGCCCAGCCCCTTGGTGAGGTTGGTGCGAACGATGTCACCATCGAGCACCTCTAACTTGCACCCTCGGTTGCGCAGCTCAATTTCCAGAGCATCCGTAATGGTGCTCTTCCCGGCACCACTTAAACCGGTTAACCAAACCGTTACGCCACGATGTTCCATGTTGCTTTAGCGTCTCCTAACGTCTCATGAATAGGGAATATCCCTGGTTACACCATTCTTAAACCTGGTTTAAAGGTGCCCAGGCCATACCAGCAGTTCTCATTAATTCCAGCATAAATACTGAATTGAGCTGCCCTTATCAGCCTATCGGTTTAGAGTCCATACAACCAAATGGCTAAGGGCGGAATCACGAGGGTCAAGAGCAGGCTCAGCGGACCGCCGACTTTCACAAAGTCGAGAAAGCGATAGCCGCCGGCCCCATACACCATGGTGTTGGTTTGATAACCGATGGGCGTCATAAAACAGTTGGAGGCCCCAAAGGTGATCACGAACATCGTGGTCAGGGGGCTAATCCCCAGGGCTTCTGCCACTTGTACCCCCACGGGCAGGAGCAGCACCACCGCCGCAGAATTCGACAAGATCGCCGTCAGCACGGTGGTCACCACAAACAAGACGGTGAGCAGTCCGTAGGGGGATAAATCTCGTCCCAGCAACACCAGCTGATCGGCAATTAAGCGGGTTGCCCCGGAGTTATTCATGGCGATCCCTAGGGGAATCAAGCTGGCTAGGAGAAAAATCACAGTCCCAGCGCACCGCTTCATAGAGTTCGCCGGGTTTGAGGCAGCCGGTGAGCACCATCAGCACGGCCCCAGCCAAGGCCGAGACTAAAATCGGATAGTAGCCTGTAGCAGCGACCGCAATCACCCCCAGGCCGATCGCGGTGGCAATTCCGGCTTTATGGGAGCGAAAGGTTTCGAGATCGCTCTGCTCTAGCACCAGTAAATCGCGGCTGGCTTGGAGACCCAGGAGACTCTGCTTGGGGCCTTGCACCAAGAGCAAATCCCCAAACCGCAGCGGCACTCTGCCGAGGCGATCGCGCACCACCTCTTCGCCGCGCCGAATCGCCAACACCGTGACGTTATAGCGCTGGCGAAACCGCAGTTCTTTGAGGGTTGAACCCAGGAGATTGGCATTGGCCCCCACCATCACCTCGGCAATCCCCTCTTCCCCAGAATCTAAATCCGCCTGTAGAGATTGACGGCCAAACTGCACGTCGGGCAAGATTTCTAACCCTTCACTCTCACGAATGCTGAACAGATCCTTGCGCCCGCAACGGACAATCAGGATGTCTCCCGCCGACAGCACTTTATCGGCCAAGGGCTGGGCAAAGCGGTTGCCATTGTGGATCATCTCTAGCACGTCAATGTCGAACCGCCGTTGAAACTGACTCTCCCGCAGGGAATGGCCCACCAGGCTAGAGCGGGGGGTGACTACGACTTCACTCACATATTCTTTCAGACCATAGTCTTGGCTGACGGCAGTTGCCGGGGGCTTGCGATTGGGCAGCAGCAGGGGTGCCACCAAGGCCAGGTACAGGAGGCCAATCAAAAAAACAATTGACCCTAGACCCGTGAACTGAAACAGGGCAAATTCCCCATAGCCCAGTTCTGCGGAGAGGCCACTGGCCAGGACATTGGTGGAGGTGCCGACCATGGTCAACATGCCCCCCAAAATCGTGGCGAAGGAGAGGGGCATCAGCAGCTTGGCAGTGGAGATTTGCCGCTGACGGCAGAGGTCTTCGACTAGGGGCAAAAATACCGACACAATCGCCGTGTTGTTGACAATGCCAGACAAGGGACCTGTAATTACCCCGAGGGCAAAGACCTGTTGGCGCACCCCTTTACCCACCCACCGAAACAGTAGCTCACTGACCTGCTGCATCGCCCCCGTCCGGGAAACCCAGCGCTGAGGATAAACATGGCCATGACGGTCAAGGTGGCGGAATTACTAAAGCCCGAAATCCCCTGGGCAGGATCTACCTGCTTAAAGAGCAGCAACATCACCATCACCAGCAGGGCCGTAATATCGGCGGGAAACCACTCCACCACAAACAGGGTCAGGGCCAACCCCACAATCACTAGGGTGATGACAATATTGGGCTCCATATTGGGGTTCCATAGCCTTGGGCGATCGCTCCCTAAACAAGCAGCTTGGATATAGATTGCCCCCTACCCTACCGCTATTTCTCCCAGAATTGCGGCGTGTTTCATGCCAACTGCACAACCACGCCGCCGCTTATGAGCCGGTCATGATCGGTTCAGGTGAAGCCTCTAACGTCGATGGTGAGGGGCGGGATTTGTGTCGTCGCTCCGCCATCAGTTTGGGACGGAGATAGAGGTTTTCGAGCAAAACCGCCCCGCCCGCAATCCAAGGGGGGACAATCAGCGCCCCAATAATGCCCAAAACCTGGGCACCCCCGAGCACCGCCAACAATTGATAGAGCGGATGCACCCCCACCGATGAACCCACTAGGAGCGGATCGAGCACATAGGTCTCCAGATTTTGAATCACGACGTACAAAATCAAAATCCATAAAATAGTCCAGCCCCCTTGGGAGATGGCCACCACCAAGGCGGGGATCGCCCCCAAAATCGGCCCCAAAAAGGGAATCAGATTGGTGAATCCGGCGATCGCCCCCAGACCCAACGCAAACTCAGAGAGCCCCAGGGCAGAGAGGCTGACGGTGGTAGCGATCGACAGGATCGCCGAGACCAAAAACCGCCCCCGAATGTAAGTCCCGATACGATTACTGATGGGGGCCATCTGGGCCGCAATCCGCTCATCCCAGGGGTAGGGCAGGAGCCGCACAAAGTTGCCAATCAGAGTGCGGCTATCGGCCAGCATATAGCCCGACAAAAAGATCGCCAGCACCAGGCTAAACACGCCCCCCAAAATCCCCGTTGTCACCCCATAGGAGCGAATTAACAACTGCTGGCTAGAGCGAATCACCCACTGGGTCAGCCCTTGGATATCGACGAGTTGATTGAGGAGTTCGCTGGTCAGGTCAGGCCGTTCGTTGTTAAAGGAAAGCACCCAAGTCTCGGCATAGCTGAGCGCTTGCTTGAGCGATACCGGCAGTTGCCGAATCAGCCGCTGAATTTGCTCAACCACAGTCGGACCGGCCAACAGCCCCAGGCCAGTGATGCCACTAATAATGGTCAGGTAAACCAGGATGACCCCCAGCCACCGGGGGATGCGATACCGCTCTAAGCCATCAACGATGGGGGCGATCGAGGCCGCAAGCACCACGGCAATCATCACCAGCAGCACTAGGCTACGCAGTTGCCAAACCAGCACTAGCAGTAGCAAGGCAGCCAGGAGCCAAGCCAAGCTCCGCACGGAAAGGGTCAGTTGCTGATCGCGGGATTGCATAGAGACAAACGAATACGGCAAGCTAGCAGCGTAATCCCTATATCTATAACAGATTTGCCCTTAAGAAACCCTGGGCGGGGTGGGGAGATGGGGAGATGGGGCGAAGAATTTTGAATTGAATTTAAGACAGCAGGGCTGGGGCTGACTCAGGAGGATCGCCGGGGTTTGGGGCTAGGGTCGATTCGCGACAAATCACCTGACGCATATGTTCGAGGTTTTGGGGCAGGTCTTGTTGAATGCCCTGGCTCAGGACAAACCAAGGTAAGGGCACCTGGAGGGTGGCCTGGAGGGTGTAGGTCAAGAGGGTTCCAATCCGCCAGGGTTGTAGCACCATGGTCGCCTCAAAGTTCGCAAAAATGCCTTGCTCTAGCTGAAAGTGAATCTGTTCACAGGGCGACTCATGCACTTGCAAATACAGCTCACCCGAGGTAGGAATGCCCATCAATGACTTTTGACCCACTTGGTAGAGGCGGGGCTGTCCGGTCGCAGTGGGCGGTAGCGGGCGGCTACAGGCAATATTGGGAAAGTACTCACTCCAGCGGGGATAGTCGGTGAGGTGTGCCCACAGGGTCGCACCAGCCATCGGAACATACAACTGCGCGCTGACTTGGCCACCGATCAGCCCCGTAGGCACCGCCGTGATCAAAACTTGACCGGTACGGAGAGCCTGGGCGGCATCTGGGCTGAGGGAGCGCTCCCGAGCCAGGGTTGGGGTCAATGAGCGGGGAGACGCCAATCGGGGACTCGCCATAATTTCCTCCTAACAGAGCCCTCTCATTAGAGCTGGCCCTATCCAAAATACTGTCCCCAAATTGCCCCAAAAGCGATCAAGTATCGGTATTCCACAGTGCAGAACGCCCCAGTCCAGACGAATTCCGACCCAAGTTTTTCGTGCCAAGAATTTAGAGCCGATGCCATTACCGCGTTTGAGACCAGCGCGTTTGAGACCAGCGCCAACTGAACACCGACCTTAGCAACGCGCCATGAAATCAGCAGATAGGCTGGCGGCGATCGCAACCCCATGGCAAGATCAAGGCGCTCCCAACGCTGACCGGTGTCTATGCCCATGGGTGGAAATTCAAATCTAATCGTCACAATCTTGCTCAATATCGTGGGAGTAATGCTGGTGCTGAGCGCCACGATATTGGTCCTCCGGGGCCTGGGATGGATTAATCAAATCCCTGGATATGTCATCTGGGCACTGGTCCTGGCTGCCACCGGCATGGGCATTTTGGGGCGGTGTGCGATCGCGTCGTTAACAGGAATACCTCCATGGCTCGACGATTCAAACCGTCCATTAGTACCCAGTTCTTTCTAGGGATTTTGGCCCTAACCACATTGGTGTGGATCCTTCGCGGCGTCGCGATTCTCACCTTTCTTCCTGGTTTAGTGCTGTGGATCTTGCTGTTATGCACCATTGGGGCCGGTATCTTTGCCAGCCTACAAAGGATGCGATAGCGTCTATAGGCCATCAGTAATGGCTGATCTGAAAAATGGCTGACCTGAAAGCCCCTCAAGAGTTCGCCCTATGGCTGCTGCCCCTGTCGCCCTCCACTATGTGGCCGCCACCCACATCACCCCAGACAACTTTGCGCCCTATGGCCAAGTGATTTTGCCGCTGGTGGATGGCACCCCCTATGGTCCTAACGCCGCACAGCTCCAGCTCGACCAGGGCACCCCCCGGTTTTACATCATGCAGTTGGTGGGCAAGGGGCGGCGGTTCCATCACATTACCCGCCATCGCCAATGCACCCAGTGCTTGGGCGCGATCGGCGGGCGGGATTGGTTTATCGCGGTGGCTCCACCCAGTCGAGCCGCCGAGCCGGACTTAGCCTATCTGCACGCCTTTCGGATCCGGGGCGATTGTTTCATCAAGCTGCATGTGGGCACCTGGCACGCTGGCCCTCTGTTTGATAAGCGGATGATGAATTTCTACAATCTGGAGCTGAGCGATACCAACATCGCCGATCACCAAACCTGTGATTTGCACAGCCGCTACCATCTAGAATTTGAGATTGTGTAGTACGCGTGGTGTGTGAGGGGCGAACCAATGGCGAAGTATGTGATGTGGGGCAGCTACTGCGAAAATGTGTTAGAAAAGCGCACCCCCTATCGAACTGCCCATTTAGAGGGGCTACAGGCCCAAAAGGATCAAGGTATTTTGACGGCTCTGGGGCCGACAGTTGATAACACCAAAGTATTGGGGACTTACGAGGCCGAGAGCGAGGATGCGGTTCGGGCCTTGATTGAAGGGGATCCCTATTGGCAAAACGGCATCTGGACCGAATATGTCGTCTATGAATGGAACCAAGTGTTTTAGGGCAACCGAGCCGCAGAGCTTTTTTGTAGGGATCTATTCATACGCGATGGTTAGTCGCTTGCCTTCCCGCCTTGGGGAAGGCCCCCGAAGCCGAAGTCCAGGGGCAAATGGGACGGTTACCCACAGGCAAACCCTAAAGCCCCATGAACGATCATGGCGCTGCCACCAGCTCCAGCGCTGCCGCCAGCTTCCGCTCCCGCACAAACATAAACAGACAAAAGCCAAAGGCAAAAGAAATCAAAAACATTAGGGCGATGTAGAGGCCCCAAAGCCTCAGCTTCAGCCGCCTGCCCTCGGCAACCATGAATGTGATCGCCAGGACGAGCGCCATGGTCAGGTCTACCGCCACAAAGCTAGAGGCCGGGTTCGCCCAGACCTGCTCGATAAAAGCCGCAACATCAAAATTCAAGAGATTGGCAGCGGTGAATTCACCTTTGGTTGCCACCGTGAACTGCACCAGATAGTAATTCGTCCAGATGAAGCCAACTATCGTCAGTGCCGCATAAATCCCCTGTCGAACCCGATTCCAGAACATTGCAAATTAACCCACTCAACTTTGTTTATTATCAAGACCCTGGGCCTTAATCGCCCAACAACGGGGCAAGGCAGACGATAATGGAACCCTGTCGTCAACGCCGCCAAACCCGTGTCCCCCGAAAACCCCGCGATTGAGCATCAGAACATCCCCACTGCCCATCAGGGTCTCCACGACTTTTTGTATGGCGCTGCCGACGAGCACGAGGCCACAGCAGCCCCCGCCCCAGAAATCACCGCCGATACCCCCATGGCCCTAGAAACCTGGTGCGACCAGGCCCAAAATGCCAAAGTGGCAGGGGTTTATGCTGTACTGGATCGCGATCGCCAAACCCAATTTATTGGCTACTCTCGCAACGTCTCCCTGTCCCTACGTAGCCACCAGAGCCAAAAAGGGGACGCGGTATGCGCCTGGGTAAAGGTGCAGCCCTTTAAATTTCCCCAGCGCGACGCCATGGCCGCCCTGCGAGATGAATGGATTGCCGCCCTGCCGAGCCCACCACCGGGCAATGGCGATGGCACCTGGGCTGGAACCATTCGCGAAGCCGCGACCCAGGTGATGTCGGCGGCAGAGCGGGAAGCCTACGAGGCAAAAAAGTTGAAGCTGCGTCGGGCCATGGCCGATGGTTCCCTCTCCCAAGAACAGGATCAGCAGGACGGTGCAGCCGCATCACCCTCAGACCTAAACGCGGCCATGGCCGATGACAACTGGAGTGCCTTGATTAAGGCGCAAACCCAAGACACCCAAACCTGATCGAGGTGAGGCTTACCATAGGGTTAACTCATTGGAGCGCCAAGGGGCGCTAAAGGACCAATAAAAAAGTCGCCAAGCAGAACTTGGCGACCCTTAAGCAAAAACTAGATGCCTTTAGCCCATTTTGAATGGGGTATCAGCATTACGCTTCTTGGCTGCGGCGCTTCACCACTGAACCACCAATCAACCCAACCAGGGCCAGCCCGAGGATAGAAGCAGGCTCAGGCACGGCAGGAGCAGCAGCAACCTCGAAAGCAATGTTGGTAGAGGTCAATGTTGCCTTGGTGAAATCGCCGGTGAATTTAACCAGGGCATCAAAGTTGTAGTTGCCAGCTCCTTTAGTGGTTGCACCGAGGCCAAGAACAACATCTGCAATGTCAACACCAGTGAAAGAGCCTACTGCGGTATCGCCATTGAAAAACGTGATTACGTTGTAATTATCAACAGAACCCCAGAAGAATTCAAACACTCCTTCAAGACCAAAAACCTCAAGGGGTGTACCCTCTTTAGTGGCAAAACTAAAAGATGAGACAGGAGCATTGCTGGTGTCCCCAGCTGCAGCATTCACATCAGTACCGGGGGTTTTGTGAGCAGCGTTGCTGACCGAAGGATTAACAACGCTACCGCCGACGGTCGTCAAACCAGCATCGTCAAAGTTGACGCAGGTGGGACACTCATAACCTTCAACGGTGAAGGAAACAGCTTGAGCAGGCATGGCGGCTAGAGCAACAGCGGCACCAGTTGCTAGGCCCGCGATGGTTGCAAAGTTCTTAAAGTTCATAGGACAGATTACTCACAAAAAACGTCAAAAAGAAATCAGATGTACTTCGGGACAGTCGGCTCAGGGGGAAAATGTTTTGTCTGAGCTCGCTCCACTAAAAACACAACTCGATGCACCTACAGTCCCGAATTAACCTACCTACCCCTCAGGCAGAACCCACAATTAACACTATGGGCAACTTCGGAAACTCACTTACCTTCATCGCAAGGACTTGCGTGTTTTCCATGTCTTGATACTACTGGCTCCTCCTGCTTATCCCCTAGGGGGTAAGCCCTAAGTTCATTTAATCTTCAAACAATAAGGCCCTATGTGAAGCTGAGAATAGCTGGCCCAGGCAATACTGTCGTTTTGAACTGAATACTGTTGCTGCCTTGGGGGCAATGCGTGTCAAATAATACCGAACATAACGGTTACTACGTAAAACACGCAGTTAGCTGGCCGTGTTTGTACCCAGGCTCATTATACCGAGGGGATTTCAGCTCCGGCTCAGTATTGTCCGGGTAGCCTTGCGAACCTCTGCAGAGTGGTTTAAAACCTGGCCACATCCAAATCTGGAGTTTGCCCCACAATGAAAACTCAAGTTTTCAAGTTGGATATGGTTTAGACGGAGATCGCGCTTCCCCCGCGACGCGCATCCCCGGCCCCCTGGAAGCGGCCCTGCCCATCCACCGTGACGGCATGGACCCCCCCAAAGAACATGTTCTGCTGCTGCCACGGGCAGATCTGGCCCAGTTTGGCTGAGTTCAATACCGCCAGTGCGGCGGGAGCATGGCCCGGTTCGAAGTGCAAGCTGCCTTGCTCCCAATGGAGGCGGGGGGCATTAACGGCAGTTTCTAAAGACATCCCAGCATCCAGCAGGTTAATCATTACCTGCAAGATCGCGGTGCGGATGCGGTTGGAACCCCCGGACCCCAGCACGACCTGGGGTTGCCCCCCTTGAAGCAAAATCGTCGGGGCCATCATTGATGAGATCCGCTGATGAGGCTGCCATTGATGGAACCCCTGGGGATGGAGGTCGGCTTCCCCCAGCATGTTGTTGAGCATAATCTGGGTGTTGGGCACCACGTAGGCCGACCCTTCCCCATTCGACGTGGTGACGCTGGCAGCGTTGCCCTGGGCATCCAGGACGCTGATATGGGTGGTGCTGCCCCATTTATTCAGAATGTCCTGGTTGAGAACCGTCTTCAGGTCGGCTTGCAAATCGGCTTGATAGGGGGCGACATGGGTAGGGGCCAGAAAGGTTTCAACAATGTTGTCTATATATAAGTGGTCGTCGTAGCCATCCCGGCGGGCGGTGTTGGTCAGCTTCATCACCGTTGCCAAGGCTTGAATATGGCTGGGGGAGCCGTGGTGCAGGGTGGCGGGAGCCAGGGTTTCCAAAAGCTGGAGGGCGAAGGCAATTAGGGCACCACCAGAACTGGGGGGTGGATTGGTCAGAAAGGTGGTGTCGCGGTAATGGACGGTGAGGGGACGGCGCTCAATCACTCGATACCGCGAGAGGGCTTGGGCGGTCAGGTAGCCCCCTCGGGTTTGCAGTCGTGGATGATCTGCTGGGCGATCGCCCCTCATAAAACAGCGCCGGACCTTGTTGGACCAGATCCTTGAGGGTCTCGGCCAGGGCTGGCATTTTGAGAATGTCGTTGAGGGCCAGCAGCTTACCCCGAGGCGCATAGATCGACTGGGTCTCGGCGTTAGCGGTCAAAATTGGGGCCAGCAGCTCAAAGCAGTAGGCCATGAACCGGTTCACGGCGATGCCTTGGCTGGCATAGTGGATCGCAGGCTCGGCGATCGCCCCGAGGGGAAGCTGGCCCAGTCGCTCATGGATATGGAAAATCCCCGCGACACAGCCCGGTACCGCTACCGACCCCAGCCCAATGTGGAACTCCTGTACCGCATCGCCAAAGTTAGCCTCGATCGGATAGAAGTCGGGAGGCGGGCTGAGCTGCCGCTGCTGCGGGGTTTGGGTAAAGAAGTCGAACAGGCAATCTTCGCCTTGGGCCGTGTGGGCCAGCAGAAAGCCGCCGCCCCCGGCCCCAGTCAGCACCGGCTCGGTGACCCAAGCCGCCATCACCGCCGCGATCGCCGCATCAAAGGCATTGCCGCCCCGGCGCAGCATTTCGGCTCCGGCCTCAGCAGTCAAAGGATGACCCGCAGCGATCACACCGCGACAGGATGACGTCATCGCTCAAATCCGCTCCTGGTCTACTATTTCTTTTAGAGCAGCCATTTCTAGAGCAGCCGTTTCTAGAGCAGCCATGGCTATTGGAATTGTCATATTTAAGGTCAGCGCTGAGTGAGTTGGCAAAGGTTTTCTAGGCTGAGTCGTAACGTTTTTTTGCTGTGTCTCCCTACCAATTTAGATAGGGCTATATTAGGGATGAAGCAGTTGATGCTTCCCTGACAGATCCAACAGCTAAGTCCACATGATGCAAGAGGTAAAGACGCTGTTAATTATACGTCTGTCTCGTTCAAACCCAGCAGCACCCAAAGCTGACGCTGAAACCTCCTATCCTTAGAAATCTTGGGAGCCCTGAGGTTGATGTTTAAAGAAAACATCATTAAGTCCTCATCTCCATACAGGATCAACCTAGAAAGGAAGTTATTCAGGAACAGTTTTGGGTGTTGTTGTTATGTCTATAATTAATCTTTAAATATACCTTGAAACGAGTGGGTTAACGAATGGCGATTATTGCCCTAAAAGCCTGGTATTTAGAACAGTATGAACCCGTCCATCAGTTAGAAAATCGCCCCCACGATCTGCGCCTCAGCCGCAACAGCTTACTCAAGTCTGGTCTCCGGGCTGACTTCTTAGACGATAGCGAGGCCGTGCGTCAGGCCCCCTGGTTCCAGCGGTATTTGGCAGGGGAAATCGTCGAGTTCTATATCGAGGGTAGCGGCAGCTATGGGATCGCCAATATTGATCTGCTCAGCCATGAGGTGTATTTCACCAAGCAAGATAGCCTCACCCAGCTAGAGCCCAGCCTCTTTTTTTGCTATCAGACGGAATATCCTGAGTCCAGCGCCTTGGTGCGGGAGGCACTCCAGGCGGAAATGGTGGCGCTGAATCGCAAGTCGCGCTTGCCCCTCACCCTAGAGGAGTCCCACCGGTCGGGGGCAGAACCCATCCGCCGCAACAGCCCCCTGATGCGTAAGCTGCGGCAGGCCCTACTGGTGATTGTGGATGGCACCCCGGTGGCCCAACTCCCCGGTACGCCACCGCAACTGCTCCCCAGTCCTCACATTTGTGTGGAGTTGGGCTATGCCTTGCAGTGCAAGCGCCAGGAGCAAATTCTTTTAGTCCAGCAGGAGCGTGCCGACTTGCCGGGACAATTTCCCTTTGAGGTACCAGCGGCCCAGCGGCTCTTGTTTAAACGGGAAAAAGACCTCCAAGCCCAGTTAGCAACGCTACTGACCAACCAGCTTCAGCGATTTAGCTTGTTTTAAGGCTGGACTCTTTTGGGCTTAAGGTTCAACCGCTATCCTCAAGAGGATTTTTGGCCAATAACAATACCCCTTCACCCCGCTAAATATGGACACCATTGATCTCTTGCGGTTAGTTCACCCGGCTCTCGCCGTCGTCTGGGTTTTCCCAGTGATTGGAATGACGTCCTACTTTGCTTGGCAAACGCGCCAGCGGCGGCAGGCGGCGATCGCCAAGCAAAAAACCAAGATTCCCCCTGTCGTTGGTCTAGAACATGTCAAGATTGGTCGCTGGCTAGCCGCATCGGTGGTGGGATTAGCCCTGATCGGTTTAGCCCACCCCATCACCAAGAAACTGATCAATAACCAAGTGTGGGCCAGTAACCCTTTCCGAGTGGTGTTTATCGGCCTCATGTTTGCCTTTACCGTGGCCACCCTGGTGATGTTGTATCGGGCTAAACCGCCCCTGTGGCGCGGGGTTTTTGCTGCCCTGTCGAGCATGGGATTGATTATTTTAGGCTGCCAGCCCGAGGTCTTTCGCCGCAGCAACGAGTGGTTTGTCTCCCATTACTACTACGGCATGGGCGCTGCCCTGCTGATGATTGTCTCCGTGGCGATCTTGCCGGAGATTTATAAGTCCCCGGCTTGGCGACGGGCGCACATTTTCCTGAATACGATCGCCTTGCTGCTGTTCCTCGGCCAAGGGATTACCGGCGCGAGGGATCTGCTCGAAATTCCCCTGACTTGGCAGGAGCCGTTCATTTTTCAATGTGATTTTGCCAATAAAACCTGCTAGTACCCCCAAGAGCCCCTAGAATGCGGGCATGGCATGGAAACGACTGCGTTATTGGCTCGGTTGGCCTTGGCTAGGGCTGGTTCTGGGGGGCATTGCGGCCATCCAGGGACTGGCTTATTGCTGGGCTGAGGGGTTGTGGTTTGAGGATGTGGGCTATAGCGATGCCTTTCAGCTCCGGATCACCACCCAAGTCATCCTCGGACTCTTCGGCATGGGGAGCAGTTTTGCTTTGCTCTGGGGCAACCTGGTCTTAGCCAACCACCTGCGTCCGATGGTGGCCTCGGAACTCCGGCCCAGCACCCTCAACCCCCAAGGTCGGCCCCGACGGCGAGTGGGGCTCGGGTTGAAATCACTCCTGGCCCTCACCATTACCTTGGCCCTGCTGATCAGCATTCAACTGCTGTATCTCGGGCGAGTCGTGATCAGTTACTGGTCCCCCACCGCATCGGTTTACACTCCCGCGCCGCCGATCCCCCTCTGGGCGAAACCCACCGCAATGCAAACGGTGATCGAGCAGTTGCTGGCCCAGCCTTGGCAATTGATTGCCTTAGGGAGTGGGGCGATCGCCCTGCTGTTTTTACCTCGCTTCGCCAGTAAAGTCGCGGCCTTACTAGCCAGCGTCGGCTTGGGGGTTGCCTTGGCCGAGCAATGGACAAAGGTTTTGCTGGCCTTGAATCCAGTTCCCTTTGGGGAGATCGATCCCCTGTTTCAGCGGGATATCGGCTTTTACCTGTTTCGCTTGCCCTGCCTAGAGGTGCTGGAATTTTGGCTGATCAGCCTGATGTTTTTTGCCCTAGTCAGCGTCACCCTGCTGTATTTGCTCTCGGGAAATAGCCTCAGTCGCGGTCGATTTTTGGGTTTGACCGCCCCTCAGCAGCGCCACCTCTATGGTTTAGGCGGCGTGCTGCTGTTGGCTACCAGTTTCAGCCATTGGTTAGGGCGCTATCAAACCCTCTACTCCCAACGGGGGGTGGTGTATGGGGCCAGCTACACCGATGTCCATGCCAGTTTGCCCGCCTATACGGCTCTAAGTGTCATGGCCCTGCTGCTGGGATTGGGGCTGTTGTGGCGCACCCTGTTTTGGCGGATCGGGCTGCTCAGCATTATGGAGTGGCTGCGTAAGGTCGGGCAACGCCAACATGCGGCACTGCCGCCGTTTCCCTATCGGCCCCTGTCGGCCCGGCCCTTGATTTGGGGAATTCTGCTGTATCTCAGTTTGGGGATGCTGGGCGGGTGGGCCGCCCCGCTGCTGGTGCAGCAGATTGTCGTGCAGCCCAATGAGCTGCTGCGGGAAACCCCTTACTTGGAGCGGGCGATCGCCAAACCCGGCGAGCTTTTGACCTCGACACCATCAATGCCCAGCCCTTTGTGCCGGAGGGGGAGCTGACCGTTGAAGACCTCCAGCAAAATACCCTCACCCTCGACAATATTCGCCTGTGGGATACGCGACCCCTGCTAGAAAGTAACCGTCAGCTCCAGCAAATTCGGCTCTATTACGAGTTTTCGGGGGCCGATGTGGATCGCTACACCTTTACTGAGGATGACGGCAGCACTAACCGCCGCCAGGTGCTGATCTCGGCACGGGAGCTGAATTACGACCAGGTGCCGATCGAGGCCCAGACCTGGGTGAATGAACATCTGATTTACACCCACGGCTACGGCTTCACCATGAGCCCAGTCAACATTGCCGATGCCGATGGTCTGCCCACCTATTTCATTAAGGATATTGCCCATATCCCCAGCGATCCGACGGTGGCGCGCAGCATTCCTCTCGGTAGCCCCCGAATCTATTTTGGAGAACTGACCCACAACTATGTGATGACCCAGACTCGGGTCAAGGAGCTGGACTATCCCAGCGGTAGCGACAATGTCTACACCGTTTATGGCGGACAACGGGGCATTGCCTTAAACAATCTCTGGCGGCGGTTCTTGTTTGCATGGCATCTGCGAGATTGGCGGTTGCCCTTGAGTGCTGACTTTACCTCCGACACGCGGCTGCTCTATCGACGCACCATTACCGATCGCGTCCAGGCGATCGCCCCATTTTGCGGTTCGATACGGACCCTTATCTGGTGGTGGCCGATATCGAGGGGGATACCAGCAGCTGGGGCACGAATGCGATCACGATTCCCCCTTCAGCAGATCCCGAAACCAACTATCTCTACTGGGTCATAGACGCCTACACCACCAGCGATCGCTACCCCTATGCCGACTCTCTAGACAACGGCTTCAACTACATTCGCAATTCGGTCAAGGTGGTGGTCGATGCTTATAACGGTGCAGTGCGCTTTTTTGTGGCCGACCCCGATGATCCGATTATCCAAACCTGGAGCCGTTTGCTGCCCGGTATGTTCCAGCCCCTGGATGCTATGCCCCCCGCCCTGCGGGAGCATATCCGCTATCCCCAGGATCTCTACCAGGTGCAGTCGAATCACCTGATGACCTATCACATGACCGACCCCCAGGTGTTTTACAACCGGGAGGATCAGTGGCGGGAGCCCAACGAGATCTACGGCTCCGAAGAGCAGGCGGTGCAGCCTTACTACTTGATCATGCGGCTCCCGGAGGAAGACACCGAGGAGTTTATTTTGCTGCGGCCCTTTACCCCCAGCCCAGCGCAATAACCTGGTGGCTTGGCTGGCAGCCCGCTCTGATGGCGATCGCTATGGCCGCATGTTGCTCTACCGTTTCCCCAAGCAGGAGCTTGTCTTCGGTCCTGAGCAAATCGAGGCTCGCATCAACCAAGACCCGGAGATTTCCCAGCGGATTTCCCTATGGAATACGGAGGGGTCGCGGGCGCAGCAGGGGAATTTATTGGTGATCCCGATCGAGCGATCGCTCCTCTATGTAGAGCCCTTGTATCTAGAGGCGGAACAAAACCGGTTGCCGAGCTTGGCGCGGGTGATTGTGGTTTATAAAAACCGGATTGCCATGGCCCAATCTTTGGATGACGGACTCCAGGCGATCTTTGTGGGCGATCGGCCTGTAGCCCCGCCGGTATTACGAGAGTTGCGGGAAGAGGCACCAGCCACATTACCCGGTCTTGAGGAGGATGAGGATACTCAATTGGAACCCAATGACGAGTCCTCCTCATAAAGAGGATTTTGTCACCTAATAGCCCTGCTGACGGTCCACTCGGTTGAGCAGGGGGCGATCGCTTTGCAGGCGACGGTAGTTATCGATAATCTGCGGCGCTACGGCAGCGGGTTGGGTGACGCTGGCGATGTGGGGGGTGACCGTGATCTGGGGATGGTGCCAAAAGGGATGGTCTCGGGGTAAGGGCTCTGCTTGGAACACATCCAGGCAGGCCCCCGCAAGATGACCGTCATCCAAAAGGGTCAGCAAATCGGCCTCGACCAGGTGACCGCCCCGCGCCAGGTTAATCAGGTAGGCCCCGGACGGGAGCTGAGCCAGGGTCTGGGCATTGAGAATGTGGCGGGTCTGGGGGTGAGGGCAACACACAGATCAGAATCTGGGTTGCTGCCAGAAAAGCGGGCAGGGCCGCCGCCCCATGAAAGGTCTGAATATGCGCCAGCTTTTTGGCCGATCGCGACCAGCCCCGGACCGGAAACCCCAAAGCCAGCAATCGCTGGGCGATCGCTCCCCCAATTTGCCCAGCCCCACTCACCCAACTCGGGGTCTCGTGAATCGGTAGCGCCGGTAAGGGTTGCCACTGCTGCTGGCGTTGCTGCCGTGAATAGTCAGAAAATTGGCGCACGTGATTCATAACGGCGGCGATCGCGTAACTTTCCATATCAGCCACGAGGGCCTGATCCACCACCCGCACCAGGGTGACCTCTGGAGGCATATCAGGATCTTGCAGCAGGGCATCTACCCCCGCCCCCATGGACGAGATCACCCGCAGGTGAGGATACTGCTGAAACACACCGGGCGGATGCGCCCAGGTGACGATGAAATCCACGTCTGCACGGGGGTGATCCTCGGGCCATACGCGGATATCGAGACGGTTATCCCCCTGGTGGAGGGCCGTCACCCAAGGCTCCGGATCTTTGGTGGGACAAATCAGACTAATCGCCATAGTTCGGCAAGAGATTTACGGTTCAAGGCGGGTCGTCCTGCAAGGTAGGGTAACTGCCGCCATGGCGTCCGGCTGCTACCAAGATCTTAAATGGCACATGCCCGCACCCTAACTCCCCTGCACCCTAGCCCCCTGAAAGCGCTTCACCCCGAATGGACTTGTCCAGCAGGGCGATCGGGTGCATCAACGGCAGGGATTGCCCCTGCTCTTCTAAATGCTTTTGGATTTGCAGAGAGCAGCCCGGATTGGAGGAGGCAATCAGCTCAGCGCCCGTATTCACCAGGTTCCTCACCTTCATTTGCCCCAACTCTGCCGCCACCTCCGGTTGCAGCATGTTGTAGACCCCGGCACTGCCGCAGCAGAGGGCGGCGTCGATGGGCTCCCGCAGTTGCACCTGAGGGATTTGCTTGAGCAGTTGCCGGGGCTGGAGGCTGATGTTTTGGCCGTGGAGGAGATGGCAGGCGTCTTGATAGACCACCGTTAGCGGCCCCTCGGTGATCGGCTGGAGGGGGGCGGTCAGGCCCACTTCTATCAGAAACTCCTGCACGTCTCGCACCTGGGCCGAGAATTGATGGGCGCGATCGCGATACACCGGGTCATCCGCCAAAATGTGGCCGTATTCCTTCAGGGTGTGGCCACAGCCCGCTGCGTTGATGATCACGTAATCGACGTCGGTATCGGCAAAACTATCGATCATCTGGCGGGCCAGGGCTTGGGCTTGATCACTCTCCCCCTGGTGGGCCGGGAGGGCCGCGCAGCAGCCCTGACTGCGGGGAATCACCACCTCACAGCCGTTGGCGGTTAATACCCGCGCCGTCGCCTCATTCACCCCAGAGAAAAACACCCGCTGCACACAGCCCAAAATCATCCCCACCCGATAGCGCCGCTTACCCTGGGCGGGCACAACTTCCGGCAAATTATCTTGAAAGGACTTGGCGGTGACTTGGGGCAGTAGCGATTCCATCGCCGCCAAGTTGGGGGAGAAGCGCTTCAGCAGGCCGCTACCCTGCACCAGTTTGGACAGCCGCAAGACTTGATACAGCCCCAGGGGAGCCAGCAACAGCCGCAGCCGATCGGGGTAGGGAAATAGGGAAAAGATCAGTTGGCGGAAGAGCCGTTCCGGCACGATCGCGGATGGTTGCGCTGGACTTGGGGCGCACTGCGGCAATCAGTTGGTCGTACTCCACCCCGGATGGGCAGGCGGTGGTGCAGGCCAAGCAGCCTAGGCAGCTATCAAAATGCTGTACCGAAGCGGGAGTCAGCTCCGCTTCGCCTTTGTTAATGGCATCCATTAAATAGATGCGGCCCCTAGGGGAATCACTCTCTTTACCAATCACCCGATAACTGGGGCAAGTGGTCAGGCAGAACCCGCAGTGGACGCAGGCATCAATCAAAGGTTGGGCAGGAGGCTGTTTGGGGTCAAACCCAGCAGGTGTAGAAGTTTTGGGCAACTGCGAGGGGGTATCTGCGATGGCCATGGCCGAAGACTCTTACCAATAATGGGTGCTGGGTGGTCTTTTCAGAGTATCGCGCCATCTCCCTGTCCTGGGGATTGGGGCGATCGCCCTGATCGAAACTTAATGGCGATGATAGGCAGACTCTTTTTGGCCCTGCCCCATGCCAGGTCCCATGCAGAATCCGACCTGCCCCTGCTTGAGCGCGTTGCTTTCTGGTCTGTCATTTCCCTGGCATAACTTTTAAGCCCGATCAAAACAATGCGGCTTCATTGAATACCTCGTTTCCTAATCTAATGGCCGCCAGTCTCCCGCCAAGATGAATGCGCCCCAGTAGTAGGGATGGCTATACTGACCGCCTGCCTCAATCATTTCTAGCTGCACCGCCCGCAGGGCTTCACTACGGCCCATACCGGTGGTGAGGTTTTCGTAATAGCGGGCCATCAGGCTTTGGGTGCCGTAGTCGCTGACTTGCCAGAGGCTCATCAGTTGGGATTCGGCCCCGGCAATGGCAAAGGCCCGTCGCAAGCCATACACCCCCTCGCCGTTGGCGATATCGCCGAGGCCGGTCTCACAGGCGGAAAGCACCACCAATTGGGTGCCGAAGAGGTTGAGCTGGGAGGCTTCGAGGGCGGTGAAGACACCGTCTTCGCTACCGCTGCTACGGGGGTTGAACCCGGCTAGGGCCAGACCAGAGCGCAGCAGGGATTTTCAGCTAAGCGCTGTACATTTAAGAGTGCTTCAGGTGGCGTAAAAGCGATGCTGGCAATTTGATCAGTTGAAGAGATGATATCGCTTAAGAAAAATCCGTGGGTGGCAATGTGAAGAATGCTAGGTGCTTGAATTCTTTTGACAGCGTTTTCTGTTGCAAGCTCTTCAGTCAGGAGATTGGCGTTAGGTAACACGCGCATGATAGCCTCTGCCTCTGCTGTAGTGCCCGGTAATGGACCAACCTGAATATCACCGAAATTTCTTGAAAGATTTTGTACACCACTTGGGGCACCGCTGCGACCATTGACATCGGATAAACCTGCATTTTCATAGTTTGGACTAGCCACAATCACGGCTGGCTGATTACTCGGCTCTATAGTGTCTAGTCTGAGTAAGTCTCGTCCACTGTTGAGGTAACTAACTTGATAGTTTTCGACTAAGAGCTCCCCCCCAAGTTCATCTTGTAAAGCCTCAAAGGGAAGCAGGTGAAGCTGCCCATCAGGGGAAATTAATAAATGCTCTGAGTTCTCCAGAAGGGACTCAATTGGGTCTAATACAAGCACTTTGACATTACTTGTAATAGCTCTAACATC
>JAAUQE010000193.1 GCA_012032425.1 Leptolyngbya sp. RL_3_1 | reverse complement strand
GATTTAATGAGAAGACACACGGAGGCAAGATTTTAGAGCGCCTGAATGTTGCTCATGTTCTATCTTCTCCTACCACCTGTTGCTCTTTGAGAGCACTATTTTATTGGTGTACTAATGCCTTGGAAATCTATCCTGATTCAGAGGTGATTGAACCTATAGCTTTGCAGCTTTCTCAAGATTTCTGTTTTGAGAATGGGTGCCAATGTGAGATCACAGCCGCGCAACCCGTAGGCTTGATGAGCGCACAACTCGAATCAGTTGCGGTTCTAGGCCAACCTGACGAGATCGTCTAATTCAGCATATTCGGGCAGAGTGGTGTCTATAGGGTGACCTTGGCGAAGCACCACCCGATCGCCCTGGGGGCGAGACAGCAATTCGTTAAAGGTGCGGGCCTTAAACAGGATTAGATCGGCGGGCTGGCCCAGGGCGATGGTTCCGGGCTGCGACAAGCCCATTAACTGGGCGGGGGTGGTCGTAATTGCCTGTGCCCAATTGCCAATGGGGCGATCGAGCTGACCAATCCGCACCGCCTGGGTAAACACCTCCAGCCCATCGTGGTCGCCATAGGCATAGAAGGGATCGCGGCAGTTATCGCTGGCGATCGCCACCGGAATCCCCGCCTGGTTCAGTTCATGGAGGACCGTCACCCCCCGATACCGCGGCATCCGCTGGGGCTGACGATCTTGCAGATAGAGGTTGCACATCGGCAGGCTGACAATGCCCAACTCGGCCCGCTTGGCCCAAGTCAGGAGGTCGTTCAAAACGTCTGGCGGCTGCACCGATAGAGCGCAACAATGGCCGCAAACCACGCTGCCTTGAAAGTCATTGCGAATGCGGGCTTGGGCCACCTGGCGCAGGACTTGATCGTCAGGATTCAGACTCTCATCCACATGGAAATCTAAGTCGAGGCCCCGCTCCGTCGCTAGGGCAAACACCCGATCCAACTGTTCATCAAGCATCGGGTTGGGGAAAGCCACACCCCCCAGTAATCCGCCGATCGCCGCCACCTGATCGGCCAAGGCAACTCCGGCTGGGGTCAAGAAATAATCTAAAGACACCAAGCACACGGCCTGGAGGGTAATGCGATCCTTCCATTCTCGTTGGAGGGTTTGGATCACCTGGAGAACGGGAGTTGCCAAGGGACCTGCCGCATCAAAATGGGTCCGCACCGCGCGGGTGCCGTGGGCATAGCTACAGCGCAGCCCAAAGTCCATGCGGCGATAGAGATCCTCGGGCTGCCAATGGCACACATCTTTAGCCACTGTGGCCAGAGCTTGATCAAAGCTGCCATCGGGATTGGGGCTACGGTTCCAGATTTGTCCTTTGTCCAAATGGGTATGGCTATCGACAAAACAGGGCCAGATCATCCCCTGGGCTAAGTTCACCTGAGGGGCATCTGCGGGGGCGGTGCCCACCGGCGCGATCGCCGCAATCTGCCCAGCCCGAATCGCCACATCCGCTGCCAACAAGTCTTCCAAAAAAGGCGCGCTCGCCAGGGCCGGAATCGGTGTCCGATGGGGGACGGCAACGTCAAGCAGGGCCAGGGGCAAGCGAGCATTCGTCAGCCAAAATGAGTCCCCTGGGGGAACGTGTCCCCAGGTGGCAGATGAAATCACCATAATGAACTTGAACTACCAGGAAAACAGGCTTCTAGTGTCCCCTATATCAAGTCCGGTGAATTGCTCTGCATCCTGTAGGGCGCAGATCCCTGCGCCCCTACGTTTTTTGGGGGGGCTGCTCAGTCGGACTGTATATTACTCCTCGCGGGGTAGGGCACTTTCATGCCAGTGGCTGAGCAGGCGATCGCTCAACACCGTCAGCCCCACAAAAATCATCACCCCTAGGGCCGTGGTCATGATCAGCGCCGCAAACATGCGGGGAATTTGCAGGTTATAGCTGGCCATCAGAATCTGATAGGCGATGCCCGCCCGCGATCCGCCGGTCCCGGCTACAAATTCCGCCACTACCGCCCCAATTAAAGCGAGGCCCCCACTGATGCGCAGACCCCCCAGAAAATAGGGCAGGGCGCTGGGTAACCGCAGCGACCAGAGGGTTTGCCAGCGGGGCGCGCCATAAAGCTGAAACAAGTTGATCAGGTTGGGGTCGGCACTATTCAGCCCCAGGGTGGTGTTGGCGACGATGGGGAAAAACGCCACAATCCAGGCGCAGACCACCAGTGCCGCCAGGGTATTGCTCTTCAGCCAAATGATGATTAGGGGGGCGATCGCCACAATCGGCGTCGTTTGCAAAATCACCGCATAGGGAAAGAAGCTGCGCTCGATCCATTTGCTCTGGGTAAACAGCACTGCGATCAGCACCCCCGATACCGTCGCCGCCCCAAAGGCCAGCACCGTAATTTTGAGGGTGACCAGCAGCGCGGGAAAGAGATCGGCCCAGTCCTGGATTAAGGTTTGCCCCACCAGCAGCGGCCCTGGCAATAGGTAGGGGGGCAGGGCTAATAAACGGACCAGCAGATCCCACCCCAGCAGCATCACTATCCCGACTACGGCAGGGGCAATCACCTCTGCGGATGACAGCACCGCCAGTCCCTGAGTACGGGAGGGCTGCTGCGTGACGGCAGATTTAGAAGACTGAACAGTCATGTAAGGGAATCGCAATCAAAAAACATCCCAATACCCCCAAGTCACTTAAGTAGGGGCGCAAGGCTTGCGCCCTGGGAAAACAGTACGCTATTTACCCGCCTGTCCCTAAGCAAGCAAGAGCAGTCGGTTGATGACTTGGAGCGTAAACGGTTCTGCCTTGGATGGGAAGGTGAGGCGTCGCAACCGCCGATACCGGTTGCACCCCATTTCTGGCCCGACCTGTCAGGATAAACGTAGTCGCCTCTCATCTTTACTGATCTCCATGCCGCCCCTGATTGAACTGAATGGTGTTTGTAAGGTCTACGGTCTCAGCAATACCGAAGTCCGCGCCCTGTGGGATGTGGACCTCACCATTGAGGCCGGGGAATACTGCGCGATCATGGGGCCTTCCGGTTCCGGCAAGTCCACCGCCATGAACGTGATTGGCTGTCTGGATCGCCCCACCAGCGGCACCTACCACCTCGACGGTGAAGCCGTCGCCCATTTAGATGATGACGCCCTCGCCCACATTCGCAATCGCAAGATCGGGTTTGTGTTTCAGCAATTTCACCTGCTGCCCCAGCTCACCGCCCTCGACAACGTGATGCTGCCGATGGTCTATGGCGGCACGGCCACAGCAGAACGCCGCGATCGCGCCATCCATGCCTTAGAGCAAGTGGGTCTGGGCGATCGCATGATCAACAAACCGGCCCAGCTCTCCGGCGGGCAACAACAGCGGGTGGCGATCGCGCGGGCGATTGTCAATCAGCCCCTACTGGTGCTGGCCGATGAACCCACCGGAGCCCTCGACTCCCACACCACCCAAGATGTGTTGACCCTATTCCAAGATTTAAACGCCACCGGCATTACCGTAGTCATGGTCACCCACGAGCCCGATGTGGCCCGCACCACCCAGCGAATTATTTGGTTTCGGGATGGGGCGATCGTCGATGCTCACCTGGCTCCCACAGACATCGGCCACCTCACCACCACGGCCTAGTAACGGGTGGCATCAGTGCATACTGTTGCAGATGGCAGGGGGGCAGAAGGAGCAAGGGGGCTAGATTCAAAGTCCCTCTCCCAAAATTGCTATCCTTTACGCAAAAGTCGCTCTATCGCTTGTGAGCTAACGGTTTCACGATCAGGTTATAGAGCAAAAAGGCTGAGGATGATCACGCGATCGGCCCCAAAAGCTTGAGAAAATCCCCTTCGTAACGCCTTCTGCGAGGTCCAGGACGGCAGTTCGTCCTGGTCGTAGGCCGATAGGACGTGCGGAGCTGGGGGTCTGGGGGCAAATCGAAATTTCCCCCAGTAGCGCCGCCCCAACGTCGCCCGAATATTCGCCTTACGATCCGCTGCAAGTGATAGCCAAAAGTCCTGCTATTTATGGCTTTGCCAGAGTTCTGCCTAAGAGTCTGTTTGAAAAGGGGTGACCCGAGTTTGAAAGGATACCTGATGTCCTCGGGGTAGGGGCTATAACCTGGGTTGATTCGTGGCTCTCTCTGGGGGTTACAGGTGACTAAAGGTAAGCCCGCAAACTTTTCAAACAGCCTCTAAGGGACAGCCCAAAATTGGGAGAGGAATTAAAGCCTCCGGCATACAAGAAAAGGGTGAGGCCCTACAGCCATGTTATTTCCGCCAACCATTACTAAAGCGGCGTCAAGCAAGCTTGCAACATAATTCACCACTGCGTTCAATCCACCCATAAATCATTCCCGAAGTGGAATGGCCCACGGCGCAATAGCCTTGGCGATCGATCACAATCACTCCCCCCAAGCCATTCACCTTTTCGACCAAATATTCGATGCCCGCCGTGGCCGCCTCTTGAGCCGTCATCTGCTTGAAGTACACAAAGTCAGCAATCATCTTGCTCAGCACCGTCCGCTGGAACTGCTCCCCATAGCCCGTGGCGGAAACGGCACAGGTCTGGTTATCGGCAAACACCCCGGCCCCGATGATCGGGCTATCCCCCACCCGACCCCAGCGCTTATTGACGATGCCCCCCGTCGAGGTCGCTGCCGCCAAATTCCCTTTGAGGTCTCGGGCCACCGCCCCGATTGTCCCCAGCTTGCGCTGCGGTCCGGCATCCTCGTGGTCGAGCATCATCCCCCCGGTTTTTTGGGCCTCTCGCCATTGGCGCACCCGCGACTCCACCACAAAATAATCGTCGGGCATCGCCGGGAGATTGCAGAGCTTGGCAAACTCCTTCGCCCCCTTGCCGATCAGCATCACATGCTCGCTCTGATCAAGCACGCAGCGGGCCAAGGCGATGGGGTTTTTGATTGACGTAATGGCCGCTACTGCTCCGGCGGCGAGGTCTTGACCGTCCATAATGGCCGCATCCATTTCCACTTCGCCGTACTCATTGAGCACCGAGCCGCGACCGGCGTTATAGAGGGGGTCATCTTCGAGGCGAGCAGCGCAGTATTCCACCGCATCTAGAGCCGTACCGCCTTTTTCGAGCAGTTGCCGTCCATCTTGCAAAATGACCTTGAGGCTTTGCATAAAGCCAGCTTCGCTCCCTTCTCGCCTGATGTGCTCCAGAGCCCCAGCACCACCATGGATCATCAAGGAGAAGTGTTCGGCCATAACATGTAATTGCGTTAAGGAAATCCGCCAGAAGCAGATCTTAGAAACTATCACACTTACAATAGTTTTGCTTTGGAAATGGTCAACCTGACGACAGAAATTACGCCCTATGTTAGCTACCTACCCTCAGCTTTCGGACAAAGAAACCCTGGCCTTTGCGATCGCCGAAGCGGAAAGCCTCAAAATCCGTACCGACCTGATGCTAGAGGTGCAGCATTACATTCGATATCAGGGCTGGAATGCCGAAGAGGCCGCCCTAGCCCTGCGCCAGACTTTGCCCCAAATGCAAAATTTGCTCAATGGCGAGATCAGCCGATTTACCGCCGAGCAGCTCATCCAGATCCTCTGCCGGCTAGGGCGACATGTGCAAATCATGGTGACGGACTAATTCTGCTCATAGCCCCGCTCTTAGCGCACCATCCAGGCAATCAATAGGCTCAGCCCCAGCAAACCTAACCAGGGTAAAAGTTTGCCGTAGCGCCATTGGGGCCGGGGCGATCGCGGCGGGGCGACTGCGGTGGGCGCATCCACCGCTTGATAGAGCTTGCAGGTTTGGGCTACGGGTCGTTGGGGAAAGGTGCAGGAATCATCAGCATGATAGGCACAGGTCGTGCAAAGACTCACGGCCCCCGTCGCCCGATGGAGGGGAATACCGGGATGTCCATGGGCCTTTAGGGTCAGACCACAATGCCCACAGTGAATGGCTTGAGCCTCGACCAAATGACGACAACGGGGACAATTAGCCATCGTGATTTCAGCAAATCTATAAATTACGGATGCCACCCAGTCCTAGCGCCCGATCTCTGCCCCCACCGGAAAGCGACGAATTTGAAATTCTCGGCTGGCGACCAGTTGATAGGGCGTGGCAAAGGTCTGGTCAAAGCACTGCTCAATTTCAGCCAGATCCGCTTCTGGAATGGCCTTCCAGAGATCACGGCTCTGCCAGTGAATCACCAATACCACCCGCTCTAAATCTTGGGGATCGATCCAGGTTTCTTTGCCAATAAAACCAGGATAACGCTGTAGGGCGGGGGTCCAAATGTCGTCATCGACCTGGACATAGCGCTCTCGATCCGCAGCCGGCACCTGAAACTCTAGCCATTCAATCACCACGGCCTCAATTTCCTCCACTTGAGTTCGGTTCTCGGGCTAGGGAGCCTTCTCCATTGTTTGTCAAAATGGGGCGGTATAGCAGTCGCCAGTCCGGTTAGGACAAGCCTGCGAGCCACTTTGACTGTGCGCCAAATATCAGGGCGATCCATAGGTGTCCTAGGCAAAGTGGCCAGACGACATACCCCTGAGTTCACCCCATTGCTGGGAGGCAATATGGATACGACTAACCTGCTCCGTCAGATGTTTATGATCGGCATCGGTACAACCTCTTTGGTGGCGGAGCGACTCCGCCAAGTCACCGACGAATGGGTCCAAAACGGCCAGTTTAACTCTGAGCAAGCCAGCCAACTGGTGGATGAGGTGATGGCTCAATTCTCCAATGAGTCTGGGGCATTCGAAGAGCAAATGCAGCGGCAACTGCGTAATGTGCTGCAAGATTTGGGGGTGCCTCGTCAGCAGGAAATGGATGAACTGCGCGGGCGGATTGATCGCCTCGAACGTCAGGTGCGCGAGCTAGAGAATAAGCAATGGCGGTAGGGGCTAGATTTCTCTTCACCCGCACAAAAACGCTCCCAGGCCGGTAGGATAAGCATGATTGGCATTCATTCAGTGCCCTCGATCGTTGTTGTGTAGCGCTGTTGGAGGATATTCTCTTGCGCGACATCTTGATAAGTTTTGCTGTGCTGGTGGCGTTTTGTCTGGTGCTGGCGGTCTCTCAGATGGTGGGGAGCAATGGGCCAGCGATCGCCCTCTCCTTAGCAGAACCTGATCCGGGTCCCTCAGAAATCGTTCAAGTGGCCCAATCCGCCGCCGATTTGAGTCTAGAAGAAGCCGTTGAGGAATCGCCTGCAATGCCCGAAGAAGAAAACGCGACTGCGACTGAAAACTTTATTACCACTGATTCAGGACTGAAGTACCTAGAGGTCGTCGAAGGAACGGGGGCCATGCCTCAGCGGGGGCAACAAGTGACCGTTCATTACACCGGCACCCTAGAAGATGGCACCCAATTTGATAGCTCTCGGGGTCGCGGTCCATTCACCTTTACCATTGGGGTGGGCCAAGTGATCAAAGGCTGGGATGAAGGGGTGGCCACCATGCGAGTGGGCGGCCAACGGCAGTTGGTGATTCCACCGGACCTCGGCTATGGCGCGAGAGGGGCGGGACGCGTGATTCCCCCCAATGCCACCTTGGTTTTTGATGTGGAATTGCTCCGCATTGGCTCAATGTAGCCAGCCAGCGGTCTTAAAAGGGGTTAGCCTGACTGACTGACAAAAGTTTCTCCTGTAGGTTGGGTGGAACGAAGTGAAACCCAACACCAGCAACGGTTTCGTTGGGTTACGCTAACGCTAACCCAACCTACGGCAGAATGAGGATTTCCAGGTTT
>JAAUQE010000022.1 GCA_012032425.1 Leptolyngbya sp. RL_3_1 | reverse complement strand
ACTCAGTCGGCACGATCGGTGATGGTGACCCAAGTGAGGCGATCGCTGCCTGCTGGGATACCTTGATCGACCCGTTGCACGGGGGCGAATTCCTGCGCTTGGGACACCTGATCTTTGCAGAGGATGCCCAGCAACGGCAGATCCCCCGGCACCGTTTCTACGGAGGTCACCAATTGGCTGGTCTGAAAGGGTTCTACGTCCGAGACAGATTGAGCGGGTCGGGCCAGCGTACGAGCGGTGCTGCGACTTCCAGCAACAAAGTTGGGGCGATCGGTGGTCACTAGGGTGGTGCGATCGTCCGCTGCTAGGGCAGGACGGCGACGGTCTTGAGCCCGCCGCTGTCCGGGGCGATGTTGAAGGCTAGCCCCATCAACGGCACCGGTTGCCGGTTCTGAACAGGTTGTCGCCAGGGTGGCATAGGCATCATCAGCCCAGGCCAGACAGTTTGCCCTGGAGGCGGGGCGATCGCCAGCTGCCACCGCTGTAACAACTACCGCTGTGACCCCAGGTTTTGGGGCGATGGTGTTTGCAACTAACTGGGAGGGAGCGACTTTCTCGGCAGTAGCCAGCCCTGAAAACAGCACGAGACTAGCCACCAATGCAGCCAGGAAACCATAGGCACGTAAGACTTTCATCGGTCGCTTTACCCCTTTACGCCAGCCTTAATCAGCATCGTCATGACTTGAGCCATGGCGTCAACACCATCAACCCGCCCTGCCATCAACCCGCCCTTGCCTTTGGCAACGGTAGGGGTTGCTGTCTTTACAATTATTCAATTTGTCTCCCAAAAAGATTGTGATGTGCCTGACAATATCGCCCCTGACTGGGCATTGCAGTCATTTAGCTGGGCTCAGGATGGTGATGCTGCGCCAGCTAGCTTCAACCCCAACTTCACGTTCAACCAACGCCGCCCCAGTCTTAAAAAGCTTCGCCGTTAAGGTCAACGACACCGTCAAACCAGTTGAAGCTGGCTGGATAAATCATGACGTGCTGGTCCCACCAGGGATTTTTTTCAGGCTGAGCAGCTTTGGTATTAATAAACTGATGATCAATCAAAACCGCACCGAGCTTGAGGTAGAACTCGGGCACGCCTGTCTGAAATAAGAAGACTTGAAATTCTCCGGTCTCAATGAGGTTAAAAGCGGCATTGACAATTGCTTTGCCAATGCCTTGGCCCTGACGCTGGGGCAATACACAAACATCAGCCAGACAACCGATTTGATGCTGTTCTTCCCCATAGCTAATGACTCGGCTGAACGCTTCTGCATAACCGACCAAGGTTGTTCCCTCGTGAGCTGTTAGCGCGTTTAAATCGGGCCGAGCTGTATTGATGTGGATATAGGTTTCATATTGGTGGTCAATATTTTTGTCAGCGGGCCACACGGAGTTTTGCAGTTTCAGAATCTGGAGAATGAGGGGTTTATCCAGGTCGTTTACCGTGATTCTTTGAATATCTATCGCCATGCTGCTGCTGAGATAGCGCGTAGTGGATGATTGCTACAGCATTTCCTAGTATCGCTCGGCGCAAATAACGCTACCGTCTAACTCCCCGGCTCCCATGCTCCCTAGCTCCCCAAACAAGGAAACGGTTGGCAAACTTCCGCCGCAGAGTACTAGCCTGGTGAGGTACAGCTGATGCACTGAAAACAAGGGTTTCGAGTCCCTTTTGGTACCTCACGAGCTTCAAAAACGCTGTAAACCACATCCAACTTGAAAACTTGAGTTTTTACCGTGGGGCGAACTACGGGTTTGGATGTGGCCAAGGTTTATTTTCCCTTCTGAATCCTGATTAGGTCAAAATTTCTGACATCCGTTGCTGAAGCATGGGCACCAGTTCAACCTCGAACCAGGCATTCCGGCGCAGCCAGAGATTATTTCTCGGACTGGGGTGGGGCAACGGCACCACCTGCGGCCAATAGGTTCGCCAAGCCTTCACCCGTTCGGTGAGGGACGATTGGGCCTCACCGCAGTGATATCGCTGCGCATACTGGCCCAGCACTACTGTGATCTCAAGGTGGCATAACTGATCGAGCAGCGGCTGCCGCCAAGTGGGGGCACATTCGGGGCGAGGGGGGAGATCCCCCGACTGACCTGAACCTGGAAAGCAGAAACCCATGGGCAAAATCGCGATTTGCTCTGGGTCGTAGAAGACTGCGCGGGTGATGCCGAGCCAGGTCCGTAGGCGATCGCCACTGGCATCATCGAAGGGAATCCCGGAGTTATGTACCTTCCTGCCTGGGGCCTGACCGGCGATCAGAATCTTTGCTTTGGGGTGGATTTGTAGAACCGGACGCGGCCCCAAGGGCAAATGCTTTTGGCAGAGCGTGCAGGTCTGAACCTCAGATAGCAAGGATGCAAAAGGCGTTATGTTTCTTTCCATATGCCCCTGAGATGTGCTGAGATCTGCCAATCTGGAGTCTAAACGGATGCTGGTTGGTCGTTCGTGACGCAATGGATGCCCCCTCCGGCATCCGCTATGGTGCTGGCGTCAATCATGTAGATGTCGCGATCGGGAAAGAGTGATTCCAACTGGGCCTTTAATTGGGCATCGGTGCTGCGGTCTCCGGACGCCATTGCCCCTACAAACCCATTGCCCACCAACCAGTTGGGATTGCCCGGATATCGAACCACAGTCAAACCGGCTTCAGCGGCTGCGATCGCCAATTCCCGTTCCGTAGCCGAGCCCTCATAGTCAGCCACCACGAGCGTTTGCGGGTCCGCAAACCGAGCGGTGCCGTCAATGTGCCCGGTGGTGCCATCTTCAGAATCATGGCCATAGGCCCAGATGATTTGGCTGACCCCAAAAGCTGCCGTCAAAATGGCCTCGTGCTCCGCCTGGGCCAGACCGGGATTGCGATCGTCCTGGCAATCCCAATTGAGCACCAAGGTGCCAGCCCCGTTGAATTCCAGATTGCCTTTTTCCAGAACGTAGTCCTGATGGTCCTCGACCCGCATCCCTAACTGTTGACCAATATAAACTGGGATTTCGTTGTCATTGGCATAGGGGATATCGTCCCCGAAGTTGCCGCCCCAGGCGTCGAATCGCCAGTTTTGTATCCAGAGTTTACTGCCGTCAGCCACATAAACCGGCCCATTGTCCCGCAACCAGGCGTTATCAATGGGGGCGATATGCCAGGAAAGATTGTCTCCAGACACCTCACGGGCGGCAAGGAACGGTTGGGCAGCCTGTTGTTCCGAGGAACTTCTAGCGATGAGATGAACCGGTTCATAGTCTTGAACCACCCTGATAATGTCGGCAAAGGCGGGCCGCATTTCGGCTTCCCACTGACCGGGCCACTGCATCCAGGTGGCGGCATGGGATTCCCATTCCGCTGGGACTCTCAGAGCGAGGTTGGGGGTGGGCATCAGGGGTCCTCTCGGGATCACACAACCGGCTAGCACTGACACAAACAAGGCAATCAGAATGGGCCAATGGGGTTTACGTGGCATCTCGAAGTATTTCCGTATTTCCCTAAGGGATCCGCAATTAAAAAACATACCAGGCACAAAAGCCGCTGAGTAGGGGCGCAAGGCTTGCGCCCTGGGAAAGCGGTACGCTATTTACCCGCTTGTCCCTAAGTGGTTGCCAAAATCTGACGGATCCGCTCTGCTTCTCGCTGACCTGATAGATATGCGCCATGGACTGTAGAAGGATAGTCGGAATGGGTGGCTTCCCCGGCAAAGAAGAGGCGATCGCCAATTGGAGCCGCCAAATCAGCTCTTGTCGTATCAGTCATTCCCACTGCTGGGTAGGAATAAGAGCAGCGGGCAAACGGGTCGCTGTGCCAACGGGTGATTTGGGCATTGATGGGATCAGGGCTGTCCTGACCGCTGATCAACCGTATTGTCTCCATGGCCCGGTCAATAATTTGAGCATCAGACCAAGCCTCGATGGCCTGACCAAAGGTTCCCGCATTAAACGCCATTAAAATCGGCGCATTGCTGTAGTGATAGATATTCAGCCAGGTGGAAAATTCCCCCTTGGCATGAGAGATATAGCTGATCCAGTCTGGGGAGCGCTCCCAAAACACGTTTGGAAACTTTAGATAAACCTTGTTCAACACACCCGCGCCAAGGGCCGTAATGGCAGCTTGCTTTTCCTCGGGTAGCGCGGGTGCAAACGCAACATCGCCCTGTTTTAAAACCCCAATGGGCAGGGTGACGATCGCCCGATCGGCCTCGAAACGTTCAGCACCGGTGGTGACCGTCACCCCTGTGTCGCTGTAGGCAATCTGCGTCACCGTTTGATTGAGGCGAATGTCTAGACCTGTGGCGAGGTAATTAACCAGGGCATCGTAGCCTTGCGGGAATAAGACATCATCGCCCCCAAAGGCACTGCCTTCCTCAAGGTGATGGGCCGATAAGCGACTGATGTCGGCAGCAAATTCCTGCTCTAGCTGATTGTTTACCGCAAAGGCCAGTTGTCTTTGTTCTGCCTCAGATAAGCTGTCAAGGTCGATGCTGGCCGCGATCGCGTCGGCAACCGATTGATCCGGTCCTGAACGCGCCGCAGCAATGGCCTGGGCAGCCTGCACATTGAACCGCTCAATTTCGCCCCAAGCACGTTCAGGCTGCAAGGTTCCATCGGTGGCATACAGGACGGCGTTGTTGTAATCGGTGACTTGCCGGCGGGCATCAATTTCATCCGCGATCGCCGTTAAAGGGTTGCCCTGAACGCCGTGAATCCAAGCGGCACCCATATCGAGCGGCGTCTCCCATTGGCGGCTGGTCCAGACCCGACCGCCAATGCGATCTCGCCCCTCCAGCACCATGACTTGATGGCCTGCATCCTGGAGATGGCGAGCGGCTGAGATGCCCGCCATCCCTGCCCCCACAATCAAAATGGTTTCGGGCAAAATGGTTTCGGGATGGCCCGTCTTATCTCTGGGTTGACAGCGTGCCAACTGTGTCGCCGTAGTGGTTAGCAATACCCATTGGATAAAGGCGCGCCGGTTCATTACAGGCCGGTTCATTACGCTGATTTATTAAAAATATTGGGTTGAGTCCGAATTGCGATCCAGCATGAGGCGCAAGATGGAAAGGGTCAGAATCACCAAAAATAGCGCTAGCCCCACGGTGCAGGCATAGCTCATTTCCAAATCTTGAAACGCCTGTTCATAAACGTAGTAAACAATGGTTTTGGAGCTGTTGAGGGGACCGCCCTGGGTGAGGATGTAGACCTCCTCAAACACCTTGGTGGCGGCGATCGCTGAAATCACCGTCACCAAAAAATGTAGGGACGCATCAGCGGCAGGGTAATATCCCAATGCTTTTTCCAGCCATCGGAGCCATCAATGGCCGCTGCTTCGTAGAGATCCTTCGGGATGGTTTGTAGCCCCGCCAGGTAAATCACCATGTAATACCCCAGCCCTTTCCAGATCGTCACCACCATGACGCTGGGCAGGGACAGGGCCGGACTGGTCAGCCAGGGTATCGCTTTTTCCAATAGGCCAGACCCCACCAAAACCTGATTGAAGAGGCCATTCTCGGCATAGAGCCAGCGCCAAGCAATGCCCGCCACCACCATCGAGACCACCACTGGCGTGTAGTAGGCCACCCGAAACCAGCGGATACCGGGCAGCTTGCGGTTCACCAAAATCGCTAGCAGCAGGGGGGCGATCGCCAAAATCGGTACCACCCCAACCAGATAAACCACCGTGTTTTTGACCGTCACCCAAAAGGTGCGATCCCGCAGCAGTTTTTGAAAGTTCTCTAGGCCGATCCAGAGGGGGGGCTGGGTGACGTCAAAGCCGTAGCTGGTAAAGCTCAGGTACAGCGCCCGCAGGGCGGGCCAAAACACCGTCATCCCCAGCACCAACAAGGCCGGAGCGAGGAAGAAATAGGGGACAGCGGCTCGCCCAAGAACGGGCCAGCGATCGCCCGCTGCTTTCACCATGGTTTTCCCCCGTGCTTTAACGCCACGATTCCGCCCTCAACCCTACTGTTGTGGCAAGCCGCTTGCTCAAGCCACACTTTACAAGCCTCTGTCAGGGTATCACCCGCCAGAGGGGCACATTCTCTAGGCCCTCTAGGGGCAGGACAGTGTAGCCGCTGGCGGTCTGGAATGTAGGCACCCAGTCCGTGGGGGCGTTGTACAAAAAATAATCGCTATAGCCCGGTGGCACTAGGGGCATGATCCGATCGCTGCTAAACAGGGCCATGACGGTATCAGGAGCCAGTTGGTAGGCGAGGGCAAAGGTCCAGGCGTCACTATCGGCCAACACCAAGGGCGATCGCCCTGGTTAATGATCTGGGCGGCGGTGGGCAGATAATGGCCCGACTTTGTCCACCAGGTCTCGGCTAGGGCACCGTTACCGCAGGAGAGCGCCCCAATCGCTAAGAGGGCGATCGCCACCACCGACCACAGATTCGAAGCCCTCCGCTCAATCTGCCACCCCAACCCGTAGGCCACCACCAATTCGGCCCCCACATAGCAGGGGGTGAAATAGCGGGGAATACCGGTTTGCTGCTGCCCCAGCCCCACTTCGATCGCCACAATGGCGAGGGCGGGCACCCCCAGCAGTAAGACCGGCAAGAGCCAAGCGGCCAAATCGGCATGGCGATGGTGATCACTAGGCTATAGATCACCAAAGCGCCCACGGCGAGAATGACCCCACCATAGGGCCACCAGCGGTCAGGGCTAAAGCCATAGTTGAGATCAAAGTCGATGAAGCCCCGCGCCAGGGTCAACCCCAGGTGATGCAACAGCAGCAACGGGTCACGGCTGGCCGCTTGTAATTGCCAGTGGGCATTGTCCCTGAGGATGTGACGGTAGGGGGCGATCGCCAGCAGCCAGGGCACAAAGGAGACCGCCGCCGCGCCGCTGGCCAGGAGGTAATGCCGTACCGCTGGGCACCACCGCTCCCGCTGGCAAATCACCACATACAAGCCATGGGCCACCAGCACCAAGGGCATATAGAGAAAGGTGTAGAGCCCCAAACTCGCGGCAGCCCCATACAGCCCCCAGTAGATCCTGCGGGATTGGCGGGGTTGGCTCGCACTTTCGGTGCCCAGTGATGTAACCAGCGCCCAGCTTGAGAGCACCGTGATCAGCATCCACAGGCTATAGGGACGGGCCTCTTGGCTATAGAGCACATGGAACGGGGAGACCGCCATCAGCGCCACCGCTAACCCCGCCACGATGGGCGACTGGAAGAGTCTGCGGCTCAAGTCGTAGAACAGCGGCAGTGCCGCCAAGCTAAAAACCAGGGCTAAGGCCCGTAGCGCCGTTACCGATTGGCCAAAGAGCTTGATCCACCCGTAGGTAAGGGCGTAGTAGAGGGGCACATGGTTGGTGTTCTCAGTGATCAGGCTATGGAGCATGGCCCTAAAGGGGCGATTGCTATCCAGCGCCACGGTATCGATTAACCCCTGAGCCGTGGTCAGGCGCGGTGGATGAAACAGGGCTGCTATTTCACCATCGGTGTACCCAGCTACATCTAGGGTCGTGAACACTTCATCCACCCAAAACAGCTTGTGGTCCAAGCTCCAGCAGCGCAGGCCAATGCCGAGCAGGAGGGCGATCAAGAGGGTAATGGCCAGGGGTCGGCCCATGATTTATGGCTCTCAACAGCGTTTTTGAATCTAGTGAGGTACAAAGATAGCTCGGAAACCCTGGATGCTGAGGGATGGACTGTATCTCACCTAGCCAAAATGGAGTGAATTCATCCAGAATCCCCCTGTATTGAGAGAGTCCAACATGGCAGCCTTCGTTGCCATGCGTCATCACCCTCTCTGTGGGCGCTTGCTCAGCCAAGGGAAGCTCAAGCAAGTCGCTTGGATCCTTCGCCAGGAAGCGCTTAACCGGCCTCAAGGCGATGTTCAACCAGCGATCGCCGCAGGACGAATGCGTTGCCGTTCGCTATGCGCCCGCTCGTTAGGGGGCCAAAGATCTTGACAGCCAAGATCATCGCTAGCCCTCCCAAGACCCACTAAAATCCTCTCTTATCCCCAGAGTGAATCCATGGCTGTGCCCTACCCCCGTGATCTGATTGGCTATGGCCAAACCCCACCCGATCCCCAATGGCCCCAGGGAGCGCGGTTGGCTTTGCAGTTTGTGATCAACTACGAGGAGGGGGGCGAGAACTGTATTTTGCATGGGGATGCCGCCTCGGAATCGTTTTTGTCAGAGACGGTGGGGGCGCAGCCGCTGTTGGGGGTGCGGAACCTCAATATGGAATCGATGTATGAGTACGGCAGTCGGGCCGGGTTTTGGCGGTTGCACCGGATGTTTACGGCGCGATCGCTCCCTGTCACCGTCTACGCCGTGGCCATGGCGTTGGAGCGCCATCCCGATGCCGGCAAAGCAATGGTGGCGGCAGACTGGGAGATCGCCAGCCACGGCTATCGCTGGATTGACTATCAATACGTGAGCGAAGCCGTCGAGCGGGAGCACATTCACAAAGCCATTGCCATCCAAACCGCCGTCACCGGCAGCCGTCCCTTGGGGTTTTACCAGGGCCGCCTCAGCCCCAACACCCGCCGACTCGTGGTTGAGGCCGGGGGCTTTCTCTACGATGCCGACAGCTATGCCGACGACCTACCCTACTGGGTGACCGACTACGGTCAGCCCCATTTGGTGATCCCCTACACCCTCGACAACAACGACATGCGCTTCGCCAGCTACCAGGGGTTTAACTCAGGGGATCAGTTTTTTGCCTACCTGCGGGATGCCTTTGATGTGCTCTATGGCGAGGGGGCAACGGCCCCCAAAATGATGAGCGTGGGGCTGCACTGTCGCCTGTCGGGGCGACCGGGGCGGGCGGCGGCGTTGGCGCGCTTTCTCGACTATGTGCAAGGGCATGAGCAGGTGTGGATCTGCCGTCGGGTGGATATTGCCCGCCACTGGCATCGGCACCATGCCTACGCCTAAATGGGGCGGATTCCGCAAGGCGAGATCAGGCCGGACCTTTACTTTTCGTTCGGGTTTGAGCAAAGGGGTCAAAAATATGATCTATTCAAGGAGCCATCCCTGAAGACTCAGCCGCCTATCCTTCATGAAAACGAAGCAGTTTATCCTCTTAGGGCCACCCGGTGCGGGGGTTAAGGACCATGCCGCCGCCCTGGCGAAACGTTGGGGTATTCCCCATGTGTCGATGGGGGCGCTGATGCCGGAGGCGATCGCCACTGCAACCACTGGCGACGCCGCCGCGCCCGACGCAGCGGTGATGAAGCGGATTCGGCAGCGATTTGAGCAACCGGATGTGGTGCTGAAGGGGTGGGTGCTGGATGGCTTTCCCCAGACGCTGGACCAGGCCCAGGCTTTTGACGAATGGTGGGCCAAGTTTGGCAAGCCCGCTGCGACGGTGGTCTACCTGAAGGCGATGACGGGGATTTTGGTGAAGCGGCTATCGGCTGATGAGAACGAGCCAGAGCAACCCATTTCGGCCATTCGTCGCCGGTTAGAACGCCATCAGGAGGCGATCGCCCCGCTCCTCGACTACTATCGGCAGCAGCGGCCAGCCCAGCTCAAAACCATCAACGCCAGCCTCTCGTTTGCAGAAGTGGCGGCGGCTTTGGCTGATCTCGGCAATGAAGGGACGGAGGCCGCTCGACTGATTCAAGATGAAGCGGAGCTTGATGCGCTCTTAGCGAAGGAATCTTTGCTAGTGGTCGATTGCATGGCGTCTTGGTGCGGCTCTTGCAAGCAGGTGACGCCGCTTATCGATCAGCTGGCGAAGTCGTATCAGGGGCGCGCCACGGTGATGAAGATCGATTTTGATGTGAATCGGTCCATCACCAAGCGGTTTGGGTTGAAGGGCATACCGGCGGTGATGTTTTTTAAAGACGGTGAGCTGATAGAGACATTGATTGGTGTGAAGGCGTACAAAGAATACAGCGCGGCAGTCACTCGTCTGTTGGCGTAGTGCTGGCAAATTGTTTTCAAAAACACAACATCATCTAGCAAGATTTTTAGGCTCGCATCATCTCTTTGGGAGACAGCGCCGGATACGAAACGCTGCGATCGCGCTAATGCAGGGTGATACCCTAAAATCACGAATCTCGCTAGCTTGCATGATGGTTGCAACTGACCGTGACTGTAAAAAGTCGTCTGGATTTAGCGGTTGATCCACCATCTGATCTACGGTTTGGAGGCTCAGGACATGATCGCTCAACCCCAGCCCACCTTCACCCCTACGGAATATCTGAATTGGGAGGCTCAACAGCGACTCAGATATGAGTATGTTGCGGGTCAGGTTGTGGCGATGGCGGGGGGCACCATCCCCCACAATCAAATTGCGGTGAATCTAGTGGCGCTGCTGAAACCCCATTTGCGGGGGCGAAATTGCAAGGTTTTAAGTGGTGATGCCAAGGTTGCGATTTCTGGCGATGGGCCGTTCTTTTACCCTGATGTGACGGTGACGTGTGATGGTCGAGATCTCAAGGCGCGGCAATATATTCGCTTCCCCTGCTTGGTGGTGGAGGTGTTGTCGGAGTCTACGGAAGCTCGCGATCGGGGGTACAAGTTTCGACGCTATCGCCAGATTGAAACGCTGCAAGAGTATGTGCTGATTGACCCGGATCGGGTGATGGTGGAGTGTTATCGCCGCAATGAGCGGAACAATTGGGAGTTGGTGAATACGATCAGCGAGGGTCTTGAGATGGACTCAGCAGAAGGTGGTTTGGTTCTCGAAAGTGTGGGGCTAAAGATTTTGACAACTCAGGTTTATGAGGATGTCATTTTCCCAGATAAGGATGAAGTCTTGTAATCAGCTGTTTGATCTGATACTTCGCCAATTCAAATTTGAAGTGCAACAGGGCATTCAAAGCGAGGTCTAACAACAAAGGTCTGCCAAGTATTCATCTCGCTAAGACTTTTCTGAGTCGCCCAACGCCTGCCTTACTCGCTGCACCAGTTCCCTAACCGCCGCCCGTTGCCCAATCACCTTTGCCCGAGCTATAAACTGTGGCAACTCCCGAATCGGCAACTGAGGAAATGACAAACTCTGTTCTGTTTCTGCATAGCCAGATCCCTCAGTACCCAACTGATAGATCGTCAGCACGCCACGCTGCAACCGCCAAATTTCTGGAATCTTCAACGCCTCATAAATCGGAAACTTTCCCAACGACGAGCTGCTGTTATCCACCTCAACGACTAAATCTGGCGGAGGATGCACCTCAAAATCAAGCGTTTCCACACCCCGAACCACTGCTTCGTTGGCAATATAAAAACAACCATCTGGCTCCAGTCCCTTCTTTTGTTGGACGTTTTTCATCGTCAAAGCGCCCAGGCTGCAAAATTCCACACCTAACGCATCCACAATGGCCGCCAAAAACTGATCAAATAGCCGAGTGGGCTCTTCATGCCCTTTCAACGGCACCATAATTTCTAATAGTCCATCTCGATAAGCAAATCTTTGCTTCCTGTTGTCGCCTGTTTCTGTCAGCAATCGCTTATAGGTCTCCCAGCTAACCCCCTCCAACAACACCCGCATTTCCGTGTCGGACGTGGTGAGCTTTTTCGCTTTTAAAGGGGTGCTTTGAGGCGAAGTGATATTGGGTTTTGATGAAGCAATCGTCATGGTCAGATCCCTCTATAGTCACTACCAAACTTTTGCCATCTTCAGTTTGAACTGTGGCAATTCAGGTCCACAGTCAATAGATTCAGACTCATCTAAAATGATGGGTGCTTGCTCAGGTCGATAAATATGAACTTGACGGCTCTTGCGATCAATGAGTAACCCCAACCGCACCCCATTCGCCACATATTCCGCCATCTTGTCTTGCAAGCTCGTTAGCGTGTCACTACTTGACCTTAACTCCACAACAAAATCAGGTGAGATGGGTGAAAACGAAGCCTGTTGTTCTGGTGGGAGTGCATTCCAACGCTCAGATAAAATCCAGGCGGCATCGGGCGATCGCATCGCCCCATTCGGTAACGTAAAGCCTGAGCTAGAGTCAAACACCTCACCCGTTCCGTCTGCCTCCGCCCAGACAAAAAGCTGTCCAAAAATTCTGCCGTTACGATTCCCAGTATCCGCAAATGCTGGTGGCATAACCACAATTTCTCCATTGGCATTCCGCTCAATCCGTAGGTCAGGATTGGTAAGGCAAAACTCATAAAACTGCACATCACTCATCTGCGATAGGTCGATCAGTGATGACAGATCGATGGGTAACGGCGTCTCAACAGATTTAACCAGCAGGCTTGTCATCGTTAACCGGTCTCCATAACGGGGTTCAAGACCTGTTGCCCCAAAGCCTTGAGAATTTTAGCCACTGCCCCCAGCTCATGGCGTTGCGGAAATAGCGAGAACGAACGAGATGTGTCGTATGTCAGACCCGCACCCAGCTTCAAAAAGACAAACTCGTCGCCATTCGTCGCCATTCCATAGTTGGGCTTGTGTGGGTCAGGATTCGCCGCCATGTAAGCGAGGAGTTGAGGCAACGCCGCCGGGACAGAAATGCTGGTGCGTTTCGATTCAATTGTCAAAATCCAAAGCCTGCCTTGCAAGACCAATACGTCAATGAAACCTCGGACGATTTCGTCTGGATCTTGCAGCTCGATCGCCATGCCGTAAGGTGACTTGATTCGAAAAGGCGGGTCGATGAAGCCCAAAAGTTCCAGTAGCGGGGAGACCACCACCAGATTGATGGTGCCCTCTAGCAGTAACCCATCGGCGCGATGATAGTCATAGCGCTGCTTGAGGCGCTCAATATCCCCTTCCTGTTGAGCCGTGAGAGCCGGTAGGTCATCTGCCCATTCAGAGAAGAAATTCAGGTCACGGGTTTGCATCAGGCCCAAACGCTGTTGAAGATCGTTCAGGGTGATGATGGTTTCTCGGACGCCCGCGCTACTAACCATGCCGTTCAGCGATCTCTTGAGCTCTCATAAGTCCTAGTTTAGGGCGTGGATAAGAATCTCTGGGAAGATACTTCAGCAGGATGAAGCCCGCTGGCGCGTAGACCTGCTGCGGGCTTGGTTAGCCACCACCTAAAAATAGTAAAAAGAGGGATTAGCGGATGCGGGATTGGATCTTAGGGGGAGCGATCGCCAGCCTGCTGGTCACGGGCTGTCAGGGCAATACCGTTCCCTACGACCTGCGGGTGCCAGCGGGCGCAGCCCCAGCAGCGGGCTGGCCGGTGATCGTGGCGGTCCATGGCTTTCGAGGCAACGGTCCTGAGACCTGCGATACCTGGGCTGAGGTGGCTGGGCGCGAGGGTTATCTGCTGATTTGCCCGTCCTTTAACAGTGAGGACAAATACTGGCAGTTTGACCACGGCGAGATCGAAGCCCTCGACCGGATATTGAGCGAGGTGGCCACAACCCAGCCCCTGGATCTGCCCATTTACCTGACCGGCATCTCAGCGGGCGGGCGGTTTACCCATCGCTACACCTTTAACTATCCAGAGCGGGTGCGGGCGGCGGCGGTGGTGGCCGATGCCAGCGACCAAGACTACAAAGCGGCGGCTCTGGCGGTGCCGTTATTTTGGGCGATGGGAGCCCAGGACGAAGCCTTTATCCCCCGCTTGCAACCCTTGCTCGACGATTTAGAAGCCGAGGGCTTTCAGGTAGAATCCTATGTGGACCCGGAGGCGGGCCACGCCTGGAGCCCCGAGATTCTGGAGCGGGCCATGGTCGTTTTCAACCGCACCCAAAACCCCCGCCCCTAAGCAGAAGCAAGCCAGTGGGGTAAATTGAGACAGTGCGGCCCTGTTGAGTTGACTATGCGCTTATATATCGTTTCTGGGCTGGCGATCGCCCTACTCGCGATTCTGTTTGCCCTGCAAAACCCTAACCTCGTCACCCTCAACCTGTTGGGGTGGGAATATCGCCAGTCTCTGGCGCTGGTGCTGTTGCTCACCCTGGCGATCGGCGTGGTCGTTGGCCTCTTGGTGTCGGTTCCCGCCGTGATTCGGCGGGGGTGGCGGGTGAGTCGCTTTCAAAAACAAACCGATACCCTCACCGGCCTGCTCCAAGACACCGAACAGCAGGTAGCGACCGAAACCCAACGGGTGCAGGCGGTGCATCAGCGCTATCAAGACCTGCTCAGCGCGCTGGATTTAAAAGAAACGACCACCGGCCTGCTCCACAGCAGCATCCTCAAACAGGCCCTAACGCGACAATTGGCGGCGCTGAGCGATCGCCCCTTTAGCCTGCTCATGCTCAAGGTGCAGGCGGATCAGGTCTATGGGGTAGAGCGGCAACGCTTGTGGCAGGGGTTGACTCAGCACCTCCAAGATGTGGCCACAGAACAGACTTGGCTCTACAGCGATGGCCAGGGGCTTTACTTGGCCACGGTCACTGGCCTCAATGCTAAAGCCACCAGTACCTATGGTGAAACCCTAAAAGCCGCCATTTTAGAGGCCCCGCTAGCGGAGCCAGAGCGGACCCTAGAGGTAAGCGTGGGGGGGGCGATCGCCAACACGGCCACGCCCGTTGATGCCCTGCAACTGATCGACACCGCTCAAACCGCCCTTGCCCAGGCCCAAGAGCGGGGGCGCAATCGCCTCCGGTTTTTAGAGGTCACGTCCTAATGAGCAGTAGCCCCAACGCTAGGCAGGCTCAAAGCTAGCCCCAAAAACTTAATAGTATTCAGCTAAAACTTAAAGAATCAAAACAAGCCTGCAAGGAAACGATCCAATACCCCCTAGATTGAGGGGGTAAATTCCCTGAAATCCCCTCACGGCATGTCATCGACCCCTGGGGTTTGTCATTCGTCCTTTTGGCGCACGATTGTAAAATCGCCCTTGGCTTTTTCGAGTCAGACAAAGCTGCCCAAAGTATTAGCCGAGCTGGTCGCCGATGGGGCCTGCGATCGCGGGTCGGGCTGCGTGCTGGCCCTACATCGCCATAAGGTGGTCGGGATTGCCACCCGCCAAGATCTGCTGAAAGTGCTGACACAGCCAATGGATCCAGCGTCATTGCGCCTCAGCCAGGTGGTGACCCGTCCGGTGATCACGGTCGCGCAGGCTGCGTTGCAAGGGGTGGCCCCGGTCCTAGAACTGTTTGCCCACCATGGCATTCGCTACTTGCCGGTGGTCGATGACCGAGACCATCTGATGGGTTTAATTGACAAAATCAGTCTCCTGCAAACCCTGCAAGACCCAGGGACCGCTGGACAACTCCACCGCCAAAATCAACGCGCCCAACTGTTTGCTGAAATCACCCTGAAAATTCGTCAGTCGCTACAGCTTAAGGAGATTCTGCGGACAACGGTGAATGAGGTGCAGCGGTTGCTACAGGCGGATCGAGTGCTGATTTATCAGGTCTTGCCCGACGGTACGGGCCAGCCGATTAGCGAGGCGGTAGTGGCCCCGTACCCAGCGATTTTGGGGTACTCCTTTCCCGAAGAGGTGTTCCCCGAGGAGTACCAGACCCTCTATGCCCAGGGGCGGGTGCAGGCGATCGCCGATGTCCATGCGCCTGAATCTGGGCTGGCAGATTGTTTGGTGGAGTTCATTAACCAATGGGGGATTCGCTCGAAGCTGATTGTGCCGATTGTGCATCCCTTGCAGCCCGAGCAATCCGGTCGGCACCGCCCCCCTGCGCAACCATCTCTGGGGGCTGCTGATCGCCCACCAATGCCGGAGCCCCCGGCAATGGACCGAGTTTGAATTAGCGCTGATGCAGCAGTTGGCCGATCAGATCAGCATTGCCCTCTCCCAAGGGCAAATGTTGGAATACCTGGAAGAACGGGTGAAGCTCCGCACCCGTGAACTCACCCAAGCCAATTTGGCCCTGCATCAAGAGATTCAAGAGCGCAAACACATTGAAACGGCCCTGCGCCAAAGCGAAGAACAACTGCGGCTGATTACCAATAATTTGCCGGTGCTGATTGCCTACGTAGACCAGCAGCAATGCTATCGCTTTAATAACCAAGCCTACGAATATTGGTTGGGACAGACCCCGGAGGCGATTCAGGGGATGTCGATGCAAACCCTCATGGGCAAAGCCTATTACCGCACCATTCAGCCCTATATTGAGACCGCTTTAGCCGGGACCCCTGTCACCTATGAAAGTGAACTCACCTTTAAAGACGGGCGCAATCATTCCGTGAATGTCACCTATATTCCCCATATTGAAAGCCCGCAGACTCAAGGCCCGCAGACTCAAGGCTCGCAAGTGCCGGGTCTGCTGATGGACGGGTCGCCGATCGCCGAGGAAAAGCCGCCCAAGAACGCCCCCGTGAAAGGCTTTTTCGCCCTGACGATGGATGTCAGCGATCGCAAGGCGATCGAGCGGATGAAGGATGAATTTATTGCCGTCGTCAGTCACGAATTGCGGACCCCCCTCACCTCCCTCCACGGCTCCCTCAAACTGATTGCCACCGGGCGCTTAGGGCATCTATCGGCAGAAGGGCAGCAAATGCTGGATGTGGCCGATGAAAACACCGATCGCCTGGTGCGCTTGGTCAACAATGTCCTCGACCTCCAGCGGATCGAATCAGGCGAAGTCACCATGGATGCCCATCGCTGTGATGCCGCCGACCTGATTGTGCAGGCCGCTGAGTCCATGCAGGCGATCGCCCGCCAACAGAACGTTCACATCTGCCCCCAACTGGAGTCCATGGCCATCTGGGCTGACCCCGACTACATCGTTCAGACCTTGACCAATTTGATCGGGAATGCGATCAAATTTTCTACCCCGGCAACGAGATCGGCTTAAGCGTTCAACCCTATTTCGAACCCGATGCCCAATCCAACTTGCCGCCCCAATTATCCAATGCCGCCTTTCACCATCGTCCGGCTTTTCCCGCCATGGCGCTGTTCTGTGTCCAAGACCAGGGCCAAGGAATTCCATCTGACAAGCTCAGCAGCATTTTTGAGCGATTTCAACAGGTTGACTCCTCAGACTCCCGCAAGAAAGGCGGCACCGGTTTAGGCCTCACCATTTGCCGAAAAATTGTGGAGCAACATGGCGGTCAAATCTGGGCAGAGAGCCAGATGGGAGTGGGCAGTTGCTTCTATTTCACCGTGCCGTTGCTCACGGCCCGATCCGCTTAAATCTACAGGCAATTCCCCTAAAACCATGTCCTCAAAACGTGTCTTGATTGTTGATGATGAAGAGTCGATCCAAAAGGTGGTTAGCCTAAGCTTAAAAATGGAGGCCAACTGGGATATTTTGACCGCCTCCTCGGGCCGAGAAGGCATTTCCCAGGCGGAATTTTATGGGCCAGATGCCATTTTGCTAGATGTGATGATGCCAGAAATGGATGGCATTGCCACCTTTGAGGCCCTTTGCGAAAACCCCCACACCCAAGCGATTCCGGTGGTTTTGCTAACGGCAAAAACCCGCACTGCTGAGAAGCGTTTATTTCAAAAAATTGGCGTGGCTGGGGTGATTACCAAACCCTTCAACCCCCTCACTTTGGCCAGCCAAATTGCCCATTTACTGGATTGGTCCCTGTCGTAACCGGCCCACAAGTCACGCTGGCTGAGCGGAGTCGTTCGCGTCAGCGTCTCCCGAAAGGAGAAAGCCAGATCTACTGCAAAAGTCCCCTTCGACTCCGCTCAGGGGACAGTTACGTCCCGATAGCAGCGATGCGAGTTCTTTTGATTGACGATGATGATGCTTTGGCGGCGCTGTTGACTCAGCAATTGGTCGCTCAAAACTATGTGGTTGATCGGGTGGCCGACGGCGAAACCGGTTGGGCCTATGGTTCGACCTTTGAGTACGACCTGATTATTTTGGATTGGATGCTGCCCCAGCTCAACGGCATCCATCTCTGTCAACGGTTACGAAATCAGGGCTATGGGGTGCCGATTTTACTGCTGACTGCCAAGGACGAACAAACCGATAAGGTACGCGGGCTAGAAGCCGGGGCAGATGATTATGTGGTCAAGCCTTTTCATATTGATGAGTTACTGGCGCGGATTCGGGTGCTGTTGCGGCGAGCCCTCACCGAAGCAGCACCAGTCCTGACTTGGGGAGACCTCTGTCTGGACCCGGTCAGTTGTGAGGTCACCTATCACGGCCAACGGGTTGACCTCACCGCCAAGGAATATGCCCTGCTGGAATTATTCCTGCGCCACAGTCAGCAGGTGTTTGGGGCCAGCACATTACTGGATCGGATTTGGTCTTCCGAAGCCTTTCCGAGTGAGGCGACAGTGCGCTCCCACATTCGCGGTTTGCGGCGGAAGCTCAAAGCGGCGGGTGCCCCTGGGGATTTGGTCGAGACCGTGCATGGGCTGGGATATCGCCTCAAGACCAGGGGCTCCCTGGGGACCGCGAGGGAGATCGCCCAACCCCTCTCCAGGGCGATCGCCAGACCCGTTATCTAGAAGGGCTGACCCAAGCTTGGCGAGCCCACAAAGGGGATAGCTTAGAGCGCTGGAACTACTTGACCCAAGTGGCTCACCTGCTCACCCATAAAGACCTGAATGAACAGCAGCGCACCCAAGCCCAGCAGATGGCCCATAGCCTTGCGGGCACCCTCGGCACCTTTGGATTAATGGAGGGCTATCGCCTAGCGTTACAGCTCGAACAATTGCTGCACACCACCCCCGTTTTCTCCCCCACCCAGTCGGCTCAATTTCAGACCCTGGTTGCGACCCTCGGCCACGCCCTGGATGAAGCCCCCCAGTTGGTTTGCCCCCAGAGGCAGAGCCCCCCCGCGCTCAAGCTCTTAATCGTCGATGTCAACCAAATGCCCCATATTCAGCAGCTCACGGCCCTGGCGGTGGCCCAAGGTTGGCAAACTGCGGTTGCGGCCTCGATTGAATCTGCCGCCGAGAAATTGTCGCTGATGACGCCGAGCGCGCAGGCGCACCGCTCCCCGTCTAGCCCGGAAGCGAGCCCGGAACCTAGCCCGGAACCTAGCCCTGAGACACCGGACTTAGTGCTGATCCATTTGGTGGCCGGTGAAAACGACCCCCTCTTAGACGAACCGATTTTGCAGCGGTTGCTGCAATTTATTAGCCACCTGACGGCGGCTTGGCCCCAGTTGCCGGTGCTGGTGATTACGCCCCAAGCAGACTTTGGTAACCGCCTGGATTTGATTCGGCGGGGCGGGGCGATTATTCTCGAATATCCAGTGGTGCCAGCCGAGGTGCTAGCGGTGATTGCCCAGGCAACCCACGCCAGCGATGGCCTTAGCAAAATCATGGTGGTGGATGATGATACATACCACCTACAGCAGGTGACTCAGCTCCTACAGCCCTGGGATTTTCAAATCACCCCCCTGGCCAATCCCCAGCGGTTTTGGAGTCTGTTTACCCAGGTGAGGCCGGATTTGCTCATCCTTGACATTGAGATGCCCCACATCAATGGCTTTGAGCTGTGCCAGGTGCTGCGGAGCAATCCCCGCTGGCAGCATTTACCGATTGTTTTCCTCAGCATTCATAGGGATGCAGCCAAGCAAAATCAAGCCTTTGCCCTGGGCGCTGACGATTACATTACCAAGCCCATCCACGGCCAAAATCTAGTCCTACGCATCCAGAATCGCCTGAAGCGGTATCACGCTTGCTTGCGATCGCGACAAGCGGCAAAACTAGCCAGTTAGAAGTGTTTTCCGTTTATTCAACCCGAGGCAGATCCCTGAGATTCAGGTGCCCTGGGGAGGGCGACAGCTAAATCGCGGCCAGCAGGGATTTGGCGTTGTGATGCTGTTGCCGCAGGCGGCTGAGGGCGGCTTTCTCAATTTGACGCACCCGCTCCCGAGTCACGTTGAGGTGCTGCCCAATTTTGGTTAAGGTCATGCCCTCGCTGCTATTCAGGCCAAACCGTAAAGTGATCACCTGCTGCTGTTGGGGGGGCAGGGTTTCGAGCATCGCCTTGAGGTTGGTGCGTAGGGACATTTTAGCGGCGTAGTCTTCGGGTGAGAGGCCCTCGTACTCCAGCAAATCGCCCAATGCGGCCTCTTGATCGTCCCCCAGGCGCATATCGAGGGAGAGGGTCTGGCGGCTATGTCTGAGATACTCGCGAATTTTTTCGACCGGGATATCCAGCGCATCGGCAATTTCTGGGTAGGTGGCCGATCGCCCCAAGGTCTGGGCCAGTTGCCGCTGGGTCTTTTTGATTTTGTTGAGCTTCTCGTGAATGTGGATCGGTAAGCGGATGGTGCGGCTTTTTTCAGCGATCGCCCGCGTCATCGCCTGACGAATCCACCAGTAGGCATAAGTCGAGAAGCGATATCCCTTACTGGGGTCAAACTTCTCCACCCCTCGCTGTAGCCCGAGGGTACCTTCTTGGATCAAGTCTAAAAACTCGATATTGCGCTTCAAATACTTTTTGGCAATGTGAACCACCAGTCGCAGGTTGGCCTCCACCATCTTGCGCTTGGCCCGCTGCCCCGCCTGGAGCATAGTTTTGAGGCTCGACTGAGTCAGATCCGCTGCCTCGGCCCACTCCGCCAAGGTCGGTTCACGATCCAGGGTTGCCACTAGCTCAGCTTTCACCGCGTCTAGCTGCACAAGCTGCTGAACGGCTTTACCGTAAACCACCTCTTGCTCATGGGTCAGCATCGGCACCTGCCCCAGCTCTTTTAAATAAGTCCGAACTAGATCCGTATCAACTTTTCTGGATTTAGAAACTGCCATCTTTCGAGAAGAATAAATACGACGGGTTAGCCAAACTCTGCATCGGCCAACGTAAAGGAGCTAGACCTGAAAGACCTAAAAAGCTCAGAATAATCCCATCCAAATGACCCGCTCAGTAGCTACACAATATCCCTGTAGAAGGATGCCGTTCAGGCCATTTGCTTGGCACAATCTGTTAGAAATGCATTGCCCTGTCAACATCACCAGTAGGTGATAGAACCTCAAGGTGACAATATCAACGAATTAAATCTTAACCCAAAAGATTAACTATTGTAAACACTCTCTCAGGTTTTACTGATATGCTCCGCTCGTTTTCCTGGGAGACAGACCTGAATTGGGCTTGGAGATGAGTACAAATACTGGCGTGTACGGGTTTCACCCCTACACGTTGATGGCAGCGGAGAGATAGGTTTTGAGGGTGAAGTTTACAAAACTTTGCTTTGGGGTGTCTATCACCGAATTGAAGCGGCTGAACTTTTCTCATTTATGGGACGGCCCAACGCGCTTTACAGCGTTTTTGAAGCTCGTGAGGTACAAAAAGAGACTCGAAACCCTTGCTGTCAGCCCGTCGGCTGTACCTCACCAGGCTAGGAAATGCTGTAGTACAGTCAATCGCTATTCAGGTCTGTTGGAATTTGACGCGCTGCCGCTGCCTTCAATAGATTGCACCTTTGCTAGCCGGCAAACGTTTTCGAGCAACTTTAAGGGCAGGTTTTGAATTCACCCCTTCCAACTCCGAAAACACATTAAGGAGACCATTGTGAACGGTAATTTACGCGTGGGGAACCTGTTTGGCATCCCCTTTTTCATCAACATCTCTTGGTTCTTTGTCCTGGCTTTAACCACCTCAATTTCGGTGGTGGTCTGTTGGCCCAATTTCCAGGGCTGGGGGGCTGGGCGATCGCCTTAGGGCTGATTTCAGGACTCTTGTTGTTTGCCTCAGTGTTGCTCCACGAGCTGGGCCATAGTTTTGTCGCGCAGCGTCAGGGCATTCGGGTCAAATCCATTACCCTGCTGCTGTTCGGTGGTTTGGCCAGCTTAGAAGAGGAGGCCAAAACCCCAGGTGGGGCCTTCTGGATTGCGGTGGCCGGTCCCCTCGTGAGCCTAGTGCTGTTTGCGCTGTTGTCCCTGGTGGTGGGCAGCGGTGTGCTGACCGGACCCTTGGCAACGATTGTGGGGCTACTGGCTTACATCAATCTGGCCCTAGCCACCTTTAATATGCTGCCGGGATTGCCTTTGGATGGGGGCAACGTGCTCAAAGCGATCGTCTGGAAGGTGACGGGTAACCGCCACAGCGGCATCCGCTGGGCCAGTCGAGTCGGCCAGGTGATTGGTTGGTCGGCGATCGCGATCGGTGGGTTATCAGTCCTCGGACTCTCGAATATCGGCAGCTTCTGGACCCTATTAATCGGCTGGTTCTTGCTGCAAAATGCCGGTCGTTCAGCTCAGTTTGCCAATGTGGAGGAGGCCCTCTCTGGCCTCACCGCTGCCGATGCCGTGCTGGATAACAGCCCCGTCATCCATGGAGATGCAACCCTGCGGCAACTGGCAGACACGGCGATTATGGTGAACAGCAGTGGCTGGCGGCGGTTTTTGGTCAGCGGCAGTGAGGGCGAACTGCTGGGTACGGTACATCTAGATGTGCTGAAGGAGATGCCCTCGGAGCAGTGGTCTAGCCAGCGGGTGCGAGATTGGGTGCAACCCATGGCGAAGGACGCGATCGTGCCCTCTGATCAGCCGTTGATTGAGGTGATTGGCAGGTTCCAAAAACAAGGGGCTGCTGCGCTGGCAGTGACCCAAGCCAATGGCACCCTGGTGGGGCTATTAGAGCAGGCCGAAATTATCAGCCTGCTGCGGGACAAGGGGCAGATGCGACTGGCCTAGCTCCTGGTGAAACGTTAATGCGACCAGGCGATTTGAGCCCAATTAATCCCCGCCCGCAGGTCAATTGCGGGCGGGGGATTAACAAGCTCAGCAACATCCCTTAGCCTGCATTATTCATGATGGCTGCAAAAAATGGCTGAACATTTTGATTCATAAGGCTTACAGCTAGGAAACCAGTGCCGGGAGCCTGACATGTCGGGTTGCCATGGGCTGTCAAGGGGGGTTGCCCTCGGCAATCTAGAGCTGACGCCAAACCGCTGGCAGTAACGCCGCCGGAATATGGGCTAAAGACTTTTGCTGCGCCTCGATGCCCAGAGCCTGCGCCTGCTGTCGCAAATTATTCAGAATCGACTGAAATGCGGTCTCAGCTAAAGCAGCCTGCTCCCCCTGCCAACCCGTCATCGCCTGGACATAATGGTCGATCGCCCGTTGAAACGGATCCGCTGGCCGCATTGCAGCCCCTTTCCCCCCAGGAGCCTGTATCGCGAGTTGCTCGTATACCACCCCCAAACTGTGGTGGGTGGCCCAGCGGTCAAACCCCTGGGCCGATTGTTCGGGAGATAACCTGAGCGCCGCTTCATAGGCCGCGATCGCCTGCAACCAAGCCTGCTGCTGCTGGGCAGTCCCGCTGGGGTACTGTCGCCCTAAATCCCAATAGGCCGTACCTAAATTATTTTGCGTCGCCCCGTATCCCACCGGATCCGCTGGCAAAGTCCGGTAGGCCAAAGCCTGTCGATACGCGGCGATCGCTGCTTCCAGCAACATCAAAGGACGCTCATATTGAGCCAAACTCCAATAGGCAATCCCCAGATTATTGTGGAGCTGGCCGTAGCTGCTGGGGGTCGCCTGGGCCGAACAGTGCTGGAGGGCTTCACCATAGGCGCGATCGCCTGATGCAGATAGTCAGGGGTTTGGCTGTGTTGGGCCAGACTCCAGTAGGCAGTGCCTAGATGGGTTTGCACGGTCACATAGAGCGCCCCATCCTGGTCAGCATCCACATATTGCAGCGCCCGATGAAAAGCTCTGACCGCTAGCGCTAGGTGATGTTCAGGTTGGTCATGGGCGGCTTGCAGACAATAGACGCTGCCTAGATTGCTGTGGATCCGCATTAACGTATCCGTCGCTAACGGATCGATCGTTAACGAATCGCTATTTAAGTCAGCCCCGGCTGAGGTCAAGGCCGCCTCATAGCGCTGAATGCTGTGGTGCAGGTAATGGCGACGGGTCTCGATATCCGTCACCTGCTGCGCCCACATCCAATACAAGCTGCCCAGATCGTTGAGGCCCTCGGCACGCTGGGCAGCGGCGGTGATATTGGCCTCCAGCACCTGTTCATATTGGGCGATCGCGGCCTTGAGTAACGGAATGCTATGGTCGCCCGCCTCTACCTGATCTCGTAGGCGGTGCGCCTCTAGCCAGGTGAGGGATCTGAAGGCAGCGGACTGCATACCCTGAGCCTGATCTAACGGCTGCTCTGAGGGTGGCGGGGCGACGGGAAGCGGCAGGGTTTCCGGGCAGGTGGGCTCATGATCAGCCCGATCATGGGCAGCGGGCGGGCTGGGCAGCACGGGCGGCAGCGCGATCGGCGGCTGTTCAAGCTGCAATAAATCGCTGCTCAGTTGGTGCCAAATATCGGGGGATAGACTTTGGGCCTGGGGCGGGATCAACGGCGGCGCTGGGGGAGACGCCATCGACGTCAGGCCTTCTGATGGCGTGGACTCATCCGCCAAGTTAATCCGGGCGGGCCGCTGCTGGTCCGACCCATCAAGGGCAGTGGACTCAGGCCCGTCCAGATTAGGCCCGCCCAGATTAGCGTCGGCCTGGGTCAGGGCGAGCGGATCGGGTGCAGTCAGCTCGGGCCGAACCGGCTGCGGCGGGCGGATGCCCACCCAAGGGCCGGGGTCTGCCAGGGGCAGGGAGCGGGTGGCACGGTCGCCGGGGGATATGGCGGGTAGCGGGCGGGGATCCCCTAAGAATTTAAAGACGCGATCGCAGCGGTGGTAAAGCTCTGGGGCCGATCGTCTCACCTGCTGCAACCAGGGGTGGGGCAACCATAGCAGTAAGCTACAGGGCCAGTTAGGTCCGTGAGCCGCCAACTGTCGCAAGGACGCCAAAAACTGATACTGCTGGTCTGAAGACTGATAGGTGAGCTGCTCGACCCCTAAAATTTGCTGGTACGACGGACCCCCAGGCGGGAGCGGGCGGGCCATCAAAGTCGTCACCCAATCCGCACCGTCACCCTCAATGAAATACCAAGACGTGGGGCGCTCAGCATCCGGCATCGCTACAGTCAGAGCCGGATCTAGCAACGTGTAATCTAAGGCCGCAGCCACTTGGCGCTGGAGGGTGAGATCATCACAAACCGCGATCCACAACCGATGAGGAGGAACAGATTGCAGGGCCGCCTGAAGATGTTGATAGGTTTCCTGGTTAAACCCTAAAAGGGTCTGGGAGTTAAGAGGGAGCACGGCGCTGGCCTTGACCACAGAGAGGAACTCCAGTGCATAGACTGTAATCCAATTCTCGTGATCGGTAGGGGTGGCTCAGGACAAAAACATATCAATAGTGTGATCCCGTCATTTCCAAGTCGATTCACCCCCAGTCCTAGATCCAGCCTCATACCCCCCCCTCCACCCTTCACCCCTAAGCCCTGCGGGCAGGCTCCGCCTTTCTTGAATGCCTTTAGGCCATACACCCCTTCACCCTCACACACCCATCACCCCATCACCCCTCGATGGCCGTCTGGGAAAATCGTGTTGAGATCGCATAACGTCCCCGCCAAATTAGCCCCAATTGCCCGAAATAAATTGCTCCCCTGTAAGCTTGTTCCAACTAACAGGGCCTCAGTTAAATTGGCCCGGATCAGCTTGGCTCCAGAGAGGTCGGCATCGGTGAGATCCGCCCCCCGTAAGTCGGCCCCGCTTAAATCCGCATCCTGTAGATTAGTACCCCGCAGACAGGCTTGACGCAAATTAGCCCGCACCAACCGCCCTTCCGACAGGTAAGCCCCAGTCAAATCCGTGGAAAAGAGTCTGGCATCCCCCAGTTCTGCCCCGGCCAACCGGGTCTGTCTGAAACGCGCTTGACTCAGATTGCTATAGGGCAGATAAGCTGCCTCAAAAATACTGTCGCTGAAATCCGCCCCGCTCAGATCGCTTTCGAACCCCTCAACCCCAGCAATGATCAGGCTTTGAAACCCGCGTTTACCCTCCCGATACTGCTGGAGAATTTGCTTGAAATCGACTTCCTTCATGGCCTCCCACGAGCTGCGTAGAGATTGATAGCAGTCGCCAGTCCGAACCCAATTGCAGATAGCAACAGTCGTGCAGTGCTGCGCATCAGCGCGGCCCGCAATGCCTAAACCCAAAAAGCCGACAGGTGATCAAAAACTAAGTCAAACCGTGGATCTGCCTCGGCTCACGCCAGACCCCATACCCAGCGCTGGGCATCGAATCGCTAGCAGCATTTGACCCAATTTTGAGAAAGATTGAATTTACAAAACTTAGTGAACGTGAATTAACTTACATCCCTGCGTTAGAGGGTGTTTGAAAAGTCGGAGTTGCAGTAACAAAAGCTCTCAGGGTGTATGTTGCGACAAGTAAAAACCGCAACCCCCTGAGAGCAATGGCAACATCCTACCCAGATAACCTGACCCGCGAACAGTTTGAACTGATTGAACCCTTACTGCCCGCAGCCAAGCCCGGTGGTCGTCGCCGTGAGGTAGACCTGTGG
>JAAUQE010000192.1 GCA_012032425.1 Leptolyngbya sp. RL_3_1 | reverse complement strand
CGTTGCGTGAGAGATGGTTTTGCCCATGCCCCCTGGCCCGTAAAACAGCAGCACCGAGGGTTCCGGCACCGTGGGGTCTGCTTTGGGCAATACCTTCGTAAAGGTCGGGAAATGTCGCCGCACCCCATCGGCACTAGAGCCGCCAAAGAGCGCCGAAACTGTTGCTGTTCTTCCGTCCGCGCCAGAAAGATATCTGCAGCCATGGCTCCCCAGCCCTACAAATTCCTTCGATTGTAGCCAGCCATGTTTTAGAGTGCTGTGTAGTGTGGGTTGAAGCATGAAACTCACAGCATTCGTTGTAAGAGAACCGTGGGTTGCGCTCCGCTCCACCCACGCTACACAGTTGAGGCCCCAAGGCGATTTTGCTGAACTTTTCTGAGCATTCCTGTATGGGCATCGCACCCTGAACCAGCCATATTGGATGTGCCAGGGCTGCTGAAGTTGCCAGCGCCTAATTTGGGTCGATATGGGGAAAGTCGGCTGACCTAGATGTAGTAGCCGTCAGCCCGACCGATCGCGCCCTGGCACCAAGGGCATCAATCCATTTTGGAGGACTGGGATGGGAACCACCGCCGCCATCTGCACCCAAGCACTCACCAAGCGCTTCGATCGCGCCCTGGCCCTGCGTAGTGTCGATCTTGAAATTGAAACCGGAGCCGTTTACGGCTTGATTGGCCCGAATGGGGCGGGTAAAACCACCCTACTGCGCCTCTTGGCCATGGCCGAGTCTCCCACCGTGGGCGAGATTTACCTGAAGGGTGAAAAGCTGGATAGCCGCCATCCCAACCCGCGCTTGCAGCGCCAAATTGGCTACCTGCCCGATGACTTCCCCCTGTATGAAGACCTGACCGTTTGGGACTATTTGGACTACTTTGCGCGGCTCTACCATCTGCAAGGTCAGGCCCGCATCAACAGCATTCATGACGTCTTAGAGCTGGTGAATCTCACCCATAAGCGCCATAGCCTGATCACCCAACTCTCCCGAGGCATGAAGCAGCGGCTGGGGCTGGCCCGCACGGTGATTCATACCCCCACGGTGCTGCTGTTGGATGAGCCGGTTTCGGGGTTGGATCCGATCGCCCGCCAAGACTTTCGCCAAGCCATCCGCAACTTACAGGGGTTGGGGATCACGATTGTGATTTCGTCCCATGTGCTCAGCGATCTGGCCGAACTCTGCACCGCAGTCGGCATTTTAGAGTTTGGCTATCTGGTGGAAAATACTTCGTTGGCCAGCCTGTACGCCAAGCTGGGGCAGCAGAAGTTGGTGATGAGGACGCGAGGGGATTTGGCTGATCTAGCGGCGGCATTGGATCCGTTTGAAACAATTACCGACCTTCAGCCCGACCCGGTATCGGGGCAAATTCAAGCACGATTTTCCGGCGATGCCGATCAGGCCGCTGAGGTGCTGAGGGCGCTGGTGCAAGACCGCATTCCTCTCTATGACTTTCACTGTAGCCAAGACAGTTTGGAAGAGATTTTTTTCAAAATCGGCCATACCCAGCCCACCTAATTGGGGCGGCGAGAAGGCGATCGCTGGCTCTGGTCTAGCAATGGCATTATTCACCTGCGGAGACAATCATGCTTAATTTTCAGTTGTTGCAAACGTTGGGTGCCCGTGGGGTAGATCGCCTCGGCGATTGGAACCCGCAACTGCTGCGAGAACTCAAGGGGCGGCTCAAACGGTTCCCGGTATTGGCGGCGATTGGCCTCTCTCTCATTGTGCAGGGGATGTTGATGCTGAGTTTGGCATCGATGCTGCCGGGGCGGGTGATGGCTGAGGATTTGTTCGTAGATACCTATCCTCAAATCCAGTGGAATGGCGTGGCTCCAGTCGATCCGGCCTTGCAGTCAGAGGTGACGTTACCCGATGGTCAAACCCTACAACTCACCGCCAACATTGTGGTGGCAGGGCGGGAACAGCCCCTGTCGATTTCGGGTGACCGTGATCTGGGGCAACAGGCCCTAGGGCAGATTCAAAGGGGCGATCGCTTGATTGCCATTAACGGTGAGCCGGTGATCCTCAAAACCGAAGATGAGCGGCATTGGTCTTCTGGCTATGTGAATCAGCAAATCACCAGTCACCTCAGCCCCGTTATTGTCAATTCGGCCCAGGCTTTCGCTGAGAGTCAAGAAACGGTTGAACTGACCCTGTCCCGTCCCGGTCTGGGCCTATTTACCGTGCCGCTGCCTCGGATCACCCGCGCGCAGCAATACAACCGCTATTGCCGACAGGGCGATCAGGGCTGCGATATTACCCCAGACCGCCAGTTCTATCGGGTGGATTGGCCAAATGGTACGGCGATGCCTTTTGGGCAATCACCTTGGCGATGGTGTTTTCGTTGACGGGAATCGGTGTCTTTTTGCTGAGCAGCAACCTGGCGGAGGAAAAGCGTCGCGGCACCCTCAACTTCATTCGCCTCAGCCCGCGATCGGCCCTCAGCATTTTGACGGGCAAGCTCTTGGGGGTCCCGATTTGTCTATATCTAGCGATCGCCCTAGCAATCCCCCTCCATGGGTTCTCGGGTCTGAGTGCTGGCTATAGCATCGGTCATGTGCTGGGGCTCTATGGGGCGATCGCCAGCCAGACAGTGATCTTTTATCTGGCGGCGCTGCTGGTGAGTCTCTGCCTGACCCAGCCGCTGCTCCTGGGATTGCAGCCCTGGTTGTTGGCGGCTGGCGTCATCCTATTTCAGTGGCTCATGCTGTTCGCTTTGGAATTGCCTGGGGGGTTAACTCACATTGAGCAATCCAGTCCGTTGCTATGGTCAGTCTTCTTTTCGCCCTTGGTGAGCTTGGCCTACTTCGCGCCGCTGGGTGATTTCCGCTCCCATGGCGCGGCAGCAACCAATCTCCCCCTGGGCGTCTTTCGGATCAACTTTGTTGAGTACATGATTTTGAACCTGCTCCATGCCCTGGGGTGGACCTATCTGCTGGGGCTGGCTGCGGTGCGGCGCTTCCAGCAGACAACTCGGCCTTTGTTGCCGCGATCCCTGAGCTATGGGCTCACCCTCGGGTTTACGGCAGTGCTGCTGGGCTTGACCCAGGCAGAAACGAATGCCTATGACCTGGATGAGCAGGTGATGGCGATCGCGCTCCTGCTGCTGGTCTATTTCGTGCTCTTGACCCTGGCGCTGGTGTGCGATCGCCAAACCCTTCAAGACTGGGCCAGATTCCGCCATACGCGGCAAGTCCGTATGGCCCTATGGCAAGACCTGCTCTGGAGGGAAGAGAGTTCGCCTTTGCTGGCGATCGCCCTAAATTTGCTGCTGGCCACCCTCCTCTTTGTGGGCTGGTTTCTGGCGAACTATGGATCGCTTTTGGATACACCAACATCGATCCAGACCTTTGCAATTGCAGTGGCCATGGCCGTCGGCTCGCTATTTTTCGCCGCTTTAGCCAGCCAAATCCTCTTGCTGCTCCCCCGCCAGAAAAACGGGCTGTGGTTTGGTACCACCACCAGCATCAGCGCCATGGCCTTCCCGACCTTGGCGGCGTTACTGAACGTTGCCCGGATTGAGTTCTACCCTCAGATGACGACGTTGTTGGGGATGAAGCCCGATTTAGCCCTGTTTACGATCACCCTGGGTCTGCTGGGAACCCTGACGACGGTTTTAGGGGTTTGCCATTATCGGCAACTGGCGATCGCGGGAAGTTCTGAGCTAAAGCATCTCTTTCAAGGGACCGCCCGATAAACCCCTCAGCATTGTTGGGCAATCAAGAACCGCCGCAACGGGCACTGGACTGTTATGGCAGTTGCCAGTCTGGTTAGGACAAAACTGCAAGCCACTTTGCTGGTGCGCTATGGCAGGTCACGAACTTGATAGCCGCTGCACCGCTTCCCCTGCCAACCGCGCATGGGTTTCCGCCAACAGCGCCGGGATCCGATCGCAATGGGGACTCCGCGCGATCGCCCCCTCAATATCGACCTCCCCCAACTTTGCTGCCTTTTCCCCTGGAAACCAATGGCCCCCGCCCCCCAACAGGTTGTAACGGGCCTTGGCGTATTCCTCCATGTCAAAGGCTTCCATCAGGTTCCGGAGCCAGAGGATGATTGGGATGTTGATCTGGCCAGGGGTTTCGGCTGGGGCGGGCAGCCCCAGCTTCCAGGTGCGGAGCCAGTCAGCGCCGAGGGCCTCCACGGCTGCTTGCTCCAATCGGGCCAAAATCGGCGGCAGGATCGCCTGGGCTTGATCTAGCAGGGGAATCACCTTCAGGTGTTCGTCAAAGTCGGAGGGACGGGCCGCCCCCAAGCTGAGGGTATGCACCTGGGGATGACTGAGGCAAAACAGGTCATTGAACACCATCGGGCTCAGCGGCGCACAGAGATCCACCAGTTTTTGGGGCGGGCTGTAGAGGTGACCGCCTTTGTCTGAGGGGCTGATGATGAAGACCCCCACATCGTGGCGCTGGGCGGCGGCGATCGCGGGCCAGTTGTCTTGGTTGATGTAGTACCAGTGCAGGTTCACATAGTCGAACTCACCGGTTTCAATCGCCTGCTGAATCACCGCTGTGGGGCCATGGGTGGAGAAGCCAATGTGGCGAATGCGTCCCTGACGCTGGTATTCACGGGCCACCGCCATACAGCCCCCTGGCCGCAGGGTATCGTCCAGCAACTCAGCGGTATTGATGCCGTGAATGCCCAGCAGGTCGATGTAGTCTAGCCGCATATTCCCGAGGGACTGCTCCAGATTGCGGCGAAATTCCTCGGCGTCGGGCTTGGGGGAGACCTTGGTCTGCACGATCAGCTGGTCGCGGGGAAACTTTGGCAGCACCTTGCCCAGTTGGATTTCTGAAGTGCCATAGCCCCGTGCCGTCTCGATATGGTTGATGCCCACTGCTAAGGACCGGCGGATGGTGGCGTCTAGGTTCTCTTGGTTCTTGCGGGGGATATCCGCTGGGGACACATCCTGCCAGGAATGCTGGTAGCGCATCCCCCCACAGGAGAACACGGGCATGGCGAGTTCAGTGCGACCAAAGCGTCGATACTGCATGGATGAATGGGAGACAGGACAGTTGCGGCGCTAGATCTGGCTTTTTGAAGACACTGGATACAACCAACACATTCCGATCCCCCCGGCTAGCGCCACCCCCCTTGACAAGGGGGCTGAGGGGGATCTTCGCCCGTTGAAGCGTGCCAAGCTAGCCCGCTCTGGCAGTGATTCTAGCGAATTCCATCCCCAGATCGAGCGCCTATGGCAGCGTTGATTTCCGCTTCAATTTCTTGGCGCAGGCGGGAGACGGTGGAGTCCGTATCGATTTGGCTGAGGATATCCTGCATCATTGCCTTCACCCCCTCCGGTCCCCAGGTGCAGCCCCGCTCTAGATACAGTTGCGCGGCTTGCCCACCGCATAGGTGCCGTAGCCCGCCGCCGCTGCCTGGGTTGCCATCGCCCCAATCAGGGCGCTGCCCCCTGCCGCGCCGTCAAATATAGTCCAGGCGGCGGCAGCACTTTGCCAAACCCCATCAGCAAACCGCTGCCCAATTCGCTCAGCAACAGGGTGCCGGTGCGTCTTGGCGATCGCCCCCCACAGTTTCCGGGTCTCGTGCTGGGTGATTGGCAGGCCATAGAGCTTGGCCAGGGATCGAATCATCACCAGGTCGGTGACGAAGCCCCCGGTCAGATCCAGCACGGCAATGGGGTTAAAGGCGACGCGATCGCCTTGTATTTAGCAAATTTCAAAATCAGGGCATCGGCATCGGCCTGGTGCAGCGCCATGGCGCGGCGGGCCAGCTCGGTTTCCAGGTGATCCGCTTCCCGCAGAGCATTGAGGGCGATCAGGGCGGTGCCATCCTGGCGGGCCAGGGTGACTAAGGCCGTTTTCAAGGGGGCAATGTCTGGGGCAGGGGTTTCCCATGTGTGGGTGATGCGGCCATCGGGCCATTCCACCCGCACCTGCAAGGGGGCCGGAGCGGCGGCGACCATCACAATCTCATCTACAGAGAGGGCCACATTCGGGTCCCGGCCATCACCCTGACGCCAGAGTGCATTTAAGGCAGCGGTGATGGCTTGGCGGTCGGTGTCGGGGTACAGGTCAATTTTGTTAAAGACCAGCACCAAGGGCTTACGGGCGGTTTGCAGGTCTACCAGGGCCTCATATTCGGTGCGGGTAATGTCCCCCGCCACCACAAAGAGAATTAAATCCGCCTGGTGGGCCACTTCTTGGGCCATTTGCCCCCGCGCTTCCCCCGCCACCTCGTCCAGTCCGGGGGTGTCAATCAGCTCGATTTGGGGCAGGTCTTCCCCATCGTGGACCGCCTCAATCTTGGGCCGCCAATAGACTGAGCGGGGCCAGCGGGTGACCCCATGAAGGGGGCCGGTGGGCAGCAGCGCTTCCCCCAGCAGGGCATTGATCACCGCTGACTTACCGCGACTCACCAGACCGAATACGGCGATGCGCAGCAGAGGATTGGCTAAACGGGCTTCGAGGGACGAGAGGGAGGCGACGCCTGCTTTCACCGCCGCCTGTTGGGTCGCGGCACCGGGCTGGGTGAAGCCCCCCTGCAAAGCGCTGGTCTGCCGCTGGATGGTGCTACGTAGATCGCGCCGCACCCGTTTAAACCAGCTCGCCCGTGGGCCGGACGTGGGTGCAGGATCCGTCTCCCCAATAGCGTTAGGAGGCGGGTTCACAGGGGGCGTATCCACAGGCGAATCAGGCAAAGAACTTAGGGGGATTCCAATGAGGGTACTGCCTCAGATTGTGCCATGGGAACCGGGGCGGCGGCGGGCAGATCAAGGGCGGCAGTAGTGCCTTGGGGTAGGGGTTTCGGGGTGCTAGAGAACCGCTGGATGCCCTGCTGGACCAGTCCTTTGAGGAAATCACTCTGCTGGGTTTTCTGCACCAGCCCTTGCAGGGCTTGGGCGATCGCCGTTGCCGACACCGGGGCCGCCGCCTCTCCCCTGAGGGCGCGGGTCTCGAAATAGGCCATTAAGCTCTCCCCGGTCATGTGGGTGAGGTAAGCCGCACTCAGCCCCTGCACGGTTCCCCCCACCACAAAGGTGGCGGCATGGCTTTTGAGGGCGGTGGTCAGGAGCTGGGTGGAGGCTTCTACCAAACCCAGCTTCACCACCAATTCCGCTAGGGCACCGGCGGCGGTTTTGGCCTGCTCCAGGTTCAAAGGCTGCTCATACACCTGGCTCAGATCCATTACGAGCTGGCCGTTAATGGCCACTGTTGCTAAGAGATCTAAAGACGGGACTGGGCTGGCAAAGGCGGTGGCGGCGGCGGTCCATTGCAGTTGCTCGACTAAAGGGCGGGCGCGATCGCGCCGCAGTTGATTCAGGGCAGTCTGCAGGTCTTGGCGCAGTTGCAGGGTTTGGCGCATTACCGTCTGGGCCACCAAGTGAGGTATTTCAGTCACCCACTGGTCCAGCACCTGGGCCAGGGCCGTCACGTCTGGAACTGGGGTTTCTAGCCGCTCCACCACCTCACCATCGGTTTGATGGGTGCGGACTTTGATGGCATTGGGGCGACGGCGATCGCCGCCAGCGCCACCGGTTGGGGCAAATTCTGGAGTCGCTCTCGCATGTGATCCAGCAGAGCGGTGCGCTCCTGGGGCAAATAGCGGTCTTGTTTGTTAAATACCAGCAGCACCCGCTGCCCAGTGGCGACCAAGGCGGTCAGATCCCCAAGGATCGATTCGGTCAGATCCTCATCCACCACATAGAGAACGGTGTCGTCATTCTGGGTGAGGGCCGTGACCTCAAGGGTAGCCGCGTGGGTGAGGCCATGGGTGGTGAGGGTAATCTCGTGGGACTGCTCAGGGAGCCAAGTCTGGGAGAGATGCTGCTGGAGCTGGGTTTTACCGGTGCGGGCT
>JAAUQE010000021.1 GCA_012032425.1 Leptolyngbya sp. RL_3_1 | reverse complement strand
TGCATTCTCAATAAGCTTGAATTAATCGAGGTGCCCTATTGTTGCAAGATAGCTGGTTTTTTAGAGAAGCGTAAAAATGCCTCAAGATATTCGACTTTGGAAAGTGAAATCGGGCGATAGTTTGCAGGAAATCCAGCAGACATCGCTCAATCTTGAGCAACGTTTACATACCTGGCTAGAGCGTGATATTTCAATCATCTCTGATGACTTCTTGGTAATTGGTAGTGAAGTTAGAACTGCCTATGGTGGATTTATCGATCTTCTTTGTATCACCGCTAGCGGTGATTTAGTTATTGTTGAACTGAAGCGGGGCCTTACACCTAGAGAAGTTGTCGCGCAAGCGCTTGATTATGCTTCTTGGGCAGAAGGTCTGTCTCATGAGCAAATCACAGAAATTGCTGAAGGGTATTTTTACCTTAAATTCAATCTAACTTTCGAGGAAGTGTTTGAGAAAAATTTCAAAACTGACTTTCCAGATACTTTGAATGAAAGTCACAGCATTCTGATTGTTGCATCTAGCTTTGATCGAAGTTCGGAAAGAATTATCAACTATCTATCTAAGGGTTATGGAGTCAACATTAATGCTTTAACCTTTCAATATTTCAATGGAGATGTAGATAATGAATTTCTTGGTCGCGTGTTTTTAATAGAGCCGACTTCAGTCCAGCAATCTAGCCAAAGTAAGAAAGGAAGCAAGCGGAAACCCAATCTTACTAGAGAAGCATTGAGAGAGATGGCAGATGATAGAGGATTGTCTGTAATTTACAACCTGCTCTTGGACAGTCTCTCAGGATCGATATTCAGACGTACGAGTACCACCTTGAGTGCCTTGGTTTTCTATGGTGGCTACAGTAAATCAGACAATGCCGTAATCTTTAGCTTAGTTGTAGGAGAAAGCGATTCTCAAAAGGGGCTGCTATTTCGGTCGTTTACTTCACGATTAGCTGAATTAGTTGGGGTCACGGAGAAAATAATGATTGGATGCTATCCAAATGGTTCTATTCCTTGGACATATAAGAATAGTGACTTGCCGGAATGGGGAGGTCACCAAGGTTATTTTCAGTCCACGGATGATGCCCAGAAGTTTCTGTCGAAGTTGACAGGAGTAATCAAACATGGCAGTTAAAACCCTCAAAATTGACGAAAAAGACGTTGCCGTTGAAGCCGGAGCCACGATCATGGCGGCGGCCCAGGAAGCGGGGGTGGCGATCCCGAAGCTCTGCCATTTGGAGGGGTTGACCCCGGTGGGGGCCTGTCGCCTGTGTTTGGTGGAAATTGCAGGCACCGATAAGCTCTTGCCCGCCTGCGTCACCGAAGTGGCGGAGGGCATGGTGGTGCAAACCCAGACCCCGAAGCTGCAGAGCTATCGCCGCATGACGGTGGAGCTGCTGTTTTCCGAGGGCAACCACGTCTGCTCAGTGTGTGTCGCCAACGGCAACTGTGAGCTACAGGATGTGGCCATCGAGGTGGGGATGGATCATTCCCGGTTTATCTATCGCTTCCCCGATCGCCCCATTGACCTCTCCCATCCGATGTTTGGCATCGACCACAACCGCTGCATCCTCTGCACCCGCTGCGTGCGGGTCTGCGACGAAATCGAGGGAGCGCACGTTTGGGATGTGGGTAGTCGCGGCGCGTCCTGCTTTATCGTGTCGGGACTGGCCCAACCCTGGGGGGAGGTAGATGCCTGCACCTCCTGCGGTAAATGTGTGGATGCCTGCCCCACCGGCTCCATCTTCCACAAAGGGGAAACCACCGGTGAGAAGCAGCGCGATCGCGGCAAGTTGGAATTTTTGATGAACGCTCGGGAGCACCAGCAATGGACAAGATAAGGTTTGCCACCGCCTGGCTGGCGGGGTGTTCGGGCTGTCACATGTCTTTTTTGGATTTGGATGAATGGCTGATCAATCTGGCCCAAAAGGTCGAGGTGGTCTATAGTCCCGTCGGCTGCGACCTCAAAACCTATCCTGAGAACGTGGACGTGTGCCTGGTGGAGGGGGGCGTCGCCAACCAAGACAACCTGGAGCTGGCCCATCAAATCCGCGCCCGCACCAAAATCCTGATCTCCTTCGGGGACTGTGCCGTCACCGCCAACGTGCCGGGGATGCGCAACATGCTGGGGGGCAGCGACCCGGTGCTAAAGCGGGCCTACCTAGAGCTGGCCGACAGCGGTGCCCAACTGCCCCATGCGCCAGGAATTGTGCCGGAACTGCTGGATCAGGTGCTGCCCTTGCATCAAGTAATCCCCGTGGATATTTACATGCCCGGCTGCCCGCCCGACGCCGATCGCATCAAAGCCACCCTGGAGCCGTTGCTGCGGGGGGAAATGCCCCAAATGGCAGGGCGCGACATGATCAAATTCGGGTAGGTAGGCAGAATTCAGAATTCAGAATTCAAAACTCTCCCATCTCCCCACCCCCACACCTCCCACTCCCCGATCGCCATGACCAAAACTGTAGTCATTGATCCCGTCACCCGCATCGAAGGCCATGCCAAGATCTCGATCTTTTTGGATGAGGCCGGAGACGTGGCCAACGCCCAATTCCACGTGGTGGAATACCGGGGCTTTGAGAAATTTTGCGAGGGCCGTCCCTTCACCGAAATGGCCGGGATCACCGCTCGTATCTGCGGCATCTGCCCGGTCAGCCACCTGCTGGCTGCCGCCAAAACTGGCGACAAGATCCTGGCGGTGCAGATCCCGCCTGCCGCTGAAAAGCTGCGCCGCCTAATGAATCTGGCCCAGCTCACCCAGTCCCATGCCCTTTCCTTCTTTCACCTCAGCAGTCCCGACTTTCTCTTGGGCTGGGATAGTGATCCGGCGAAGCGCAATGTGTTTGGCCTGATCGACGCCAACCCTGACCTGGCTCGGGCCGGGATTCGGCTGCGGCAGTTTGGCCAGACCATCATTGAGCTGCTGGGGGCGCGCAAAATTCACGCCGCCTGGACCGTGCCTGGTGGGGTGCGATCGCCCCTCTCTGAAGAAGGCCGCACCTGGATTCGCGATCGCCTGCCCGAATCCTTCGCCACGGTGCAGTTGGCCCTGGATCTGTTCAAGACCATGCTGGACGGTCCCCTCAAGGACGAAATCAATGTCTTCGGCCAGTTCCCCTCCCTGTTTATGGGGCTGGTGGGGGCCAATGGGGAATGGGAGCATTACGGCGGTCATCTGCGCTTTACCGACAGCGAGGGCACCCTCGTCGCCGATCGCCTCAGCGAAGACGACTATCAAGACTTCTTGGGGGAAGCGGTGGAGCCCTGGTCCTACCTGAAGTTCCCCTACTACAAGCCCCTCGGCTATCCCGACGGCATCTACCGGGTGGGACCGCTAGCGCGGCTAAACGTGTGCGATCGCATTGGCATGGCCATGGCCGATGCCGAATTGCAGGATCTGCGGAGCCGCGCCAACGGCACCGCCACCTCCTCTTTCCTCTATCACTACGCCCGGTTAATCGAAATTCTGGCCTGTCTAGAGCACATCCAAGCTTTGGTGGATGACCCGGATGTGGTCTCCAAGCGGGTGCGATCGCAGGGAGGGGTCAATCAACTGGAGGCGATCGGCGTCAGTGAAGCCCCGCGCGGCACCCTCTTTCACCATTACAAAGTGGACGAAAGCGGCTTGATCCAGTCGGTGAACCTGATCATCGCCACCGGCCAAAACAACCTGGCCATGAACAAAACCGTCACCCAAATCGCCCAGCAATACATCCACGGGGCCACCAACGGCAGCGAGATCCCCGAGGGGATGTTGAATCGGGTCGAAGCGGGCATCCGCTGCTTTGATCCCTGTCTCTCCTGCTCCACCCATGCCGCCGGTCAAATGCCGCTGCATGTGCAACTGGTCAACCCTGACGGCACTGTCGCCCAGGAGGTCTATCGCGATTCCTAATCCGATTCAGCCCAAGTGAGCTATTCCCTACTCCCTATTCCCTATCCGTTGATCCCTGAACAATTCACCGTAACCGTCCCACATATCACGCTGGCTGAGCGGAGTCGAAGCCAGATTCCCTGCAAAAGTCCCCTTCGACTCCGCTCAGGGGACGGTTACCAATCCGCCGTTACAGGAATACCAAAAATGGCCAAAGCAAACCTATTTCTCTGCATGGGGTCCGCCTGCCACCAAATGGGGGTTTACGACGTGCTGCCCCAACTGCAAGCCTTGATCCAAAAACATGATCTCGGCGAGGTAATTGAGCTAAAAGGCTCCTTCTGTTTGGAAACCTGTAGCAAGGGCATTGTGATGAAATTTCACGACACCCGCTTTTCTGGCATCAGTCCCCAGAATGTGGAAACGACCTTTGAAGCCAAGATTTTGCCTCAGATTCAGGCAGTCCTAACTGACTCACAAGTCCCACTTCCCTACTAAAAGGTTCTTTCCCAAAGAAAACCCCGAGGCTTGTCCCTGATGATTATGTCTACCCAAATTGTGGCCACTAACGTTCCCAATCACCTCTGGCAACTCCTGTGGGAATATGACCCCAACGGCCTAATTGTGGTGGATGCAGACCTCTATATCAAATTGGTGAACCCAGCCTTCTGTCAACTCTTTGGGGTGAAGCCCGAAGATGTGGTTGGACAACCGGCTGAAACTATTTTGGGAGAGGTCAGCGACTTTAAGCGGGTCTGGGAAACCGGCACGATGATCCGCAATCAAATGCGAGAATACCAGTCCCCTGAACTGTTAATTAATCAGATTATTTTCCCCATTGAAGACGAAGGAATTATTGCCTGCATTATGACGGATTTTAGTCATCAGCTCACCCAAAAGCGCCAGCTTAATTTGCTGAGACAAGAAACCATCAAACAGGTCAACGAAGTGGTGGATCACCAGATGCAGGTGGTGCAAGAAATCGCCGGTTTACTGGGAGAAACCACCGCCGAAACCAAAATCAGCCTGCTGAAAGTGATCCAGATGCTTCAGCATGAGGCCACTGACTCGCTCGCTCTGATCAATTCTGATGCTCACCTGATGCCAAAGCTTGATCCATCCGTCTCTTAGAAGCGATCGCCTGCTCACAGACCAGGGCAACTTGCCGCCTAAAGCGGTGATGGAGGCGGATAATTTTCTGGATATTGCGGTCAGCCATTTACATAAATGTGGCGAAGAACTTTGTGGCGACAAAACCAAATACCTGAAGACCGCCAATAAGGCCATTGTGGTCTTGTCAGATGGTTTGGGCAGTGGTGTCAAAGCCAATATTTTGGCTACCCTGACCACGGAAATTTTGATCACCATGTTGAATGCTGATCTCCCCCTAGAGGAGGTGCTGAAAACGGTGATCGCCACTTTGCCCACTTGCAAGGTCCGTAAGATTGCCTATTCCACCTTCACCATTGTGCAGGTGGATCTCACCACCAATCACTTCTGCGTGATCAACTTTGACAACCCGCCCCCCTTTTACTTTCACGAAGGTCGGTCCATCCCCCTGAAGATGCAAACCCAGGAAATTTTGGGCCGTAAGCTGCAACTGGGGGAGGGCTATCTACAGCGGGGTGATTTCTTAGGAGCAATTAGTGATGGGGTGCTCTATGCGGGCATGGGCATCACGATGAATTTTGGCTGGGGTTGGGAGAATATTGCCCGCCATATTGAGCAGGTTTTATGCCATAAAACCCATACGGCTCGCACCATCGTCAAGGCCGTAATTGGGCATACCCATCATCTCTATCAAGGGGCGATCGGTGATGACGCCAGCTTTGTCGGGGTCTATATTCGCAAGCGTAATCCGCTGATGATTTTCACTGGACCACCGCTGCAAGCGGACCAAGATGAGCAGTATGTGGATCGCTTTCTGACCTTTGCAGGCCGCAAGGTCATTTGTGGGGGCACCACGGGCAATATTGTGGCGAATTTTCTGGGAGAAATCATTGATATGGATCTCTCTACCATGCGACGAGAACTACCCCCAATTGGCATGTTAAGCAGTGTTGATTTGGTTACAGAGGGAATCCTCACCCTTTCAAAGGCGACGGAGTACATTCGTCACTGCAAATGCAATCTGAACCATCTCCAATTTGACAACAATGGGGCCTATCTCTTAGCCAAAGAAATTCTAGAGGCAGACTCGATTCATTTCTTGGTGGGCCAAAGCATTAATGAGTTTTATCAAAATCCCCTATTGCCCAAAAATATCTCTATTCGCCGCAGCCTAATTGAGCATTTGGTAAATGTTTTGCAGACGGGACAAAAGGAAGTGGAGGTGGAATATTGCTAATATCTAGAAATAGCTCAGAAGAGCCTAATTCGACCATCACCACCTTGGTCCTCGGCTATGGCAACACCCTGCGGAGCGATGACGGGGTGGGGGTGCAGGTGGCTGCAGCCGTGGCCGCTTGGCACCAGCCCCAGTTCCAAACCCTGGCGGTGCATCAACTTACCCCGGACTTGGCGGCGGCGATCGCCCCCTTTCTCCTGGTGATCTTTGTTGATGCCACCGTCGCTGCTGGGCCTGATGCCGCGATCGCCTTCAATCCCCTGGACCTGAGCAGCAGCGAAACCTTCACCACCCATATCGCCAGCCCCACTGCTCTACTGGCCCTGGCTCAGCGACTCTACGACGCCCGCCCCACCGCCTATCTGCTCACCATTCCGGGGGTGAATTTTGAGCTGGGGGAAGGGCTGTCAGAAACTGCCACTGCGGGCAAAGCCCAGGCCCTCGAACTGCTGCGAGAATTGTGTCTGGATAATGTTGAAGAGCGTTTTGGTCGGTTGGGTGCGGCGCTAGCGAAACCCAACAGGGTTGAAGCCCATGTTGGGTTGCCCGCCGTTTCACCCAACCGAGGCAAGGACAGAGAAAGCCAAATTTTCGCGGCCCCCCAACCCCCAATACTGGGGGAGCCGGAGAATTCTCGTCCGTTAGGGGCGCAAAGGATTGCGCCCAACCCGTACAGGGTTGACCAGAACCTTGGATTACGGATTATGGGTGGCCGCCATGCATGAAGTCAGCCTGATGGAAAGCACCCTAGAGATCGCGGTGCGCTCCGCCCAGCAGCAGGGGGCCAGCCGGATCCATCAACTCACCCTGCGGGTGGGACAGCTCTCGGGCGTCATCCCCGAAGCCCTGGAGTTTGCCTTTGAGGTGGTGCGCCAGGGCACCTTGGCGGACCAGGCCAAGATGGTGATCGAGTCCGTGCCGGCCCTATGCCACTGTGGGCACTGCGATCGCGACTTTCAGCCCGACGACTACATCTACGATTGCCCCAGTTGCCATCAACTCTGTAGCGACTTGCGCCAGGGCAAAGAACTCGAACTGGTTTCCTTGGAGGTTTCCTAACATGTGTACAGATTGCGGTTGCAGCACGGTGGGGACGGTCACCATCCAGAGCCCGACCCAGACGGAACGGGTGTTACCGGCAGAATTGCGCCCTGACATCCACGACGGCCACACCCACACCCACGACGGCCATGCCCACGACGGCCATACCCATGACAGCCATACCCATACCCTCACCATCCACCAGGGCATCTTGGCCAAGAACGATCGCCTCGCCGCCGCTAACCGGGATCAGTTCCGAGCCCACGGCACCCTGGCGCTGAATGTGGTCTCCTCGCCGGGGGCGGGCAAGACGGCCCTAATCGAGCGATTGGCCCAGGATTGGCCCAGCCAGACCCCAGTGGAACGGTCTGAGCCCTTAACCATGGGGGTGATCGTGGGGGATTTGGCCACGGACAACGACGCCCAGCGATTGCGTCAAGCCGGAGCCAATGCGGTGCAAATCACTACCGGCAATGCCTGCCATCTAGAGGCGGCGATGGTGGCACGGGCGCTGCCCCAACTGCCGGACTGGCAAAGCCTGGATTTATTAGTCATTGAGAACGTGGGTAACCTGGTCTGCCCCGCCAGCTATGACCTGGGGGAAGCCCGCCGGGTGGCGGTGCTCTCCACCACGGAGGGAGAGGACAAGCCACTGAAATACCCAGCGATGTTCAAAAGTGCCGATGTGGTGCTGGTGAACAAGGTGGATGTGGCGGCGGCGGTGGGCTGTGATCTGGGGCTGGCGATCGCCAACATCCAGCGAATTGCCCCCAGGCCCGGATCTTCCAGGTGTCAGCCCGCACGAGGGTAGGGTTAGACGCTTGGTATCAGTATTTGGTTGATGGCTTGGCGCGATAGAAGAGCAATCCCCAAAGCTGGTGCATAACAAAGCTACGTAGAGAGAGGGGCTATCCTTTACGCAAATAGTTTGCAAGTTGCAGATGGTTTGCAAGGCAGTTCAGGAGAGATGTTGAAATGGATTTAGCTCAGCTCAACGCCGACTACGGCATTGATGGACAACTCCAATTGATTGCTGGGAAAGGGGACTTTCCCGTTATCAAAGTCACCAATGACCAGGCCACAGCCTTGATTTCGGTCTATGGGGGCCAGGTCCTCTCCTTTCAGCCCCAGGGGGAACCCCAGGATCTGATGTTTGTGAGTGACCAGGCTTACTATCAAGCCGGTAAGGCCATCAAAGGTGGGGTGCCGATCTGTTGGCCCTGGTTTGGTCCCGATCCAGCCGGGGCTGGACGCCCCAGCCATGGTTTTGCCCGTAATCGCTTTTGGCAGGTGATGGGCACCGCCGCCCTTGCCAATGGTGCCACCCAAGTCCGTTTGGGGTTTAGGGATGATGACGGCACCCTGGCCCTCTGGCCCCATAGGTTTGAACTGGTTCTAGAAATCACCGTGGGCACCACCCTAGGGATGGCATTAGTGAGCCGCAACCGCAGCGACGCACCTTTCGAGATCACCCAAGCCCTACATACTTATTTCACCGTGGGGGACATTCGCCAAGCTACGGTTTTGGGGCTAGACGGCACCACTTATCTCGACAAGGTGGATGCGGGAAAACTCAAACCTCAGGGGGGGCCAGTGGCGATCGCCGCTGAAGTGGATCGCATCTATACCGGTGTCCCGAAGGAATTGGTCATTCAAGATGCGGCCCTGGACCGCCGTATCCGGATCACGTCCACCGGTAACCAGACCGCAGTGGTGTGGAATCCGTGGGCTGACATTTCGGCCCAAATGGCCGATCTGGCCGATCTGGACTATACCCGCTTCCTTTGTGTAGAAACCACCAACGCCGCTGAGGATGTAATCACGGTGCCTGCCCAAGGAGAATTTCGCTTAGAAGTCACCTATGCCATTGAGCGGGGTTAGGACCGGATGGCATAAGTTCCAACCCGATGGCGGGGGCAGGGGGGCATAAGGGGCAAGGGGGCTAGAAACCGGAATCGTCAAGTGATTTATGCCCTTGAGTCCTAGAGATTTTTCAGCACCGTTGCTTAGTAGCGAGCCCCTCAAGCCCTTTTGGCTTTGAGGGTTTGCTTTAGATTCTCGCCATAGGGCGCTGAAATAATCCCGCGATCGGTAATCAGCCCCGTTACCAACGAATGGGGCGTGACGTCAAAGGCCGGATTCCGGACCGCCATCCCTTCTGGGGCTGTGCGTCGCGCCCCAAAATAGGTGACCTCAGCTTCCCCTCGCTCCTCAATCACGATCGCCTGACCTGTGGGCGTATCTGGGTCAATGGTGGAATAGGGACAGGCCACATAAAACGGAATGCCGAAATATTGGGCGGCGATCGCCACCCCCAAGGTACCGATTTTATTCGCCACATCACCGTTGGCCGCAACCCGATCTGTCCCCACCACCACCAAGTCGATTAGCCCCTGACTGATCAGATGGGGGGCCATGTTGTCGCAAATTAGCGTGACATCAATGCCGTACTGCTGTAGCTCCCAACTGGTCAGCCGCGCCCCCTGCAAGAGCGGTCGGGTTTCATCGGCATAGACCCGAAAGGGCACCCCCCGGTCATGGGCCAGATACATCGGGGCTAGGGCCGTGCCCAGCTCGGCAGTGGCTAAAGCCCCGGCGTTGCAGTGGGTCAACACCCCCATGCCCGGTTTGATCAAGGGCGCGCCGTATTCCCCCATGGCGCGGCACAACTGCCGATCTTCATCGTGAATCTGGATGGCTGCTTGTTCTAGGCGCTGCCAGATTTCAGTCGGTGTCGCCTCGGTCATAGCGGCAGCGACCTGACTCAGGCGGGTCAAGGCCCAGTGCAGATTCACCGCCGTGGGGCGGGCGCTATCCAGATAGGTGGCCGTCTCGGCTAAGGCGGCCATAAAGGCGGGGCGATCCAGGTGGGTTTTGGCTTGCAAACCGATCACTAACCCGTAGGCCCCAGCGATGCCAATGGCCGGAGCCCCCCGCACTTTGAGCTGTTTGATCGCTTGCCACACCTGCTCGACGGTGTGCTGGGGTTCGATCCGGGTTTCGAGGGGCAGTCGGGTTTGATCGATCAGATGCAAAACGCCGTTATCCCAGCGCAGGGTAGGGGGCAGGGTACTCATGGGGTAGACTCGTCGGGCTTACCCTTAAGCCTAAGGCATCACCCAAATGGGTTGGGCGGGCCGCGTTGATCGCGACAGGCTTGGCTGAAAGGCTCGGATGGCGTCAACCGGCTGGGGCATAGTGACTCAGTCGCCGTCCGCCCCCCTACCTGCAGTAACCACACCATGTGTGGCGACGAGCCCCATCCCAACTCCGAGGACCCTAATTTGCACCCCGGCCCCTTCGTCAGATCCTGCCCGTCAAGCCGCCACAACTGCGATCGCGCCGCCATCAATACAGTGCAGGCCGTAAACCGCAGGAAGACATTCCCCCAATGACCGTGGTGAGTGTCGGCGTCAGAGGGGGCTATGGCTACGGCATTTACACCAGCGGTATCGAGCGGCTACAGGCTTGGCTAGCCAAGCATCCTGAGTATGTCGTCGTGGGGTCGCCGCGCCGGTTGTTCGATGATGGGCCGTACGTGCCGGATGGGCTGAAGCGCAGTGACATTCAGATTCCAGTGCAGCTCAGGTAGGGGGGTGGCGCAACAATGCCCCCCCATCCACGGCTCTGTACAGAGCTTTATTGCCAGCTCCCCTAGGGGTAAGGTCGCACTGGGGCAGGTTGGTGACGCTCCGGCATCGCTCCGTCATGCTGAGCATAGGATTGAGCAGCATCATGCTCGCGGGCGCGATACCGTTCTGAGATCACCTGCTCTGGATCAATCCCCTCAAAGGTCGGGGGTAACCAAACGCGAATCACCAGTAACGTCCCTAGGGCTAAGAGGAAAACACAGGCGACTAACACCTGCGCCCAAGGGGTTTCTAACACCCCCCGCACAATTACCTCCCTGAGGACAGAGACAATCGAGACTTCGACAGCGACGCCAATCGAGACGCGATGCTCCTGCAAATAGATAATCAATAGACGAAACAACTCCACCAAAATCAGCAGCGACAAAATGTCTGAGGTCACCGGCTGGAGCTGCAAGGGTGGCAATAGGGATAGCGCCATCTCTCTCAATTGCAGGATCATAAAGCTGAACAGGCCGATACAGAGGCAAATCACAATAAAGTCCTGGACTGTCTCTAACAGTCGGATCACGTATCGGCTGTTCAGCCAGCGATACCAAGGCAGAGATGAAGATTGAGAGCCGTTCATAAACGTATCGTCCTCGTGAGGGGGCCAACAGAATTGCAGGGCTAAGACCGGCTTCATCCCGATGGCAGCGGATGTATATAGGCTACCTATAATCTATTCAAATTTATTAACTAAAGAGATATAGATATTTTTTATCATTCATAACGCGGACTTAACTCCGACGATCGCCGACTATTAAGCCGCCTCGGCCCCGCCTGAGGAGAGCCGGGTCGGGTCGCCGACTTTTCTAGGGTCTGCCCCCGTACAATGGGGCTTCAATGCCATGGGGTCGTTGCCCGCCAATATGATTCAACCTGCCACTGATTCTGCTCGCATCTTGGCGATCGCCACCACCCCTGCCGCCATCCAAACCCTGATTCCCTTTTGTACCGGCACAATTGCCTCGCTGCTGATCCCGGCTAAGCTTCAGGCTGAAGTTGCCCCCTATACCGCCACCAGCCTCCAAGTGCATTGCTACAGCGGCACTTTGCGGGACACCTTAACCCCCTACTGGCAGACCACCGATCAGCTGGTTTTTGCCCTCGCCACCGGGGCCGTGGTCCGGCTGATTGCCCCCCTATTGCAGGACAAAGCCACCGATCCGGCGGTGGTGGTGGTGGATGAGGCGGGTCAGTTTGCCATTAGTCTTTGCGGCGGGCACCAGGGTGGGGGCGATCGCCTCGCCCAGCAGGTGGCTCACTATCTTGGCAGCATCCCAGTGCTCACCGGCGCGGCCAACCATCGACAATTGCCGGGGATCGATGTGTTGGGGCAGCCCTTTGGCTGGGTGAAAGGCAGCGGCGACTGGACCGGTGTCAGCAGCGCCCTGGCCGCCGGTCAACCCGTCCAGGTGATCCAAGAAGCGGGTTCCGATCGGTGGCAGCAGCATTTGCCCAGCCACCATTCCTTCCAATTCGGTTGGCCCGAGGTATCTGAGGCGGCAACTTGCCCCAAACCCCAGGCCCGCGTCTGGATTAGCCCGATCCAGCGGCAGTTTTCCCCCGAGGCAGATCTGCCTAAGGTGCAGTGGCATCCACGGGTGCTGTGGGTGGGGCTGGGCTGTGAGCGGGGCACCGATCAGGCCCTGATGGAACGGGCGATCGCCCAAGTCTGCCGAGCCATCACCTGGCGCTGGGGCGATCGCCGGGATCGCTAGTCTGGATCTCAAGGCCGATGAGACCGGGCTGGTGCAGCTTTGCCAAGACCGGGGCTGGCCGCTGCGATGCTTTAGCGCGGCAGATCTCCAAACGATTCCCGTGCCCAATCCATCTCCCGTGGTCGCCCAGGTGGTGGGCACCCCCAGCGTGGCCGAGGCGGCAGCGATTGCCGCAGCCGCGACTCCCAATACCCCAGCAAGCTTACGGGTCTCAAAACAGGTGATCCGCCACCCTGATTATGCGGGAGCCGTCACCCTAGCGATCGCCGCCGCCGAACAGGAGTATACGGGTCGCCAAGGCCACCTCTGGCTGGTGGGCACCGGCCCCGGCAGCCTCGACCAGATCACCCCCGCCGCTAAAGCCGCCATTAGCCGCGCCGATGCCGTCGTCGGGTATCGCCTCTATATGGACCTGATCCAGCCCCTACTTCGACCGGGACAACTGATCGAGGCGATGCCGATCACCCAAGAGCAGCAGCGGGCGGAGCGGGCCATTGAACTGTCGCGGTGGGGCCTGTCGGTGGCGGTGATTTCTTCCGGGGACTGCGGCATTTATGCCATGGCTGGCCTGGTGCTCGAAACCTTACAGGCCCAGGGCTGGGACGGGCACAGTCCCATGGTCGAAAGCATCCCTGGCATCTCCGCCCTCCAGTCTGCCGCCGCCCGAGTCGGTGCCCCCTTAATGCATGACTTTTGCGCCATTAGCCTCAGCGATTTGCTCACCCCTTGGCCGGTGATTGAAACGCGGCTCCGGGCTGCTGCCGAGGCGGATTTTGTCGTGGCCCTCTACAATCCCAAGTCCCAGCAGCGCACGGAGCAAATCGCGATCGCCCAGCGGATTTTTGCCCAGCACCGCCCGCCCCGTACCCCAGTGGCTTTGGTGCGCGCCGCCTACCGCGCCGACGAGCAGATTACGATCACCACGGTGCAGGCAATGCTCGATCACCCCATTGATATGCTGACCACGGTGCTGATCGGCAACCGCAGTACCCAGCTTTATGCCGGTAAGCTGATCACCCCTCGGGGGTATCGGGTGTAAGGGATTCACTCGCAGAAAATCCCCGTTCCATATGCCCTTAATTTAGGGAATGTAGGGGCGCAAGGCTTGCGCCCTCGCTATAGCAATGAGACCTGGTGCGCGCTGAGTCCCGGTGGGAGGGTATCGCTCCCATACCCCAAATGGCGACAAGCGGCGGGGGTGACCACCCGGCCTCGGGGGGTGCGATGCAGGTAGCCAATTTGCATCAGGTAGGGTTCGTACACCTCCTCAATGGTTTGGGCGTCCTCACCGGTAGCCGCTGCCATGGTGTCTAGCCCCACCGGTCCACCGTTGAAGTTTTCAATCATCACGGTCAAGAGGCGGCGATCGGTCCAGTCGAGACCGCAGGGGTCTACATTAAACAGTTCTAAGGCTTCAGCCGCAATCGCTTCAGTAATCGCCCCTGAGGCTTTCACCGCCACATAGTCGCGCACCCGCTTCAGCAACCGATTGGCAATCCGGGGGGTGCCCCGCGATCGCCGCGCAATTTCGGTGGCCCCATCCGGCTGGATTGGGGTTTTCAGGACCTGGGCGGTGCGAATCACGATTTCCGTCAGCTCATCCACCTCATAAAACCTGAGCCGTTGGACCAAACCAAAGCGATCGCGCAGCGGTGAGGTCAAGGCCCCCACTCGCGTTGTGGCTCCTACCAAGGTAAACGGCTGGAGGTCCAGGCTACGGGTGCGGGCACTCTGGCCCTTGCCAATGGTGATATCGAGGCGGCCATCTTCCATGGCGGGATACAGAATCTCTTCCGTCACCTTGGGCAGACGGTGGATTTCGTCAATAAACAGCACGTCCCCAGCCTTTAAATTGACCAGTAAACCGGCAATGTCCCGAGGCCGTTCTAGGGCAGGGGCGCTGGTGATTTTGCAGGCAACACCCATCTCCTGGGCCAAGATCAGGGCCATGGTGGTTTTGCCCAAGCCCGGAGGGCCATAGAGCAAGAGATGATCAAGGGGCTCTTGCCGCGATTTGGCCGCTTGGATGGCAATATCTAAAACTTCTTTGAGGGACTTTTGGCCAATGTAGTCCTTGATCTGCTGGGGCCGCAGACTATCCTCAGGCTTACCCGTGAGGGATTTACCCGATTGCACCAGCGAGGCGGCGACCCCTTTCCCGGCCTGAGTTTCAGCCGCTTTTGGAGACTGGGCCGGAGCCTTTGCCGACAGGCTTTCCTGGGCCGGTAGATCCTGGGCAGGCGGATTGTCCTTCCCCTTGCGCTGGGAGGGCTTGGGGTTGGATGGCGATTGGGAAGAAATAATGGCCATGGGCAAGGCAGCGGCAGGGGGCGATCAAGGCACCGGCAAAGCGGCGCAACCAGAAAACAGTACGTCTGTGCTTCTGATTCTAAGGGGAACCGCGCCGTTGCCCGTGCTCAGCGCGTCGAAATGCCGCTGACTCGCAGCAGATCCCCACCGTGGGCAATAGCCCTGCCGTCCCAGCAGGGCCGGATAGACCGGATCGCGGTAGGTAAAGTGGCGGTACTGCAAGCAGAACCGATCCCAAGGGGCCATCTCAATGTTGAACCAGTCGATCAGGCGATCGGTCCACCAAGGAGACAAGGGCACCTGCCAGAGGGGCGGCAACATCTCTAGGGCCTCCAGGGCGGCATGGACGGCCTGATTCACCGTTACGGCGGGGTTGCCAATCACCACCTGACGACTGTCGCCGGGACCGGGCGGGTGATCAATCAGGTGGGCCACCACTTGGGCTATGTCGCGACCATGGGCAAAGTGGAAGCTGCCCTCAAGATTTAATAATCGAATCAGCCACAGCCACTGGGCCACTTCCGCCAGCCCCATGGAGATATGGGAGTAGGGTTTGCCGGGTTCACCGCCGAAAACCAGCGTCGGAAACACCGTCGTAATCCGGGGGGCAATATCCAGCTCGGGGAGGCGGAGATAGCAGTCGTATTTGCTGCGGATGTAGTCGGTGCCCAGGGTTCCCGCCTCTTTTAGCGGATGGTTATCGTGGTCCAAAATGCTGGCGGTGGAAAAATAGACCACCTGCTCACAGCGATCGCCCGCCAGTCGCGCCATCAGCGCTAAATTGCCGGTGACATTGATGTCAAAAATTTCTTGCGCCCCCCCCCAGGAGGTGGCCGCTAGCACCGCTGTGTCGATGGTGCTGAGCAGGTCCTGGTGGTCTTGAATATGGCGAATGTCTCCCTGAATCACCTGGATGCGGGGCTGATCGTGCCAGTCCAGCAGCAGCTTGTCAGGGTTCCTCAGCAGTAAGAAAAGCTGGTGAGGCGTCTCTGCCAACAGCGCCTCGACTAAATAGTGACCAATACAGCCACTGGCCCCGGTGATAAAAATACGTTTCGGCACAGGAGAAGACAGATCAGCCACCGGCGAACTCTGGAACACAGTAAATCACCCTGGCTCAAGGAATTCCGGCCTGATGGAAATTCCTGAATGGCCAGGGTGATATCAGCCTATCACCGAAGGGCAATGCCCTGGGTCAAACCGGCACCGCTAGGTGTTGCGTCAAATTTTTCGCCGTTTCAAAAAAGAAGGCCGCATTCTCTTCCGGGGTGCCGGGCAAGATGCCATGGCCCAAATTCAAAATGTGACCCCGGCGACCGGCCTTTTGCACCGTATCGAGGATGCGATCGCGAATAAAGTCCTGAGAGCCAAATAGGGCCGCAGGGTCGATGTTGCCCTGCACCGCAATATCGGGGCCGAGGCGACGACGGGCATCGGCCATGTCCATGGTCCAATCTACGCTGACGATATCAACCCCCGATTCACCCATCAGATCAAATACCCCGGCGCTGCCGCTGATGTAGAGAATCAGCGGCGTATCGGGGTGCTTGGCTTTGACCTTACGCACCACCTGCTGCTGGTAGGGCAGGGCGAAGGTGCGGTAGTCCATGGGGCTGAGTTGACCGGCCCAGGAGTCAAACAACTGCACCACCTGAGCACCACAGTCAATCTGATAGGAGGCGTAGGTGCCGATGTTGTCCGCTAGCTTGCCCAGGAGCTGGTGCAGCAGGGCGGGTTCGGAGAACGCCATGCCCTTGATATTGCTGTAGGTCTTAGAGGTTTTGCCCTCCACGGCATAGGCGGCCAGGGTCCAGGGGGAGCCGACAAAGCCGAGCACGGCGGCTTCGTTGCCGACCTCATGGCGCAGGGTCTGCAAGATGGTGCGGATATAGGGGAGGGCCGCATCGGGATCTAATTCATGGACCGCATCCACCTGGGCCTGGGAACGGATCGGGGGATCAATGATCGGCCCCTTGCTCTCAATAATATCGAAGGGAATCCCCATGCCGGTGAGGGGGGTCAAAATATCGGAGAACATAATCACTCCGTCGGGGCGAAAGGCCCGCCAAGGCTGCAAGGAAATCTCAATGGCCAGTTCAGGATTCTCAGAGCGGTCCCGGAAGGACGGGTATTTTGCGCGTAAGTCCCGGTAGACCTTCATATATCGGCCCGCTTGACGCATCATCAAACGGGGGGACGGTCGAGGGTTTCTCCCCGAGTCGCCCGCAGCAAATAAGGCACCTGATCCAATCCGGTCATTGAAACTTCACCAATATTTTGATAAACAGGCGTTGCTGATCCCCGGTACGATTCTACCTGCCAGATCTAGGCTGCTAGCCCATTTGGCAGATTGGTTCATCCTCTCAATCAGCAACGGCACTAAACGCTGAAGCGCGCATCCGTTAGATTAACATTCTGTGAATCCCTTCCTGGATAAGGACCTGGGGCAATCGGGCGATCGCCCTGTAGTCGGCAGCACAGTTCACCGTAGAATGAAGGGCACAGGTCGTTTTCAGCCATTTCCGGCAGATTAGATGGATATCGTTAATTTTTTGAAAAGACTGCGGGGACCTGGTTTTCTCAGCGCACCACCCATTTCATCCAAGGGCAACCCTCCCAAACGGGGCAAACCACCTTGGAGATGACCACCTTGGCCACTGACGCCCCGGCCATCGCCCCCCTTTGCCAAGCGTTCGACGCGGATCCGGCCGCTGTGCTGTTAGCCCTACAGATTGAGCAGGGGGGTCGCCCGGACGGTAGCCCCCAAGTAACGCAGCAGGGCACCACCCTGTTTGTGGTGATGAAACCGGTGGATAACGGCGGCCAGTTTTTGAGCCAAACCGGAGCTGAGGCTCCCACCCAGGGGCAATATCAGCTAGACGAAGAGGTGCTGACCCTGATCACGGATACCGATCAGCGCCATACGGAAGAGCGGATCTGGTATCTCAACCCCAATTTGCGAATGCGGACCAGCTTTGCCACCCTCAGGGATGGCTTTCAATTGGCTTCGTTCTGTTCCGAAATTCGTCGGGGGGTGGCGCGGGCCGCGTCTGGGTAAAGGGGCACGAGGCCGTTCCGCCAGAGAAACTGCTGGCCCTCATCGGTGAGCAGCAAGGTGGCAAACTTTTTGCCCGCTGGGGGCACCTGATTGTCGAGGGGATAAATCACCGCGATCGGGTAGGCCAGCGGATAGACCTGCCGCTGTAATGCGGCTAAGTCGGGGAAATACTGACCCTTGCGATCGCACAAGTCCAAGGCGGGGGTGATCGGCTCACCCGTGGTCAAAGCCAAGGGTTGCACCGCCACTTGCCCAGGGGCTTTGAGGGCCAGGGGGTAAATAGAGCATTGACCGCTGATTTGGCTTAAGGGGGCAAAGGCGATCGCCCCCACGCTCTCTTCCTCAAAATCGCGAATCACCGTACGCAGCATCTCTAGGGTGGGCAGCACCGTAGGCGGCGTATCGCTGGGGGTGTAACCGGTTTCGGGATAGACCAAGCGATCGAACAGGGCTAGGGCCTCTAAATTCTGGGGGACATAGAGTCGCACCGGCAGATCCACGCCCCCCACATCCCGCCAACTGACAAACTCGCCATTATATAGGCCACGCACCTGTTCTAGGGTCAAGCTGCCCCCAAGGTGCGAGGGAGTCCCTGCTGCCGCTGGCTATAGCTAAAGGGCACCACAATCGCCAAGCCGTCATAGGCCACCACCTGCACCGCTAGGGTCAGGGGCAGATCCTCCACCCAGGGAATCACCGCAAACGCCGCTTCCCCGGATTCCACTGCGCTGATGGCTGACTCCGTTGAGCCCGCCGGGATAAACCGGAGCTGTAAGCCGGGCTGGTCAATCCCCAACTGCTCATTAAAGGAGGGCAACCCCTGGGAGGCGGGTCCCTGACGGGCAATTTGGCTCCAGGTGCTGCCCTCCAAGGCAGTATAGGTAAATGACCCAGAGGGCACTGCCGCCACATCCTGGAGGCAACAGAGCCGGGGCTGGGCGATCGCCTCTCGACCCGACCACCAGCGCCAAAACAGCCACCCCAAGGCCCCTAGCAGTACCAGCGCCAACAGGCTGCCGCCCAGGCTCCACCAGGGAATCCGGCGCTTTTTAGCCAGGGTTTCATCAACGGCGATCGCCTGATCAGACTGCACCACCGACAGCGGCATCGCCCGTAAGACCTCCCGCGCCACCACCGCGCTCTCAAAGGGCGGCTCGATCCGCAGCAGCCGTAAAATAAACGATCGCAAAGCCGGATCCGTTTCCGGCCAATGGGCTTTATGCTCAGGGCGATGACTGGGATCCTCTCGCCCCCACAGCAGAGCAAAGGCCACCCGTCCCAAATCCGCCAAATCATCGGCCACCGTTGGGGGGGGCGACTCCACCATCGGTGGATCAAACAGCCGCTCCCACCGGGCCAGGTCACACAAATAAATAAACCCTTGGGGGGACGGTAATGGCACAGCCTGAGCGGATGGGGACGGCTCCACCCAGAGCAAGCTATCGAGGCTGAGGTTACCGTGGACCAGCCCATTCTGGAGCTGCCCTGCCGGCAAGACAAATCGCTGTAAATGTAAAAATATTAGGCTTTGCAACACCTGATCCAGCACGTCTCGCACTTGCATGGCAGACAAGGCCCCGACTCGGGCCAAATGGTGGCGCAGCGTCGGGCTGCCATCCCGCTGGTCGCTGACCAGATAGCACCGCTCGGCACTGTAGCTATCGGCGATCGCCTCCACCGGGGCCAGAATCCGGGAATCTTGCAAGCGACCATCGGCGAGGGCCAGTCCGGCCAAGCTGGTAAACGCCTGCTGGCGCTGGCGGGCCTCCTCTAGGTTGAAATATCGACGCGGCAGCAAATACTCCTTCACCACCACCGGTTGATTAGCCCCCACTTGGGTGCCGAGAAACAAATGGCCAGTGCCCCGCGATCGCAGCCATTGCAGCACATGGTAGGTGCCCCGCTGACCCCGAATCTTGGCATCCAAAATTTGCAGGACGACTTGATCCGGTGGCGCTAAGGCCAAGGCCGCCTCAGCGTCAGCCGCCACATCCGGTTTAGGAAACAGCTCTGGCCGCAGCTCGTTGAGAATATCGGTCAGCCAACTGTAGCGGGAAAAATAGTTGAACTGAGACAGGCGAAGCGTTTGCGGTTGCCGCCGGAGGTAGCTCCTCAGAAGAATCTTAGGGATGTTTTTCATAGACCCTTGCAGTCAACGGCAGGACATCACAACGCTGAACCCAATGCTGAAGCCATTCAAGACGACCAGCGCCCCAATCCTATCCGGGCTAGTACTCGATGGCAGAATTAACGTGGCCACTCTAGTTTCTAACCCCCTTGCGCCTTAAGCCCCCCTGCGTTCAGCAATCGTGCTATTTCTTGAGCCCCCTGGTACTCATCAACCCTAGCCCCATCCCAACCTGCCGTTCACCCTACGGTAAAACTCAAGTTTTCAAATGGGATGTGGTTTAGCATTTAACTTGGCCGCTCAGATGATTTTCCCAACGGATTCCAGGCATTAGCGTAGTAGAGATCTTGCCTTAAACCATTAGCCTTTAGGATGACCCATGGCCAAAGAGGACGTTGCTCGCCTGTTCCGCGCTGCCCAAAATGACCCCGGCTTGCGGGAACAACTCAATACGGCCCCCACCATTGCCGCTTTTCTAGAACAAGCCGCCCAAATGGGCTATTGCTTCACCGAAGCCGAATGGCGGGAGATGACCCGTTTTACAGTGGACGAATTGGCCGGTGACCTCTCGGAAATCCCTGGACTTTAGCCCAGTTGCGTCCTCACTGGCGTCCCCGCCACCGCTATACTGACCAGGGAGTTGTTAGGAACCCTAGTTTTGGGTGTAGACCTGCGTAGCTACGTATACATTGACAGTCTGCAAGCACAGCACGCGGCCTACATGGGCACGGTTTCCGCAGGGTTTTTGCCTCTACCAGGGGATGCCTCCCTATGGATTGAAATTTCCCCCGGTATTGAAATCAATCGCCTGATGGACATCGCCATGAAGTCGGCGGTGGTGCGTCCGGCGGTGCTGATGGTGGAGCGCCTCTACGGCAATTTAGAGATCCACGCCAGCAAGCAAGGGGAAGTCCACGCGGCGGGCAAGGCGATGCTACAGGCCCTAGGGGTGAGGCGACAGGATTGTCTTCGTCCCCGCGTGATTTCCAGCCAGGTGATTCGTAATCTGGATGCCCACCATGTGCAACTGATCAATCGCAGCCGCCGGGGCAACATGATCGTGGCCGGACAAACCCTCTATGTGTTTGAGGTGGAACCCGCCGCCTATGCGGCTCTGGCGGCGAATGAAGCGGAAAAAGCGGCCTTAATCAACATTTTGCAGATTACCGCCGTGGGGAGCTTTGGGCGACTCTACCTGGGGGGGGAAGAGCGCGACATCCTGGCGGCGCAGCAGGCGGTGATGGCCACCATGGAATATCTGCCGGGTCGGGAGCAGGGCGCTCAGCGGCGCGAGTAGGGGTGAAGCGGTGAAGCGGTGAAGGCATCATTGCGAGTCATCCCCTAATTTCGCGAAAGCAGTACAATTGAACTGTTACTCGCGCCTATGGGTCACTGCTGAGGCGGTTTCCAAGCCAGGATTTACCGGTGTTGTAAGCACCGGGCGCGGTCATTCGTTCAACTTTGAATTTTGAATTTCTTTCCCCTCTAGATCCTTGGGGAGATCGGGTAAGATGCTGTATCTAGCGTGGTGCTGTTTAGAGCACCCCTCTCTGTAGCGTCTTGGCTCCGTTTCTCCCCATCCCCCGCCTCTCTATGGATACGCCCCGGCTCCACCCAGATACCATTGCAGCGGTGCGCGATCGCGCTGACATCGTCGATATCGTCTCCGAGCATGTGGTCCTCAAAAAGCAGGGGAAGGACTACACTGGCCTCTGTCCGTTCCACGACGACAAGTCCCCTAGCTTTAGCGTCAGCCCCGGCAAGCAGTTTTACTACTGCTTTTCCTGCGGGGCGGGGGGCAACGCTTTTAAGTTCATGATGGAGCTGGGAAAGCGCCCCTTTACCGAGGTGGTGTTGGACTTGGCCAAGCGCTATCAGGTGCCCGTCCAGACCCTAGAGCCCAGCAAACGTCAAGCCCTACAGCAGCAGCTCACCCTGCGGGAGCAGCTCTACGAAATTGTGGCGGTGGCCGCCCGCTTTTACGAACATGCCCTGCTCAGTCCCGATGGCGAGGCGGCCCTGGCTTACCTCGTGGGGCAGCGGGGGCTATCGCCCGAGATCATTCAGCAGTTCCAATTGGGCTACGCCCCCGGTGGCTGGCAGACCCTCTACGGCTACCTAGTCGATCAAAAGCGCTTCCCGGTAGCCCTAGTGGAGCAAGCTGGGCTGATTGTGCCCCGCACCCAGGGCAGTGGCTATTACGATCGCTTCCGCAACCGGCTGATGATCCCGATTCTGGATGTGCGCGGTCGGGTGATCGGGTTTGGGGGTCGGTCCCTCAGTGATGAGGACAAACCCAAGTATCTCAACTCCCCCGATACCGAACTCTTTGATAAGGGCAAGACCCTGTTTGGCCTGGATAAGGCTCGGGAAGCCATCTCTAAAACCGATGGGGCGGTAGTGGTGGAGGGTTACTTGACGTGATTGCCCTCCATGGCGCTGGCATTACCAGTGCCGTTGCTTCCCTGGGGACGGCGCTGAATGCCGCCCAGGTGAGGCAACTGCTGCGCTATACCGACTCCAAAAAGGTGGTGCTCAACTTTGACGCCGATGCGGCGGGGGTGAAGGCGGCGGAGCGGGCGATCGGCGAAGTGGCCGACATGGCCTATCGGGGCGATGTGCAACTGCGGGTCCTGAATATCCCTGACGGTAAAGACCCGGACGAATATCTCCGGCTCCATTCCCCCCAGGACTATCAGGATTTGCTGGCCTTGGCTCCCCTCTGGCTCGACTGGCAGATTCAGCGGTTGATCGCGGGGCGGGATCTGCGGCAGGCGGATCAGTTTCAGCAGACCGCCCAGCACGTGGTGGACTTGCTCAGCAATATCGCCAACGCGGACACCCGCACCTACTATGTGCGCCACTGTGCGGAGCTGTTTAGCAACGGCGATGCTCGGCTGGTGCCGCTGTTGGCCGAAAATTTGATGGTGCAGGTGCGTCGGCAGCGACGCGCCCCGCTGGTGAATCCCCCCGCCAGCCCCTGGTCTTTAACCAAACCAGCACCCTAGAGGCGGCGGAAGCGACTTTGCTACAGGTGTTTATCCACGGGCCAGATGCCCGCGACACGGTCATTAAGGCCCTAGAGGAGCGGGATCTACACTTTAGCTATTCTCACCATCGCACCCTCTGGCGAGAAATTATGGGGTGGCAGCGGGCTCATGGGGATGATCTGTCGGTACAGCCGTTACCAGGACAGCCGTTATTAGATTGGCTGCGTAATCGGGTCAACGATACCCCGGCTTTAGCCCAGACTCAGCATCTGTATTATCTCGATGAGAAAGATCGGCGATCGGTGCTGCGAGCGCCTTTGGTGATTCGGGCGGCGATCGCCTGCATTGAGCAGGCCTTTTGCGAAAAGCGTTACCGTACCCTGCTGGAAAAATGGGGGGCCAGTGACTGCACCGCCTCTCCCGAAACTCATGCCGAGTACCAAGCCCAGATTTATACCGAGAAGCGTCGGATCGCGGCTCTAGAAAAGGAACGACAAACCACCTTTGAGGATCTAGCAAAGCTCCCTTGGGTTGGTGAAACTTAGTACTGGCTGGTGGAAATAAGGCTGTAGGCCCCCTCCCAATTTTGGGCTATCCATTAGTCATAACTCTTGCAAAGCTAGAGACAGCAGGATTTTTGGCCATCACTTGTAGCGGATCGTAAGACGAATATTCGGGCGACGTTGGGACGACGCTACTGGGGGAAATTTCGATTTGCCCCCAGACCCCCATCGACCAGGCCGAACTGCCGTCCTGACCTCGCAGAAGGCGTTACGAGTAAGGATTTGCTCAAGCTTCTGGGGCCGATCGCGTGATCATTCCAAGTCTTTGTGCTCTACAGTCTTCGCGAAACCTTTAGCTCACAAGGTTGTGAGTTGGCTAAGACTGCCACCGAATCAAGAGTGAATGGGTCGGGGTTCGGGGTTGTGGGTCAGGCACGCTTGGATCAATCCCTCCACCCCCTCCACCACCTGAATGGGGCAATTGAGGGCTTGGCTCACCTGGTCAACGCTCATGTCGTCCAAAAAGAGCCACTGCTGTGGGGGTAGTGACGGTTGGGGCTTGAGCATGATTGAGGGCAGTAAGAGGCCGTCGCTCCTGCCGCGATCGTCCCTGAGGCGATCGCCCAAATGCAGCAGCAGATCATGGCCCGTTAAGAGGCCGGTGACGGTAATCGCCTGCCCCCAATAGTCACTGTTGAGGGCGGCCATCTCGATCGATAACCCCTCCACCTGATTGAGTCGTGACACAATCGGCTGAAAGGCTTGCTCAACCGCATTCCCCACCACCCACAGATAACGGCGAGGGCGGGGTAATGCTGGCGGCAATGCCGTCGCCGCCGCGTCAAAGTCGTTGAGGAATTGACGAATCGAGCCCACCCCATTGCCAATCTGGGGATAGTCCTCATAGTCGGTCGGCGGGGGCGTGGTGCCTGCAATCAAAAACCATTCATCGGCTAACCAGGCAAAAGTGGTGCCCAACTGGTCGCGAAATTGGGCCTGGAGGGCCTGCACTTGGGCGATGACTTCCCGAGCTTTGGCCGGGGTAACGGGGATCAAGGCATCCGCTTGGGGCCGAAACCGGGTTAACCCCACCGGCACCACGGCGGCGGACAGCACGGCCGGTGAATCAGGCTGGTGAAAATGGGCCAAGTCCATCAGGGTTTGCTGGAGATGATCCCCGTCATTAATTTCGGGGCAGACCACAACTTGGGCATGGATTTGTAATCTTTGGGTCTGGAACCACTGTAGGTGTTCGAGAATCTGGCCTGCCCGAGGGTTTTTCAGCAGTCGGCTTCTGACCGGGGCTTCTGTGGCATGTACGGAGACGTACAGCGGGGACAGCCGCAGTTGCGCAATCCGATCCCACTCTGATTGGGAGAGGTTGGTCAGGGTCAAGTAGCTGCCGTAGAGAAAGCTGAGGCGGTAGTCATCATCCTTGAGATAGAGGGTGTCCCGTTTGCCAGGGGGTTGCTGATCGATAAAGCAAAAGGGGCAGCGGTTGTTGCATTGAATTAATCCATCAAAGAGGGCGGTCTCAAACTCAAGCCCTAGGTCTTCATCGGCGTCTTTTTCGAGTTCAACCTGGTGGGTCTGCCCCTGCGCATCTAGGACCGCTAAGGTCAAGAGTTCATCCGCACAGAGAAACTGATAGTCAATCAAATCCCGAGGCGGCTGATCGTTAATGGCCACTAGGCGATCGCCGGGCTCAAACCCCAATTCCGCCGCAATAGAGTTGGGTCTGACTCGGGTTACCAAAGCTGGGCGAATCGCGAGGGCACTCATAAAAGATAAAAAACTAGAGGTAAAGCGTTAGGGAACAAGAAAGGTGAATCTAAATTCTTTATACATTCTGCATGAGCCGTAGGGAAACCGCTGCCAGAATCGCCATCCCAAACCCGAGGCGATACCACACAAAGACCCAAGTGCTGTGGGTTTTCAGAAACTGGATCAGCCAAGCAATGGCCAAGTAAGAGGAAAGAACGGCGGCAATTAAGCCGCCGCATAGCGGTAGCCAGCCGGTGTCGATCTCGGGACTGGTGAGCAGCCCCACTAGTTCGACAAGACCGGCCAAGGTAATGGCGGGCACCCCCATCAGAAAGGAAAAGCGGGCGGCGGTTGAGCGCTCCAACCCCATAAATAGCCCTGCCGTTAGGGTGGAACCCGAGCGCGACACGCCGGGGATCAAGGCTAGGGCTTGGGCACAGCCCATCAGGATGCCATCCCAAAGGCCGAGTTTGGCAAACCCCCGCTGGCGCTGGCCTATTTGCTCGGCCAACGCCAGCAGGATCGCCATCACAATTGAGGCGATCGCGATCGCCACGGTGCTGCGCAGAGGCGACTCGTCATAGTTCGGAATAAAGACCTTGATCAGGAGTCCGAAAAACACAATCGGCACGGTACCAACGATGATCCCAAAGCCCAACCGGAAATCTGAGCTTTTGAACCGCTTTTGGTAGATCGCCCTCACCATGTTTCCGCTAACCTGAGTTAAATCTGTCCAGAAGTACCAGAGAATCGCGGCAATACTGCCCAGTTGAATCACGGCAGTAAACGCCACCCCTGGATCACCCCAACCCAAAATCACCGGAATCACTTTGACATGGGCCGTGCTGCTAATTGGTAAAAACTCCGTCAACCCTTGCACTAAGCCAATCACAATCGCCTGTAGCAGCGATATCGATGGCGATACCGCTGCAAACAGTAAACCTGGTGCCAACATTTCACCCATGGGGTCTCCTACGCTGCCTCCTAAATTAAGCCCGCCAGAATCAAGCCCGCCAGAATTACATCCGCCAACCGTTGCGACTGCTGCGATCAGTCCATCGACTGGAGATCGGTCTATCCCTACCAAAGGATGCACCACCCCTGCCCCCCGTGGTATGTTAAGAACCATTAC
>JAAUQE010000020.1 GCA_012032425.1 Leptolyngbya sp. RL_3_1 | reverse complement strand
AAAATTTCCCCACCCCGCATACGGCTAAAGTTCTGTAGGACAAAATCCACGCCCTGTTGCAACGTGATCCAAAACCGAGTCATGCGCTCATCGGTAATCGGCAGATACTCAGCGCCATCCTGGATAAGCTTCTTGAAAAAGGGCACCACCGAGCCCCGAGAGCCCACCACATTGCCGTATCGCACTACCGAAAACCGGGTGGGATGTCCGCCTGCCATATTGTTGGCGGCCACAAACAACTTGTCTGAAGCCAGCTTAGTCGCTCCATACAAGTTAATAGGATTTGCCGCCTTGTCAGTCGAGAGGGCAATCACCTTTTGCACGTTGGCTGCCAAAGCCGCATGGATGACATTTTCGGCCCCATGGATATTGGTTTTAATACATTCCATTGGGTTATATTCTGCGGCGGGTACCTGCTTCAACGCCGCCGCATGAATCACAAAGTCAACCCCCTGCATCGCCATGGTTAAGCGATCGCGATCGCGCACATCCCCAATGAAATAGCGCATACAGTCCTGAGCAAAAACCTGCGCCATTTCAAATTGCTTCAGCTCATCTCGCGAGTAAATAATTAGCTTTTTAGGCTGATACTGATTCAGCAGAGTTCGTACATATTGTTTGCCGAAGGAACCCGTTCCTCCAGTAATTAAAATCGAGGCACCATCAAACATAAACTCTATTGCAGTAGATGAAATACTTTAGGATTGTGACTAAACTTTCTATCAGGATAGAAGCCTCAACTTAGGGCGTGGGGAGGTAGGCTCTGAACGTGTCTGACTGAGTAGTCAACTCTTGAAAAGTGCCTTGATGAATGACTCGACCTTGGCAAAGTTCAAAAATGCGATCGCACTTCTCAACCGTGGTCAATCGGTGGGCGATCAAAATAATCGTCAACTCGCCACTCAACCCCTCGATCGCCGCCATCACCTCCCGCTCCGTAGCATTGTCCAGGGCACTGGTGGCCTCATCAAATACAATCACCGAGGCTCGTTTATACAGTGCCCGAGCAATGCCTATGCGCTGTCGCTGCCCCCCACTCAGGCGTACTCCCCGCTCCCCCACATAGGTGTCGTAACCTGCGGGCAGCCCCTCTACAAACGCTGCAATTTTCGCTAATTGCGCCGCTTGCTGTACCTGCTCAAAGTCTACTGCGGTAGGCTCAACGCCAAAGGCAATATTCTCCGTAATCGATCCGTCACTCAGGAAAATGCTCTGGGGCACATGGGCCACCGTGTGCTGCCAAGCCCGTAACCGTTCTCCCGTTAGCGGCACTCCATCCACACACACTTGGCCCTTTTGGGGCGTAAGCAACCCTAGAATCAAATCCGCTGTCGTACTTTTGCCGCTGCCCGTACTGCCCACAAAGGCCACGGTTTGATTAGCTGGAATCTGCAAACACAGGTCTTGCAAAACCCACTCTTGACCTTCGCCATAGCGAAACCAAACATGCTCCAGGGCCAAGGTCTGCTCTAAAGGCAGAGGCAACGGCGTTGGCTGCAACCGCACCGGATCGACCGGACGCTGGAGTGCTTCAATCACTCGCCACAGAGAAACCTCTGTACCCCGAATGGCCGTAATGGCCCCAAAACATTGCTGTAGGGCGGGTAACAGGCGATTGGCCCCCAGAGCTAAAGTGCCCAGCACTGGCACAATCCGGTTCAGGTCTTGACCTTGATATACCAGCACCGTTGCCAAAGCGGCAATTAAGCTCATGGCCACCGCCTCAATCAAGTAACGGGGGGCTATTCCAATAAAAGTATTAGAAGCGACTGCCCGACGCAGGGGGCGATCGGCGGCTTGGTACCGCCGTTCAAATACCCCCTGGCTGCTATCCAGAATTACCTCCCGAATGCCCCCGAGCCCCTCTTGCAGGGACTTAATGAGTAGGCGGCTAAGATCAGAAATCAAACGACTATTGCGCGACAACTTCCGTTTGCTGATGCGCAACAGCCCACTATAGGCAATGCCTAGAAAACAGGCCGCCCCAAGGGTAATTAAAGGATCAATGGCAATCAGGGTAGCGGCGATCGCCCCCACCACCAGCCCGTTCACCATCAGCAACAGGGCATAGGGCAGCACCGCACTCCCGACTTGGCCCACATCCTGGGTGATGCCGCCAATCAGATCGCTGCTGTTATGGCGCACATGGAAGCTGTAGGGCTGTAGTAAGGTGCGACGATAGACCTCTTGGCTCAGATCCGAAGCTACTGCCGCCGCAAAAAACTGTTGGGTGCGGAGGGTCAGTAGCCGTAACCCATTGGATAGGATAATCGCCCCAGCAAAGCCAATCCCCACTACCACCACTAACTGGGGCACTGTGGTAATGGCCAGCAATGACCACAGGGGTTGCAAGCGAGGGTGAACCAGTAAATCAGGGGCATTACTAAGGGCGGCTAAAAACGGCAAGGCTGAGCCCAACGCTACCATTTCACTCAGGGCAGTGAAAGCCATCAATCCGCCCACCGCCCATAGTTGGCGCTGACGGCGACGGGGCAAAAGCTGATAGAGCTGCCACAACCCTTGCACTAAGGAATCTGACTGCATCAAATCTGATCACCGAGCCGCATATTGAGCGGTTGAAAATGCTCCCTGCTGGAATAGGACGACTGATGCATTAACATTTTCCCTGCTCGCGGAAATGGGGTAGTCAACATTCCAGTTCTAGCCCATTTCTTTGCAGATTTCTTGACCATAACCATAAGCTTGATGGCATATCACGTATTTTTTATCAATCATAAAAATGAATAACGATAACCTAACTGTTCAAAGGGAATCTCAGCCCTATCTCTAGAACAGGTAGGCTAGATGAAGAGACTGAGATCACAAGGACCGTCGAAGCCCACTTCGAGAAACAATTGAAGCATTAAAGGGTTGCTTGGGGACAAAAGCTTTTCGAGAAAACTTACATCAAATATTTGACCTGTATCCAAACAGAATCTAGCTAGGCTACCGCTTTTTCAAAAGTACTGACCAAGGGATAAACAAAAGTCTATTCACGTAATATACCACCAAGGTTGCCCCTGTGAGCGCAACCCGTTTTTAAGCTTTAAGCGGGTTGAATAACGGATTGCATCCTTGCTGGAAGGTTGATTTCGTCTATGGATATAAGCTGCATAAATTTTAGACGCTTGCTGATCGTGCGTTAAGCTTTAGCCATTTTTTGGGCGTTACTTTTCGTGTCTTGCTTTCCCCGTTGCTTTTGACGGCGGGCCGCTGTCTTAGCGGCTTGTGCTGCCGCTTGGGCAGCTTGGTGTGCCTTGAACTTTTCTTCCTCTAACTTATCTAAGTAGTACTGATACCCACCCTGATAGACCCGCATCTCGCCATCCCGGACTTCGACGATTTTGTTGGCGACTTGAGAGATGAAGTAGCGATCGTGGGAGACCAGTAAGACGGTGCCTTCATATTGACGCAGTGCGGCTTCGAGGGTTTCTTTGGCGGGAATATCGAGGTGGTTGGTGGGCTCGTCGAGGATGAGGAGGTTGGCGGGTTGGGCCAACATACAGGCGAGGGCAAGACGGGCTTTTTCGCCACCGCTCAAGGCTCTGATGGATTTAAATACCATATCGCCGCTAAACAGAAACTGTCCGAGCAGGGTGCGGACGGCTTCTATTTTCCAGTCGGGAACAATGGCTTGGAGGGTTTCTAGGGGGGTTTGATCGAGGTCTAGGGCTTCGGCTTGGTTTTGCTCAAAGTACTGGGGCAGAACGTTGTGTTGCCCCAGGGTTACCGTTCCCTCAGTGGGGGCTTCGCGGCCCATGATCAGACGCAGCAGGGTGGATTTCCCGCAGCCGTTGGGACCGAGGAAGGCAATGCGATCGCCCCTCTCGATCAACAAATCCGCCCCCAGGAACAAAATCTTCTCATCATAGCAGTGGGTGAGGTCCTTGATGGCAACCACCTCTTGCCCACTCCGAGGCGCGGGCGGGAAGCTGAACCGCAGGGTTTTGACCTGAGCATCGGGCGCTTCGATGCGCTCGACCTTCTCCAGTTGCTTTTCACGACTTTTGGCTTGGGTACTGCGGGTGGCGCTGGCCCGAAAGCGATCCACGAAGGTTTGCTGCCGGTCAAGTTCCTTTTGCTGGCGCTCGTAAGCGCTGAGCTGAGCGGCGCGGATCTCTTCCTTTTGAGTGAGGTAGGCGCTGTAGTTGCCTAGGTAGGTGGTGGAGAGGCCCCGCTCAGTTTCTACAATCTGATTGCATAACCGATCTAGGAAGGCGCGATCATGGGAAATAATCACCATGGGGGTGGTGAGTTTGCGCAGATAGTTTTCTAACCACTCAATGGTTTCGAGGTCCAAGTGGTTGGTGGGCTCATCGAGCAGCAAGATATCGGGGTCTTGCAAGAGCACCTTACCGAGGCCCATGCGCATCTGCCAGCCGCCACTAAACTCGCTGACGGAGCGATCGCCGTCTCTGGTCTCAAATCCCATCTCGGGCAAGATTTTCTCAATGCGGGCCTCTAAGCTGTAGCCGTCTAGGGCCTCGAATTGCCGCTGTTGGCGATCCAGCTCACGAATCAGGGTGTCGAGTTCTGCCGGCGATGCCCTCTCCATGCGGTGGGGGAGCTCGGTCAGAATTTCATGAACTGCATTGGCTTCATGGAAGACGGTCCAAAACTCATCGCGCACCGTACGCTCTGTATCGACGTCAAATTCTTGATTCAAGTACCCCATCCGGAGGCTGGCGGGTCGAATAATGGTGCCGGTCGTGGGCTCAATTTCACCGCGAATGATCTTGAGTTGGGTCGATTTTCCGGCCCCATTCACCCCAACCAAACCAATACGATCCCCCGGCTTGACCTCCCAGTTGATGGCTTTGAGGACTTCACCAGTGGGGTAGATTTTGCTGATATTTTCTAGACGCAACATGGCGGCAGCCCTTGAAGGGAAGAATCTTGACAGCGATCGGACAGATGGACTGCAAAAGTCAATATAAAATCATCCTGCCTCTGGGAGCAACCTTAACAAATGTTACGCATTAATCCTAACCCTCAAGGCGCTGGGAGATATTCCGGGTGGAGTTTCGGGTAACTGATGCGGACGACCAAGCTAGGATTGAGCCTTAACCGACCATAAATGCCGCTTTGGAGATCTGTGAAGTACCTATTACTGGGACTGATTCGGGGCTACCGGCTACTGGTGTCACCTTTATTTCCCCCGACCTGTCGTTTCCAACCCTCTTGCTCCCAATATGCGCTGGAGGCGGTTGACCGGTTTGGTCCGGTGCGGGGGGGCTGGTTAGCGTTGCGGCGAATTGGTCGCTGTCACCCCTTGCATCCAGGGGGCTATGACCCAGTACCCAGCAGAGAATCCACAAGTCTGGGAGGCAAGCGTCTGGGAGGCAAGAATTTGGGGGACAGTAGCTTGGGAGACCAGAATTTGGAAGACCAGCAGGGGGTGATCTCCCAAAATACTCAAGGTGATGTCAAGACTGAGGAGTAAGCGGCTATGGCCCCCATCCTTTTAGCTGTCGCCGTTTTGGCCGTTGTGTTGTGGCAAATGAGTCGGCGGCAGCGCCGCCGGTCAATACGGTTCTTTAAAGAGACGGGCGGGGGGACTAATCGCCCCCAGCGGGTCCCGCCCCGGTTGATGAATGAGCTCCATCGACTGACCCGCGATCGCGGTTTATCAGAACGACTGATTGAACGGATTGCCTTTAATAACCCGGAGCGATCGCGGCGCTGGTGCGTCGAAAAAGCCATCTATGACCTTCAGCGCGATCGTCGCAGTTGACCACTTAATAGACTCTTCAAATAAGACCGGTCAACTCTTCATGAATAACCGATGAACGGATTACACAGCTTTGTTAGGGTTAAGTAGAAGCAATTAATGATGGGCCTCATTCCGAAAACAGCCGATCAAAGTTGTTGTCAATCGTGACTGCATTATTTCCTCCTAAGTTTGGTAGCGTTATGCCCCGTCGTATTTTTATCGGAGATGTCCACGGCCACTACGACGGATTAATGCAGCTTTTGGAAATGATTGATCCGGCCCAAGAGGACCAACTTTATTTTGCGGGCGACTTAATTGATCGGGGCGTTCAGAGTGCCCAAGTTGTGGAGTACGTCCGCAGTCATGGCTATGGCTGTGTCCTGGGTAACCATGAGCAGCTTTTGCTGGAGGCTTTTGGGGAAGGGCGAGTCAACGCAAAAGCCCTCAGGGCTTGGCTTTATAGTGGCGGGCAATCCACCTTAAGCAGCTATGCCAGCCTCGATTTACTGAATGAGCACCTCGCTTGGCTCCAAGCGTTGCCCTTATACCTAGATTTGGGTGATGTCTGGTTGGTCCATGCCGGTCTTGATCCCCGGCTGAATTTAAACGCCCAAACCGCCGATGAATTGTGCTGGATTCGCGACGAATTTCACAATAATCCTGACCCTTATTTCACCGATAAACTGATCATTACTGGTCACACTATTACGTTTACCTTCCCTGAAACGGCTCCTGGTCAACTCGTGAGTGGTCCGGGTTGGCTCAACATTGATACGGGGGCTTATCACCCCAGAAGTGGCTGGCTCACCGGACTCGACCTGGATAACCATCAGGTTTATCAAGTGAATGTCCATGACCAGATCCAACGCCAACGTCCTCTACAAGAAGCCACGAGTCCTTTGGTGGGCCAACGCCAGCGATCGCTAGTCGCCCTTAGTGCTTGAACGCTGCTGCGAAGCGCCATCGGGTATAGCTCATGGGGCAGGGCTGGCGGTATGCGCCATGTCAACAGGTCTAAAGATCAAGCCTCTCAGCCTTTAAGCGTGCCGGAGGCTTCCTGGCCGCAGCGGTAAACCCTTTGCAGCACAGGCTCAATCTCGGCTGCTGACGCCCATATTGCTGATTCAGCGACAGGGATCGGTCTCAGCGCTTGATGCTGCAAGCAGTCGCTGTAGGCTCGGTTCAGAGCTTGGGTGGTGGCGCTAGCGGGTTGCGGCTGCAATACTTGCACGGGTACCCGTAACTCGGGTAACAATCGCTCTAGTCGCTCCGCTTGTAGATCCTGCCGTCGCCGCAAAAATAGCAGTCTACAGGTGGCCTCATACTGCCGCAGTTGCCGTCGTCGCTGCCACATCCGGTGCAACCACTGACGACGGCCTACAACCGTCATCAGTGGTCCTATCAAGGCCAACCCCATAGCACCCAGAGACCACTGCTTCGCCAGCCAACGGGTTTTGGCCCAGCGATCGCCTAATGACGGGGACGTTACCCCCTCTGGGGCCATGACAATTAACCCCTGCACCTGCGTAGGGTGCATCTGGGCATAGTGGGTAGCCACCCAAGCACCCACCCCCTCTGCCACCAGCACAATCGAGCGACTCCGGATACTCGCCAGATACTCGCCTAGGCTCTCGGACTGGAGGGCAATGGAATACTGCTTAGGGGGTAACCGACTCGATTCTCCAAACCCCAGCAAATCAGGGGCGACACAATGAAATCGATGGCTGAGTTGGGTGATCAGTGGTATCCACTGACTGCCATCAGCCCAGTTCCCATGTAAAAACACCAGGATGGGGCCATGCCCCACCTCCCGCCAAAAGATTGACCCTTGGCTGAGTCTGATACGTCCGTTCCGGAGCGGTAGTGACATCCTATTGACCGAAAGCTGTCCTGTTACTGAAAATCCTGTCCAGACAACCCTTCTCCCTGCATGGCCAGCTTCATGACAAGACGGTGGCATTGGCAAGGTAGGCCTGCAAATGCTGGGTATGGTCATGGGAGAGGGGTAAGGCCAAGACGCGATCGCGCTCAAAAGCTGCGACCTCAATGATCTCAGCCGCATCAGCCACGTTTGGTGTGCCGTCAACGAAAGCTTCGAGGGCGACACAGACAGAGTGAAAGCGGGGATCACGATAGACTGCCGAGTATACCCCTACTAAGCGCCCCATCTTCAGCACGGTTAGGCCCGTCTCTTCATACAATTCACGGGTGGCTGCCGTGGCAATATCTTCTCCCCAGTCAACAATTCCCCCTGGCAAACTCCAGAGCTGGGTATCCCGCCGTCGGGCTAGTACAATCAGCCCATTGGGCAAGATTGGAATGACGCTGGTACCTAGAATCGGGCGGCGCAGTAGCAAACCTAGCAACACCCGAATGGGACGCCAAATACCGGTCATAATTCAACATTCAACCTAGGGGGCAGCGAGTTCGACAAGATCGCCCAAAACATCTTGGGCATGGGGCTCAGGTTTGACCTTGCGGTAAATTTTTTCGAGGGTACCGTCCGGTCCGATCATAAAGGTGTGGCGAAACACCCCCATAAACTCTTTGCCCATAAATTTTTTAAGACCATAGCTGCCATACTGCGCCGCCACTTTGCCCCCTTCGTCCACCAAGAGTGGAAAGGGTAAGTTGTGCTTAGTGACAAACTTAGTATGGGCCTTGGCATCGTCTGCACTAACCCCTAATACCACCACCGCTTTGTCTTGGTAGTCCGCGTAAGCATCACGAAAGCCACAGGCTTCTTTTGTACAGCCAGGGGTATTATCGCGGGGGTAAAAATACAGCACCACCCGCTTGCCTTTGAAGTCCGCCAGCTTAACGCGGTTGCCTTCGGCATCTGGCAGATCAAAGTCAGGGGCCATGTCGCCAACTTCTAAGGGCATCGGTTTACCTCCATTCGCCGTTGGCGATGAACGATGATTGATCTAAATGACTGCTGATCATTGTACGTCTGGCCTAGACTGGCTCACCAACCCCAGACCCATGCCAGCAGCATTTGGCCGCTCTCACCCAGTTGATCCGGATGGTGGCAGACGGCCTCCGCTGAACTGGGGGTGATCCTTCGCTTTGTTGCCAAGGGTTTAAACGCTCCAGTCCATTTTGAGTTCACCGCTAGAGAGCTTATCCCATACCAGGGCTTGCATCAATTCCAGCTCTTCGGGAGAAACCTTACCATCGGCGAAAATTGCGGCTTCTAGGCTCCGCTTTTCAGCGGCAGTCAAAATGCCATCAGAAATGGCCTGCTCAATTAACGCCTTGAGCTTATCGAGGTCGTCTAATTCTGCCTTGGAAATTGGCTGCGCCGGATTGCCGCTATTGGCCATGGTATTGCTCCTGAAATGAAGTCTGGCTGACGAATCAACACCCTGAGGGGATCCTCTACGCTTTAGGTTACCCGCCGAGGTTTCTAACGATACCGAAGCCCTATGCAAGGGGTGCCCGCTGCCCTCTAAACCCTCGGCCCATCCAAATCCTTAGTTCGCCCTACTGTAAAAACTCAAGTTTTCACGTTGGATGTGGTTGACATCACACCACCGTCAGTCAATGCGTCTCATCTTTTAGCAAAATCACAGCGGTATAACCCGGGCTACCTACAGTGCATTTCTTGACACACCAGAGGTATGGTCAGATTGAGGTTAACAAACATGCGTTTTTCCTGCCTTAGCAATGGGACGCCACCCCTGCCGAAGCACATCTCAATCTCGACCCTTGAGGGCGCGATCGATCTCCCGTTTAACCTGCTTATTTTTCAGCGTTTCCCGCTTGTCATGGAGCTTTTTACCTTTAGCTAAAGCGAGGACGATCTTCACCCAGCCCCGTTTTAAATACATCTTTAGTGGTACCAAGGTCAGCCCCTGCTGCTCTACCTTGCCAATCAGCTTGCTGATTTCACGTCGATGTAACAGCAACCGCCGGGTCCGGCGGGCCTCGTGGTTATAAGCCTGAATTGTGGTGCTGTGGGGCGCAATATGGACATTGTGCAGCCAAATCTGGGCGTCGCGAATCAAGGCGTAGCCATCCCGCAGATTCACATTGCCCGCCCGAATCGACTTTACCTCGGTGCCTTTGAGTTCAATCCCAGCTTCAAAAGTCTCTAGAATTGCATATTGATGGCGGGCTTGGCGATTATCGCTGACCAGCTTGTAACCGTCATCAGAAGTATCTGCCATCATCCTTACTCCAGTACAATCCGCCATTCATGGAGCTGGTACTCCACACAACCGTTTTTCACCAGGGGATCAGCCTGCACAATGGCTTCCGCCGCTTGCCGGGAGACGGCTTGGAACAACAACATACCACCCCCATACCCAGCCCAGTAGCCGGTACGGGCCTGATGCCCCTGAGCAATCAGGGTTTTGACATAAGCGACATGGGCGGGGACATGGTGATCAAAGGTGGCTTTATCGACAATACCGGTTTCAATTTTGACAAACCAAGCCATGGCAGCAGCGGGCAATAAAGGACACAGGATGCAGTGGAAATTAAGCGGCGACATCTCCCTCTACACTAGAGGTTGCTGGAAATATTTTTGAGAAGACCACTGTGGGAGGTGTTGGCATGGGCGGACTGGGGCTACTCGCACTCGCGTACTTGCTAGGGGCTCTCCCAACAGGATACTTAGTCGCTAAAGCCGTTAAAGGGATTGATATTCGCGAACATGGCTCCGGCAATACAGGGGCGACCAATGTCTTTCGGGTGGTCGGCAAGCCAGCCGGCAGTTTTGTCCTGCTGGTGGATCTGCTCAAGGGCGTCGCTGCTGTAGTCCTCATGCAAACCCTAATGCCACTCGTCAGCGCAGACGGGTATGCGTCCGCAGCGGCCTGGTGGCTCATGTTGGCGGGCTTGGCGGCGATTATGGGTCATAGTCGCTCTATTTGGCTGAATTGGACCGGCGGTAAATCTGCTGCCACCGGTTTAGGGGTTTTGCTCGCCATGGCTTGGCCGGTGGGCTTAACGGTCGCTGGGGTTTTCTTGGGCGTTCTGGCCTTATTTCGGATTGTGTCGCTGGGGTCGATCATGGCGGCGATCGCTGCTGTCATCATGATGGTGATTTTGCAGCAGCCGTTGCCCTATATCTTGATGGCGATCGCCGGTAGCCTGTATGTGATTCTGCGCCACCGCAGCAATATTGAGCGCTTGCTGGCCGGGACTGAGCCCCAACTGGGCCGCTAGGCGGGAGCCGCCAAGCTCCTGATCTCGCCCTCAGGTTAACTACCGTACTTGCCCCAAGACAGAAACGCCGTCACCGTGTACAAAATAATCGTGGAGCCAATCACCGCCGGCAAAATGGGCACCCCTTGAACGGACCATTCCAGTACATCCAGGGAAAATCCGTAGGTGGTTTTGGCATACTTCAGGACCCATTCCCCCAGCCAAACTCCCGCCAAGCCAATAATCAATAATCCAAAAATCTTGCCAGGAATTTTGCGGGGCAACAACAACGTGGCGAGCCCTGCACAAACTAAGGCAATCAGTACTTGAACCAATAATCGAGTCAGATCCATGGTTGTTTAGTCCTTGTTTAAGGCCCAGTTTAATGTGCTGGATTTAGCTGCCCAGTTGCCGCGATCGCTCACTGGCCGCCCGCACCGCTTCGATAAAAGCTGATCGAACCCCAGCCGCCTCTAGCTCAGCAATGCCGGTAATGGTTGTGCCCCCTGGGCTGGTGACCCGATCTTTGAGCACACCGGGGTGCATCCCTTCAGTTTGCAGCAGCTCTGCTGTCCCTTTCACCGTTTGAATCGCTAATTGCAGCGCTGTTGCTCGGGGGAGACCCGCCGCCACCCCCCCATCGGCCAAAGCTTCAATCACCACGGCGATATAGCCAGGACCAGACCCTGACAGTCCCGTTACCGCATCCATCAGGTGTTCTGGCACCGTCACCACGGCACCCACTGCCCCAAAGATCGCCTCGGCCCATTGGCAGTGCTGGGCCTCGGTATGGTTGCCCAGAGCGATTGCGGTCATCCCCGCCCCGACCGTGGCGGGGGTATTGGGCATTGCCCGCACCACTGGCCATTTGGGTGCCGCTGCTTCCAGTTGGGCCAAGGTCACCCCCGCCATGATGGAGATCAGGAGCGGCGGTTTAGAAGCATAATTTTGCAGATCTTGGCCAACAACAGAAAATATTTGAGGCTTCACCGCCATCACCAGGACATCAGCCCCATCGATTACCTCAGCATTGCGATCGGTGGTGACCACACCATAGGTTGCCGCCAAAAATTGTCGGCGCGCCTCACTGGGCTCCCCGACACTAATCTCACCGGCAGCATAAATTCCATAGGATAAGAGGCGGGCAATGAGCGCTTCGCCCATTACACCGCCTCCGATGACCCCTAGCGTTTTTGGCAAGTTGTGAACATCCTTAACTCTAGACCGCACTAAGAGCTAGCTCGTCAAAGCAAGCCCTCCAGTGCCTAGCATTCCTCAGAGGCGAGGGTGTTACGCCATCCGTACCGCTTGATCCGTCGCCCAAGCAGGAGCAGGGGGCGCTTGACGGGGATCGCTCATGGGCATCGGCGGAGCCATGGGCAGCTCTTCCTCAATGTCAGTGGGGGTACTGACCTGTACACAATTCGGGGTGAACAGGAAGATGCTTTCTCCAATCCGCTCTTGATGGCCGTCAATCGCATAGGTGCCGCCAGCCACAAAATCCACAGCGCGCTGGGCTTGATCGGGGTCCATCGTGGTCAAGTTCAAAACCACTGATTTCCGCTCCCGCAAAGCCTGAATGGCTTGGGGCATTTCTTCAAAAGAACGCGGTTCCATCACGACAACTTCGGAGGCCCCACCAATCGATCCAGGCATACCAATCACATTGCTTCCCATAGCAGTCAGTCCAGTTTCATTAGGTATCATCCGGTCACGAACACGGCGACGAGCACGGGGCTCTTCGGGCTGCGGAGCCGCCACCGGAGGAGCCGCTTCCTCTTGTTGTTGATAGAGGTTTTGATACTCTTCCCCGTCAATCTCGTCATACTCGTACTCATAGTCAGCCGGGTCATTGAGGCCAACAAAGTCCCGTAACTTATTAAACAGATTGCTCACAACTTACACTCCAGTACAACCTACACAGCAGGGTAATGATCCCTGGGTGGAGGGAATAAATGATGTCAAAATGCCAAACGACAATCAGTCTAATTCAAAGACTGAGGAATGAACTTCCCTAGACAAGGATTTGATTGCGATGGGCTTTACTAAATGAGTGAGAACCCATTCCGAAAGTGGCATCTTGACCAAACTGCCTATAATGTAGTTCACTTCTTGGAATTTGAGTCCACAGTATACATGAAATATTCCGGGAAAAACAGCTATTCATAATTAGTTAAAAAATTCGGAAACCCTCTAAGCATAAGTCTTTGGGGGATTGTCATGATCACAATGACGGATGTTCGATCAGATTTTCTGATCTATCCGCTCCATCCATCGATCTGCGCTGGTAATACTAACAGTCTCAGGAGTGATCAGAAGGGGGAATCGGTTCACGATTGCCAAACAAGATTGTCCCCAAGCGAACCATGGTTGCCCCCGCCGCGATCGCCAGGCGTAATCTCCAGACATGCCCATCGAAAGCTCGGTCAGCTTAATGTTGGCAAAGGCGCGATCGTTGATTTGATCGGTAAGGGCTCGGGCTTGCTCAAATACCGATTGACTCATCGGTGCTGACAACCCAAACGGCGGGATCACCATTAGCCCACAGATTTTTAGATGGCGGAGCGGACTGAGATGGGGTAGGGCTTCCCAAAGCTCGGCCACGGAAAAGCCAGACTTATTGGGGTCAGGCATGAGTTTAACCTGTAGGCAGCATTGGGGCTGACATTCTGCCTCAGCCGCGTAGTGATCGAGGCGTTCCGCCAACTTCAGACTGTCCACTGAGTGAATCCATTGAAAATGATTCACCGCCTTGCGGGCCTTATTCCCCTGCAAATGTCCAATCAGGTGCCAAGTGATGTCGGTCAAGTCTTCGAGTTGGGCTTGCTTAGCGATCGCCTCTTGGACTTGGCTCTCACCAAAATCACGCACCCCAGCACCGTAAGCCAGACGAATGGCCTGACTCGGCATCTTCTTACTGACTGCGATCAGACGAACCGCCTCCGGCAAAGTACGTCTGACAGCATTAATTCGGTCAGCGATATTAAACCACATCCAACTTGAGAACTTGAATTTTTACAATAGGCCGAACTAAAGGTTTGGATGTGGCCAGGGTTTAACGGGCAACACCGTCATTGAAAGGTTTGCTTATAAAGCAACTGGAGACGATCATACTCATCGGACGAGCCAATCCGTCGCTGTAAGCGCATCCGATTTTCGAGCATCAGACGCGCGTCGCTGCGACCAATTGGGTCAAAAACTAATCCCTTACGCTTATCAGCGTTCACCACAAAGAAGAGGCGCTGAGCATATAGGGTCGCAAATAGCTCACGGTAATCATCAACCATGCAAATCCTGAAGAGCATGCCAAAGTTGGGATGGTTGAGGTAGGTTTCAGCGCTCATTCAGGATGACAAATTTCTAGGTTTACAGTTTTTAACATCCCAACATTTTAAGTCAACTTAGATATGTCAACAGCAGGCTATCTGCCCGAGGGAGAATCTAAAAGCCCTTAACTGGCTAAACTAGATCACCCGTATATCAGCCTAAATAGCTAGCAGTGAATCGCCATCAGAGCTGAATGACATCCGTGGTTGTACGGGAATTGCCATCAGTCAAAGATCCAGCAGCTCAATCAAGACCGGTGCCTCACGCCCCGCTTTTCGAGGAAACTGTATCAATCGAAACACAATCAACTGTAGTGTGCTTTGGTCAGTAACCCTTTAGTTTTTAATGTTTACGACATTTTTGGCCGACAAACCAGAGAAGGCGAAGGCATTTTCCTGGGACCTGGGTTAATCCCTGGTCGCTTGAGCAGCTTTAGGGGAGCGGGTCTCACCAGGCAAGGAAATGCTTAGGAGAGGCGGCAAAGTCAGCATCCCAATGAGCTTTTGCCCAAAAACAAGCTTCGATCAATCGTCGCCGTAAAGAAAAATGAGGAAAAAATCTATTTCTGTATGGGGTGTGGATTTTTGTCTTGGATAAAGTGCCAAAGCCTTTGTTTGCTGGGTCTTGTCTAAACTTGTGGTGCCCCTAGGATTGGCAATCGAGTGATTTATTTTTGATGTGATAAATCACTGCTTGGGCAAAATTCTTGGGCATATAAAAAGGCAGATATCACTCCTGTTTTAGACCTGATTAGCCTAACAGTGACACCTGCCTAAAACCTACACTACAGCGCAAATCAAGGTAAACGAGATCCTCGTAACCCAATCAGGCTTAAGCGTCGCTCTCAATGTAGATAAAGAGCAGGCCCATTACAGCAAATGCTGAAACTGCAAGGATCGGCACTAGCGCCACAGGTAGGAAAGAAGCTGCATAATCACCTAGCATAGTTTCGAGGTACCTAATGAAATGTCTACACCATGAAGCTCAGAATACTACTAAGCTCAGCCACCTTAGCCGATTGTCAATTTTTTTAACAAAGTCCTAAGGGGTGTTCATTTAGTCCTAATCTACTTTCTAGCCCTTAGTCTTTGTTGTTAGCTAGCCAAGGTCTTTATAAAATATGGTTCAGTCTGCAATTGATCCCCAAGTCGGGAACTTAGCAACACCGTTGAACTCTTCAGGCTTCTCAACGGCATTTATCCGTAATCTTCCTGCATACCGGGCGAACCTGTCGGCGCAACGTCGGGGACTCGAAATTGGCATGGCCCATGGCTATTTCATTTATGGTCCTTTAGCCCTGCTAGGCCCCCTGCGGTCCACCAGTATTGCTTCTGAGGCAGGCGTCGCTGGTGCCATCGCGCTGGTGACGATTTTAACCGTTGCCCTATCTCTGCACGGCTCAGTCCGTAAAGGCGATGCGATCGCCACCATCACGACCCCTGAGCCCCCCAAAGAGTTTGGCACCCCTGAAGGGTGGAGTGAATTTGCTACCGGCTTCTTTATTGGCGGCTGTGGCGGTGCATTCTTTGCCTTCCTGCTCGCCCAAACCCCTGCTTTGCTGTCTCTATAACGCCCGTTCAGCAGCGTTTATTCAGCCGTTAGGTCTGAAATTAAACCGGTCCATGGCTTTAGGGTCATAGGCCGGTTTTTAGCATGGACCTTCGATCCTTATGGGGCTAGCTCAGCGTTATCCTGGGCCGTAGGCAGTTGCTGGAGTTGGTGGTAGCATTCGACGGCCATAGCATATTGCCCTTGGCCCTCATAAAGACGACCTAAGTGCTGTAACAGTAGGGTTGCCTTAGCAAAATCCCCCAGTTTGCGATAGGTCTCTAGGGCATCTCGATAGGGGGCGATCGCAAAGTCGTTATGCCCCATATCTTCGTATAATTGCCCGGTGTGATGCAGCACCGCTGCTGTCAAATCTTGGCTGGTAGCGGGCAAATCTAAACAGCAATCGAGCGCTGCTTCGTAGGCGGCTAAGGCAAACATAAAGGCTTTTTGCTGACGATAGACTTGCCCAAGCTGCTTGAGCAAGATGCCCTCAGCCCTGGTATCACCCAGATGGTGGTAAAGCGTCGCGGCCTGCTCTAGCTGGGTTTGGGCGGCGGCCAAGTTGCCCAGATAAACATTGGCTAGCCCTAAGGTCTGGAGCGTTTGGGCCAAATTTGGCTGTGCATCACAGTCTTCTAAAACCGCGATCGCCGCTTGGCCGTAGGTTAAGGACCGGCTGTAATCGGCGGTGGCTAAATGCACCGTGGCCATGGCCGATAGGGTTTGGCCCACGCCAGTGAGATTGGCCTGACGGGTGAATTGATGCAGGGCTTGGTCTAGATGTTGCAAAGCCGCCGCAAAGCAAGCGGTTTGCAGGGCCGCCTGGGCTGCAGATAAATGGGCTAGCCCAGTTTGCCCCGGCTGGGACGTTACCGGATCGCCGTCGCGTCGATCGTGGTTGGGTAAGGCGGTGACCGCTAAGTCATCGTCTAAATCAACTAGGGCTTGCTCAACAAACCGGAGGCTATTGCGGGCAATGTCGGCAAAATGGTTATCCCCTAAGGCCTGAGCACGGCCCAGTACCGCCTGAAAGCAAGCGATCGCCGCCACTATGTCGCCTTGGTCAAATTGCTGCCAACCCTGGGCAACCCGTTCTTGTAGAGGCTGATTCGATCGAGCTTGGCAGTATAGCCAGACCGTTAAGGTTGTGGATGACGTATTGGTTAGCAGCGGAAGTAGCTGAGTAGAGCCCATGATCAAGATCACCTAAACGTTGCACACAATAGGAACTACCGCTGGCGGCCCCTAGCTTATGCAAAATCGGAGATTATTTACAAATAGCAACAATCCTCGGCTCCAAGACACGCCTTGAATTTGCCCCGTTGCTCCCTGGCTTAGGGACAAGCGGGTAAATAGCTTACCGCTTTCCCAGGGCGCAACGCCTTGCGCCCCTACCCCAGAAACTTTTGTGCTGGGGGTTTTTTTTGATTGCAGATCCCTTAGCGCTGGGCAACGGGGGGAACTATCCTAGCCGCTCGTAGGTTGCTGGGTCCGCCTGCAACACATACATGTCGTCATACTGGGTGACCTCCCCCGTAATCCGAATCGAATCAGCGACCCAGTCCAGGACGCGATCGTTGACCGCTTGACCGGCTGAGTCTGCCAGCAGGAAGTACATGACATCACCGTCATTCTGCACGCGAAAAACTGGGGGCACCCCACCGCTAATACAGCGGATGGCGCAGGCGCGGTGGGTCTTGGTGTGGCCGGGTTTCATGATGCCGGGATAGCATTTGCCATCCAGGATTTCCCCTTCCAAGGTATAGCTGCCCAAAGCGTTGCCCTGATCGGGCCTGACTTCTGCTACACCAGCCGGTGGGTCAATGGGTTCGGCAGACTGGACGGCCACCATGGACAAGTTACTGCGAGAGACCAAGACGCCTTTGAGCGTCACCCACTGACCGGCCTGATCCAGAATCCTTTGAGAAGGGCCAGCCTTATTGGTGGCAGAAAGGAAATAGCGCGAGAAGGCGGGACCTGCTTGGGTGTTGCCCGGTCTCGGCACAATGATGTGGGGGATCGGCTCGCCCACCAGAAACCCGTCGAAGCTTTGGGCCTGGAATTTGCCTGAGTTGAATTGGTTATGGATACCCGGTAACAGCCAAGCAAAGGCCACCACACCGATCACCAGGAGAGGAATGACCTTGAACAAGAACCAGCGGTAGCTGGCGGGCATCTTGCTGTAATTGACGTAAAACTCGTCGTTAGGGGATGGCTCATGGGAAGTCTCTGCAAGGGCGTAGGTCAGTTCCGGCGGAGTCAAATGACGGCGAAGTCAAATGATGGCGGGTTCAACAGGGGTGCCAGGGGCATGGGGAATGGCCCGGACAAAAATGCGGTCGCCCGCTAAGCGCACATCAAAGGTGGGGATGCGCTCGCTAAAGGGTGGGGGAGATGCACCGCAGTCGGGCAAATATTGATAGCCGTGCCAAGGACAGGTAATGCACCCATCGATCACCTTGCCTTCCCCGAGGGGGCCATTTTGGTGTTGGCAGACATTCGAGACTGCCGAAATCTTGCCATCGTACTTAAAGACCGCCACCCGTTCACCGCTAATGGTGACCACCTTGGCGCGGTTGTCGGGAATTTCAGCCACGGTACCAACATCTACAAATCCATCGTCACTGGGGGAAAGGGTGGCTTTGTCTCGCTTGATTTCGCGACTCCCGGCCAGCAAATGCAAACCCACAATCCACACCAGACCCACCCCAACCGCAACCGCCATGGCAGGGTGGCGGTTGCTTTGCAGCGCCCCCAACACCACATGGCCCACTAGGAGGCCATAGGCCACGTAAACCCCCATGTGCAGGGCTTTCCAAATTGGGGCGGTGAGATTGACCAGCCAAAAGTCGTGGCTGGTGGCGGCCATCACAAACAGAATGGCGAGGGCACCGACGCCGAGAATTTCAAAGGGAAACTGGATGAAATCGCCGTAGTGACTGTTGCCCACAAACAGGCTCACCAAAGGGTCGAGGTTACCAAAGTCGTGATACCAGGTGAGGGCACCGGTGGCCTTGAGGGGCAACACCGGTAGATCCAGCCCCACCACATGGATCAGGGCTAAGAAAAACATCGTCACCCCCATGTGCCGCCGATTGAACAGGAGGGGATGGAATTTCGGACTGAGGCGACTCAGGGGACCAATGGACAGGATCACATGGAGCAGCAAAAAAGCGGCGGAGCCATAGGCTCGAATCTGCACACCGCGAAGATCGAGATTGCTGCCGATGCTTTTGGTGACCGCCATAAAGAGGGCGATGTAGGCGGCCACGGAGGCCCACAAAATGAGGTCGTAGATCAGCTTTTGCCGGTTCCACTGGATTGATTTATAGCCAACACTCATGGTGTTAATCCACTCGGGTTAAAAAGTTTAGGGAAGGTTTAGGTCTGACCAGCACCGTTGGCTTCGACTCCGCTCAGCCAACGGGCGATTCGGTCCAAATATTTCATGCAAATCATGCAGCAAACAGACAGAGGGCCTGCTACTGGGTCATCTCGGCAGCGAATGGCACAGCGGTAATCACCTGGGCCTGGGCTTGGCTGTAGAACACCAGTTGACCACTTTGCCCTTGTAGCGCCGCTGGAATCGGAAACCGTCGTCGGGCGTCACCGGCTAAACTGCCGAGGAGCACTGCTGCTTCGCCCAAGGCTTCGGGGGTTGCGCTACCGGCATCCCAATACACCAGCACATCTGCTGCTGGGACGGGCTTTTGGGGGGTGAGGTCGAGTACGAGTGAGCCATCAGTGAGGCGCAGGGTCTCGGCGGCAATGGGGACACGGGCCACGGTAAAGCTGTCGCGGCGATCGCCTCCCCCCCATCCCCCGTGGCAAACCCAGCCTGGGCAAACAGGTCCGTGGCCCCATCGGTGCTTTGTAGATCGTAGTTAGGCCGCAGGGCTAGCCCCGCAATGAAAACAATGGGCAGGAGCACCCCTAACCCGACAAAGCCATAGAAATGGACTTGGCGTCTGGATAAAATCATTGGGGGCTTCTCATGGGTTGGATGCTGGTTGGGCGGCTAAGCGGTGGGCGGTGCGCTCGACCGGGTGGCGCTTACCGCGCACCAAGCGGACCGCAAACAACGGCCAAAAGACGCAAAGACCGGGCAAAATCAACCCCCGAAACAGCACATTCCACCCCTTTACCGCTGGATCCACCCGCTGGATGCCAAAGATCACGAAGGGTACCGAAAAGACCAGCCCAGCAAATAAATACCCCCGGACAATCTTGATGAGCGTTTCTGCGATCGCGACTCCTGCACTATCCACTCGCGTCTACCTCCAGTCAGCATCGGTCACATTATCAGGGAGATGCCCGTTAACGCGGCGATAGGTTCACAGTCTGTCAACCTTCCACCTTTGGGAAGCCTAGGCCAGCCAGCCGGTTCTGTCTGCCTGAAAAAATCAGGAAACATGACCGCCAGCCGATTCCTGCCAGCACAGCCCAGGCAAAAACGATAGCCTAGACAGCGACCCCATTCAGGATTTTTCGTGACCCCACCCGAGGCCCTCAAAGGTTTATTAGCAGCGGTTTCCCAGGGAGAGGTGAGCCCTGAGATCGCCTTGCAAAAGTTGCGTTACCTGGCCTTTGAGCCGGTGGACGATTTTGCCAAGGTGGATCATCACCGCGCCCTTCGCACCGGTTTTCCCGAAGTGATCTGGGGACCGGGCAAAACCGTTGACCAGATCGTGCAGATTATCAAAACTCTGCAAGCGGCTCCCATGGGCACCGCTGTGATCATGGCCACCCGGATTGAACCGGCTGTATATGGTCACCTGCGGGTGGCGCTACCGAATCTGCACTATTACAAAACCGCCCGCATTTGCGCGATGCCAATGCCTCACACCCTGCCTAAACATCCCGGCACAATCGGCATTCTCACGGCGGGTACAGCGGATTTACCCGTGGCCGAAGAGGCAGCGGTCACCGCAGAACTCTCGGGCTTTCAGGTGCTCCGCCTCTGGGATGTAGGGGTAGCGGGTTTGCATCGCCTGCTGAACCATCGGGAGGTGATCGATCAGGCAGATGTCTTAGTGGTGGTGGCGGGGATGGAAGGGGCGCTGCCCAGTGTGGTGGCCGGTTTGGCGGACTGCCCGGTGGTGGCGGTGCCCACCAGCATCGGCTACGGGGCCAGCTTCGGTGGGATCGCCCCGCTGCTGACCATGCTCAACTCCTGCGCAGCGGGGATTGGGGTGGTCAATATCGATAACGGCTTTGGGGCGGCGATTTTGGCAGGGCAAATCTTGAGGACGGCGTCCCGAGTGCAGTTGGGGCGGGTCTAACCGAGATTGCGGAACCATTAGGGGGGCGGTACCGTTGGCGGTGCTGGTGTTGATGATCAGCTTTCCGCCCCTCGTGACCTACTTGCCATCGCTGATGCGCTAGAGAACCTAGACGGTGACTAACTGCGCTAAGAGCGGTTCTGCTAGGGACTGCTGCTTGCCAGCCATTAACGTCTGCAGATGTGCTGACATGCGTCGGCAAGCGTCAATATTAGGGGCATAAATTTGACCCGATTGCCGCTTAAACAGCACGTCTGTTGTCAGGGCCTGGTAAGGTTCACTGGCTAAACTGGCAGGGCTAAGGTGCGATCGCCCCGCCATGTCTGGGACTAATCCAGGGGGCAAGTGACCTTCTAAAAGCGCTAAAACCCGCTGATTGCAGACCTCGGTATTGACGCCCTGCTGATCAAGCAAATGCATGATCCCCTGCACCGGCATGGGCTGATCGGGCATCACCCGCAGAAGTTCTTGCAGCAAGAAATAGTCACTGTACTGGTGACGTGGCCCGTCCAAGACTTGAGGATAACGGCATAGATTCACCAAACCATAGGCCACCCGGCTGCAACTGGGGGGGCGATTGCTCGGGTAGGTATCTTGAATGATGGTGGCGTTGGGAAACTTTTGCCGGAGCCAACGGGCAATGGTGTCAAACGAGGCATTGCCGCCGGTGCAAATCACCTGATGAATGCTCTGGGAAGACAGGCCCGTCTCGCTCAGGAGGGCATTCAGGTGCTGATTAATCCGCTGAATGTAAGGCACCAAAATCCGGCTTTCTAAATCTCGCCTCAGCACTCGCCAGGATTGATCCCCCAGTTCTAAATGAAACTGGGCCTGATTTGCAAAATAACTTACCGTGGCGAGCGGCTTCCAATAGGCTCTGGCCAAGGGGCGAAGACTCTAATTGCTGTCGTAGCCGAATCCGCGCTGCCACATCGGGCTCCGCTAGGCGGGGCAGGTCTAATCCGTCTAATTCCAGGGTTTCCCAACGACTATTTTGGACTTCCAGGGGAGGCCGCTTGCCAGTCCCAGCCGCTGCCTTGGGCAGGCTTACTGCCCGGTGAGCGGGTTTGGCGACGGTCTGCCGGGACCAGCAATTGGCTGATGATATCCAAATCTAGGGCATCGCCGCCGTAGGCTAAGCTTCGTAAGGTGAAATCTTCTCGACCCAGGGCGCTGAGCGGATTGGGCAGATTGACGATGCCCAGATCCGTGCCACTGGCCCCCGCATTGATCATCACGGTCCCCCCTTGCCATTGGCATTGGTAGAGGGTTTGGGTCTGGTTGCCGGGTGCCAGAGGTTGGCTGGGATCGGGGAGCCCCGAGAGCACTGCCGCGATCGCCGCCTCCACAAACAACACCTGGCTGGCGGAGGGCACGAGCTGGGTGGCTAAAATCACCTCCCGCAAGTTGAGACGGTAGGTTTCTGAAGCGGCGATTCCATGCCCGACAATCACCCCTTGCAACTGTTGTAAAGCCCGCTGCAAATGGGCAGTGTCTAACCCTGCCGCCCCCACCGGCGTGGTTTCCCCATCTCCATAGCGAGTCTGCTTGAGTAGGCTGAGGGGATTGAGCAGGGCTTGGGTGGCCGCCATCACCTGGGGTAATGGCAGGGGATCGCGATTAGACCATTGCACCTGAGGTTGCGGGTGACCCTCCCCGTCTTGGTAAGGAACGCCTACGGCCAACCAGGCTTTCATCTGCGTTGCCAGCCTAGAGCGACCGGTCGTCGCGGCTTCCCCCTGCCAGTTTAGGGTGAGGGCACTGGGGCCGGTGGCCCCTAAAGTCCAGTCCTGATCCCCATCAGCATTAAATACAGCCACCGTCGGCAGTCGGAACAGCGTCTCAGCGGTGGTGCTGGCAATGCCCGTATCGGTCCAATACAGGGGATAAGCCTGACCATCGAGGCGATTCATCAGCACGGCTGAGATACCAGTCGTGCCAAAATCCAGGCCCAAAAACCACTCTTGGTCAGGGTCGGTGGGTTCGGTGATCGGGGGATCGGGCGGTTGGGTTGGGAGAATGTCGGTGGGCGCTGGCACCAGTTGAGCACTGCTGGCGATCGCCCCGTTGACGACGGGCTCGGTTAGCGGGGCGATGACCGGATCTGGCACCTGAAAATCAGCCAAGAGATCGGCGTCCTCAGCCAGCCCCAGCGCCTCTAAAGAGAGATTAGGCGGCGATGTTTCCGGCGTTTCAGGTGCTACCTCTGGCCCATGCTCTGGGTTCAGCTCATGTTCTGCATCGAGCTCTGCATCGAACTCTGTATCGAGCTCATTGGCGTCACCTAGCCCCTCCAGCTCGGTCAGGAGATTGGCTGGGTTGGGCTCAACCTGAAGCGCTGCGGGCTCCCATTCCTCAGGCAAGGTCGGTTCAGGCTCATCCAGAGCCAGCAAATCATCTAAGGCTAAAGGCGGTGCGAGAGCCTCAGCCGGTGCCGGATCTGGGTTAGTCACCTCATTGTCTAGCCTGCTATTCAAACCATCCCAGTCATCAGCACCCGCTACATTCAGGTTGTCTTCAGCCTCGCTGATGGGTTCAGGCTCGGGCGTTAAGGGGGGAAATAAATCCAGCAGACCCGGATCCGCCAAGTCCAGATCACTGTCGAGCGTACCAATATCTTGGGTGGCGGTCGCCTCATCATTGGGGAAGAGTTCGATTGGACCTGAGTCTGTCCCCTCAGTCGGATCTGGATCTGCGGACCCAGGCTGATCAGCGCCGGACTCGCGAGTGATCATCTCTGAGAGCAGCGCTAGGGTATCTAGATCTGACCCTTCTGCTGCCTCATCGGTACGGGTATCGCCGAAATGCGCTCCATCATTTGGGAATAGATCTAGGCTCCCTAGGGACAGAGGAATCGTTGCGGTAGACTCATCGACTTCAACTTTTGCGGTGGGTTCAGCGCCGTCCTGATCGCTAAACAGGTCAATGCCATCCTCGATTTGGGGATCGGTTAAGGGGGGCACCTCATCGGCAACAGTGGCTTCTAGGTCACTTAGGGATTCTAGGGTCGTGATTCTGGAGGGGGTGTCTGGATCGGAGTTGGATTCGTTTGTGTCTTGATCACCGTCTTCCTGAGTGAATAGCTCTAATTCATTCAGGGATTCTAGGGTCGTGATTTTGGAGGCATCTGGAGCTGACCTCTGGCTGTCGGCACGGCGGGTGACCGGATCATGGCCCCGTGGATCACGGGCCTCCGCCTCGCTGGCACCCGCCTCATCCCGATCGGCAAACAAATCATCATCTAGATCGGAGGGGATTTCAAACCGCAGATCAGGCTCCAGGTCTAGATTGAGATTGAGGTCGATCTCTCCCAAGGAAAAGCGTTCTAGATCATCTGACTTACTCGCGATCGAGGGGGGCGATGGGTCCAGATCACCCTCAAAGGCCGCCCAACTGTCGTCATCAGTGGGGGGTGTCACTTCCTCGCCCACGTAGTTTTTGGCCAAGGCGGGCAAGTCTAATTCAAAGGAGACGTCGTCTAACGATAGGGTAAACGGCTCGTCATCTAGGGATAGGGGTTCTGAGGAAGGGGGTTCAGGCGCGGGAGGATCGGCCACCAACTCATCAGCAAAGTTATCTAGAGAAAAGTCAGGCTCGGTCTCTGGAGGAAGGTTATCTAGAGAAAAGTCAGGCTCGGTCTCTGGATCGGGTGACGAATCGCCATCCTGTGGTCGATCGCTATCAGCGGTCCAGACTTCCAGGAGGGCCAAGATGTCTTCATCCGGTTCCGCTGCCGCCTCAGCAGTGCTATCCCAATCTGTAGACTCTGCTGCAAACGTGTCATCCAGCGCGAACGCCTGTAGCGTTAAATCCTGATCGGCGCGATCTGCGGGCGCATCGGCCCCCCGATCGCCCGGAACTGACTCTATGGAGGGATCGAGTTGTCGATCTAGGGATAACGGGTCGGTGGCTTCATCTGCGGCGGTTTCATCGGTGGCGTGCGGATCTGTCAGCGCTAGGTCAGACAGTTCTGGGAGTAGGTTATCGAGATCTAACGTCTCTGCATCTTCCGATTCAGGCGGGGATGACGCTGCCGCCTGCTGTGAACCGTCCTCGGTGGACGAGATATGGGTTGGATGATTGCCTGGGTCCGGCGTTGCGATCGCCTCAAAATCCAATGGGGCGTCAGCCACCGCGTTTTCGAGATTTAAGAGGTCAGCACTGAGCTGATCTAAGGCATCGGCGGTGAGCTTGAGTTCTGGATCCCAAGGGGTTGCACCAGGGGGATTGCTGAGTAAATCTTCATCGGAGGGGGCGGGGATAAAGCTATCCTCATCCATGTCTAGATCTAGGGATATGCCTTCAAATAAAGGCGTCACCGTCTCGCTGGTAGCCGGGAGCAACTCCGCCAAGGAGGCAATGGTGTGGGCGGCCAAACCGGCTTCTGTGTCTGGATGGTCAGGCTCAGGAATTTCGTCGGGGCCGAGTAAGTCAGCCAGGGTGGGTGTTGCGCTGAGATTGTCCGGAGTTGCCTCGGGGGGAGGGGCCACGGTCGGCATTTCAAACAGCTCTAGGCTTTGCTCCAGCGCTTGGTCCAAAGCCTCTAAATTGAGCGCTGCATTCAGGTCTTCAACGTCAAGGTCGGCATCCTGGAGCGGCCTATCGACTGGGAGCTTGGTATCGCCAGCGTCGGTATCGTCAGCCTTGGCCGCGCTCTCATCATCGGGGGTGAGAGCGTCAAGTGCTAAATCATCGGGTGCTAGACCGTCAAGTGCTAGATCATCGGATGCTAAATCATCAGGTGCCAGATCATCGGGTGCTAGACCATCGAAAGCAGGGGCGATCTCCCCTTCTGGTGATGCGGCCCGCGTCAAATCACTATCCGTTGCTAACAGCACCTGGTCGAGGGAACTGTCAGCATCAAGGGGGCGATCAGAAGCTAGCGATGTCGCCGTCAGCTCGTCAGTCTCGATAGCAGAAACCGCATCCGGTTCCCCAAACAGGCTCTCGTAAAGGGCATCAAGTTCGGTCTCTGTCCCGGCAGCGTCCGCGATCGCGGCTGCATCGGCAGCCTGCTCTGGCGTGGCCTGAGCGGAAATATCGGACCAAGGCGATCGTTGAGCGACCGTGTTGTCCTCACTCTGGGCTGCATCGGCCTGCGCCACATCGGCCTCAAAGCCAGTACCGTCTAGAATCCCAGAGGTGTCATCATCATCTAACTCATTACCCTCTAACCCACTGTCTAACTGGAGCCGCGTGATCTCTTCATCCAGTTGGAAAAGGGTAATGTCTTCATCGACGGGTACTTCCCCTAGGTCCAAATCCTCCAGATCGATGGCCAGGGGCAAATCATCGGGTAACGCTAACCCTGGCCCGGTCAGATCGTCTGTGACCTCAACGGGATCGGATTCCAGATCATCCCAGTCCTGTAAATCGGCAAACTGGATCTCGGCATTCCCCAGCACCGGCTCGGGATCGGTCGCCCGCAAGCTAGAGGGGATCTCAGTGGCAGCGGCGTTGAGATAAGCGGCTTGGGTTTGCC
>JAAUQE010000019.1 GCA_012032425.1 Leptolyngbya sp. RL_3_1 | reverse complement strand
GGGTTCTAGATTCGGCTCCCTTGCTCCTCGGATTGAAAACAGGGATGGGTAGACCCTGGCCACAAGAAGAGCCGCAGGATGGATCCCAGGGCAGGATGATTTCAACGAGGTTCACGCTTAGACCTTGAGGACGCCTTCTGGATTGACGGAGTATAGCGGGCGTCGCTGCGCCCCTTCCTGTTTCAGAATGGTATTGGCGGCCAGGAGGCCGCTGCTGATCGCCCGTTCCATCAGGCCACAGGGGAAGGGCATTTTCACCCAGTCTCCGGCAAACATCAGGTTGCTGGTGGCGGTGGCGGTGCTGGGGCGATCGCTAAAGCTCCCCGGCGGGAATCCGGCAAAGTTTTTCTGATTCACCAGTTGTTTGTGCAGCATGGTCGCCTCCCGCAGTTCCGGCACCACCTCGTAGAGTTCCGACTCGAAGGTGGCCAAGACCGCTTCCTGAGTAGGAAATTCCTTTTCCTTATAGCAGTAGGCGTGTAGCTCGACGACGCTGCCGCCGGTGCGCTCGGCCCAGGCGATGTAGTCGTCTTGGATGCGGTGGTAGAGGGTGATGCTGTCGGTGAGGCGATACCCCGAGAGGGAGGCAAACAAGCTGTGCTGCCAGTCAAAGTCGCGGTCAAACCAGAAGCGCGCCACCGCAAAGGGATCAGCCACCTGGAGCTGCGCTACCTGGGCGGCGGTTTGGGCCTCCACCTCCCCTTCCGAGAGGGAGAACAGATGCTTGATCCCCGGAATATCTGCGGCTAGGACGTAATAGTCGGCTTCTAGGGTTTCAGCCACAGCCTGGTGATCGGCGGGCACCATCGCTACCAACTGCACCTGGTCAGATTGGCGATCCAGGAGGCGGTAGCGGGTGAGGTCTTCTCGGGCGGGACCGCCCATCACCTTACCGGTCTGGTCATAGACAGCCCCGTGGCAGGGGCAGGCAAAGCCCACATCGGTGGTATCGACGGTGCGCTGGACGGTGCAGCCCTGGTGGGTGCAGCTCAGGGACAGGGCCTCTGTGGAGCCAACCGGGAGACTATAGACGCGATCGCCCGCCCCAAAATATTCCACCGTATCGGTGCTCAGCAGCGGATTGCGGTCTACCCAGAAGGGGATTGGGTTGGCTTCGATACTGCCCTGCTGGTAGGTGACCTGGGTGATTTTTTGATCTTGCCAGGTGATGTTGCTGACATTGGCCCCGGTCAGTACTTGCCCGCCTTGGGCCTTGATCGCCGCCACCATCGGATCCACCAGGCAGCGGCCCATGTCCTGGCAGGTGCCGTTAAAGGCCAGCCCCTCGGGATTACCGAAGAAATAAAAGTGGAAAAACTGCATCAACTCCCCGGCGCTGAGGGCATCGGGGGCATTTAGGCTGGATTTGGCAAAGGGCAAAAAGTAGAGATCGTAGAGCCCCTTCGGAAAGTCCTTTTCCACCCATTCCGCCACGGAAATATTGTCGAGGCGCTCAAAACTCTGGGGGTTACGGAAGCCGGTGATTTCCCGAAACACCTGTAGGTGCTTGAGTTTGGTGAGGTTGATCCCCCACTTCAACCGGTTGGGAGAGGAAATTGCTAAATCGACAATGTTCCAAGGAAAGGCAGAATGGCTGGGGCGAAAAACCTCGGGCTCGTACCCCGCTTTATAAACCAGGGAGTAGTAGTCGAGGGATTTAAAATTTTGGCGGATATTCAGCTCTTCCACCAGACCAAAAAGGTTGTAGTACTGGGGAAAGAAGCCGTGGAAGCCGTGCTCCATCATGAAATGGTCGTCACCGACTTGGATGGGCCAACTGGCCACCTTGCCCCCCAGTTGGGGCGATCGCTCCAGCAGGGTCACTGCCACCCCCCGTTGGCTCAGCTCGTAGGCTGCCGCCAGTCCGGCTAGGCCGCCCCCTACCACCACCGCTTTGAGATCACGGTTCGGGGCTGGGGGCAAGACTAAGGCATCTTGGTTATGAATGGCGGGTTGAGGTTTGCTAAACCGAGAGTAGCCCACCCCCGCCGCCACGGTCCCAAACCCAAACAGTTGCAGCACGGTCCGCCGAGACAGGGTTTGCAAGGAGGACAAGTCTTGAAGTTCGACCATAAAACCAAATGAGTGAAGCCACCAAGTCGTCAGATCTTAGGGGGATATGCCCCTAAGGGGCCAGCGTGAGTAGTGTCCGGTGAGGGCCTGCCCAAATCCGTATCTAGCCTTACACTTTTTTACAAACTACCCCGGTATGGCAAGGGTTTCCGGAAGTATGCAATCGTTGACAATACTAAACTAAACCAACTCGACATCGTTGTTTAACGGCATTTTGATACCAGTTACTTTTCAGTACCCAATGGCCCAATTTTTTCGAGAGACCGGCGCGGTGGCTCAGCGCATTTTAACGGAGCTATGGCGGCGGCGGCGCAGCCTGGTGTTTTGGAGTTTGTTTCCGGTTTTACTCCTGGTGCTAAATGGGTTGATCCTGGCGGAGCGGGCGCAACTAGAAACCGCAGAGGCGTTTTTGCAGGCGGCCCCCCCCACGCTGGTGGGAGCGGCCCTGTTTTTTAGCTGCCTGGGGGGCAGCGTGGCGACGGTGGTCTCGGAGCGGGAGCAGCAAACCTTAAAGCGACTGTTTCTCTCGCCCTTGAGCGGCGCATCTTACTTTCTGGGAATTTTTGTGGCCCACTGTGCGATCGGTCTGGGACAAACGGTGTTGGTATGGGCGATCGCCGTTTCCCTCGGGGCCAGCTTTACGGGCTCCCCACTGCTGAGTCTGGTGATCATTCTGCTCAGCATCGCCGCCTACGTGGGGGTGGGGTTTCTGCTGGGCACCCAGTTTGCCCGCCGTACCGAAGATATCAATGCCCTGATCGCCGCTTTTGGGGTACCGCTGTTGATTCTAGGCGGAGCCTTTTTGCCGGCCTCTTTGTTTCCAGAAACCTTGCTAAATCTGGCGGCGTATAACCCGATCTATCACATGGTGATGGCCCTAACGGGGATTGCGGCGGAGGGGGAAGACTTTGGGGCGATCGCCTCCCATTTTTGGTTTCTGGCGATCTTTGCCGTGGTGATGACCGGTACCGGCTGGTTGGCTTATCGCCGCATGTTGCAGGTGGAGCGACAGCTTTAACGGGGTCACTGAGGAACGCTAACGTCAGTCCGGGGGGTGATGGCGGTCTGCACGGCCAACCCTCGCTCGGTCAGGGTCGCCTCAAACCAGTCGGTTGAGACGCTCTGCTCTACGGGCCAGACCCCCGGCTTCGATAAATTCCCCGCCAGTAGCCCTTGGACAATACCGCCCGTACCCATCCCCGCCGCCACTGCCGTATCGTCGTGCAGAAAAGTCGCCTGATAGTCAACCGGCTGCTGGCCCTGGGTGCCTTGAATATGGACCTGCATGGCAATCCCCACCCCACTGATCGGGTCAGTGACTTGGGTCATGCCATAGCTCACCTGGGCCAAGAACTCGACAATGGCGGGCTGCTGTAGCCAAGCTTTGGGCAGGCCATGGGCCATCAGCCAGGTGAGATGGTTGTAAAAGTCCGGCAGAGAGCCAAACTTGGTGACCACGGTGGCCACCGGAAAAGACTCGGCCAGGGTCATGGCCTCCACCGTATTGAACCAGTACACCCCGCAGCGACCATAGGGGGGCGGAAAGGTCACCACTTGGCGCTGACTGTAAGGCTTGACCGTTTGCCATTGCCCCTGAATCCAGGCGGGAAAGGGGTGCTGTAACTCCAGAAAGGTGGTACGCATCACCGTCACCCCGGCTCCCCCGGACCCGGCAACACCGTAATCGAGCTGAATGGTTTCAGCGTGATCCAGTTGCTCAATGCCCTGACGCACCATGCTGTTGGAAATTCCCGGAAAGACGCCGGTACTGACGATCGCCGTCACCCCCGCCGCCTCGGCCTGGGGGCAGAGGGCCAGGGCCGCTTTGACGTAGCCTGGGTTATCGGCCACATCCAAATAGTTCACCCCTTCAGCAATGCAAGTTTCGAGGACATGGCGATCGCGATACTTAAACGGTCCGGCACAGTGAATCACCAGATCATGGGCGGCGATCGCGGCGGTGACGGTGGCGTGATCGGCTAAATCTAAAGGCAAAAAATCACAGCGGGGTTGATCCGACCCACGGCGACGACGCCCCGTCTGGGTCACAGAGGCAGGGGTATGGGCTAAAACATCAGCGGTGACTTGGCTGCCAATTCGCCCCTGCCCCCCCAGAACCAAAACCTTTTGTGTCATTTTCTCTTGGCGCTAAAAACCCTGGGTCAAGCTATCCATAGAAGCTGCGGGGTCCCAACCCTGACAGTCCTCAAATTCTATAATCCTCGAATCAATCCATGGATTTGCGAACCGGATCAGCTTGGATAGGGGTGAGCCTTGGGTGCTGCATCCTCGGAGGCATCGGCGGTTGCCGCTTCGGGGTTGAATCCCCCCAGGATGCAACGGCGGCGATGGTACAGTTCATAGAGCCCAATCCCATTGACAGTTGGCGTATGCCAGAACCGCTCCTATTTGACAGTGCCTCAAACTTTGCTGAAGGGGTTGCCGCCGTGCGCTGGGGCGATGGCCTCGGCTACATTGATGCCACCGGCAGCCTAACCGTGATCGTGGCCGATGCCGCCGTTGACGTGGTGGGGGATTTTGCCGAAGGCCGAGCCGTAGCGCGGGCCGGAGATTACCACGGTTACCTCGATAGCACCGGCCATTGGGCGATTGAGGTGCAATTTCGTCAGGCCAAAGCTTTTTCTGAAGGAATGGCGGCAGTGCAGGTGGGCCAGCAGTATGGGTTTATCGACACCGCTGGCCAGTGGATCATTGAACCCCAATTCGACTTGGCCGAATCCTTTTCCCAGGGGTTAGCGGTGGTCAAGCAGGATGGCCTCTATGGCTATATCGATAAGCGCGGCACCGTGATCATTCCGATTCAGTTTCGTGATGCCTGGAGTTTTAGCGATGATCGCGCGGTGGTCAAGGTGGATGGCCGCTACGGGTACCTCGACCCCACGGGCGAAATTGCGGTTCCCCTCACCTTTGATGGGGCCTTCCCCTTTGCCGAGGGGCAAGCGCGGGTGCGTCAAGGGGGGCAATGGGGATTCATTGGACCCGATGGTGCGTTTACGATCCCCCCGCAGTTTGACTACGCCGCCGACTTTTCCGAAGGGCGGGCGGTGGTGCTGCAAAACGGGCAGTGGGGCTACGTGAATGCATCTGGGGAGCTGACCATTACCGGTCCTTTTCGCTATGCCGCTGACTTTTCAGAGGGGTTAGCCGCTGTGCAAGTAGAGCAGCAGTATGGCTATGTGGATCAAGCGGGTGAGATGGCGATCGCCCCCCAGTTCCAAAATGCCGGTCCTTTTTCGGAGGGGCTAGCCCGAGTACAGGTGGATGGTCGCTGGGGATTTATCGATCCCACCGGCCACCTGATCACCGGGCTGACTGGGCGATAACCGACCTTTGCACCACTCCCCCAATCCTCCACAGCGCCAGCCCAACGCCACGGTGATAGTACCGCTACGCGGAATACCCTACGGTCAGGGGTAAGCCCTACAAAGGGCAGAGTTAAAAAGCTAACACCCCTCATATAGCGCTGGCCACTTTGCTTAAGACACCTCGGAACGTCTGGTTCTGCGGCCCACAAGCAAAGTGGCTAGCAGTCTTGTCTGAATCAGACTGGCGACTGCTATGGGTAGGCTTTTCGAGACTCCTGAAGGGCAACGTTAGCTTACGCCATCCAGTATTTACTAGTACTCAATGGCGGAATTAACCCAACCATTACAAACCCAAGGCAAGGGGCTTAAGCCCCTTGTTCAAGGCTAAGGCTATTTAGGCCGCCGAGTACTAGGGATACAAATGAGCCGTATTCAGTTGTTCCCAATTGACGATGAAGTAGCGCTGCTGGATTTGAGCCACCCTTGGGCCTTAAAGTCTTTGAGTAATCGAGTCACCGTCACCCGCGTCGTGCCGATCGCCGTCGCCAGTTGATGATGGGTCAATCGCACCGGAATCCTCACCCCGCTGGTTTCCACCTGACCCAGTTCCTGGGCCAAGAACACCAGCAGTTGATGCAGGCGATCCACCACCAGTCGCTTCCCGGCAATGGCCAACCAGGCTTCGGTTTGCTGTAGTCGCACCACCAGGTTATGACCCAACCCTGCCATCAGCACGGGGGATGACTCCACCTCGGCCATGGCTAGGGGCAGCACATTCACATCGGTCAAAGCGTTTGCCCAATAGGGATTGATGGTGGTCAAGGGTAAGCCAATCGGGGCGGAGGGACCAGCCAACCCCAACAAGGTCTCCCCTCCGTCGGGCTGGATGGTAGACAGTTGCACCACCCCCCGGCAGACCATCAGCAAGATACCTGGGGGAAGCGGAATCGCCTGCCCTGCCTGATAAGCCGCTAGGGTGCGCTCTCGATAGAGCTGTTCTAAAACTTCTACAAACCCCTGGTGCGGTGAAACGGGGAGCTGTTTAACCGGCAACGCTGACTTGGCCAACATACTGATCCCTCAAGCACATAGAGCAGTGGCTGAGGAGGATGTCACGATTAGGCTGGGCCTGATTTTCTATGCCGCCTGTCGTTTTTAACACCAACCTCAAGGCCATGGTCAAGGGTCTGGATTAAGTTGAGGCGATCGCAACGTTAACGCAGCGTTAAGCTTCTCTATGGATAATTTAAAGCGATCGCACATCTGCAACCTTGCCTGAAATCGCCGCCGTCACCACCATGGCGGGACTCATCAGCAGGGTGCGCCCCGAGGACGACCCCTGCCGCCCCTTAAAGTTGCGGTTAGAGGAGGAGGCACTGATTTGTCGGCCCTGTAACTTGTCAGGATTCATCGCCAGACACATCGAGCAGCCCGCCTGCCGCCATTCAAACCCCGCCGCTTCAAACACCTTGTGCAGCCCCTCCGCTTCCGCCTGCTGCTTGACTTGCTCTGAACCCGGTACCACAAAGGCTTTTACCCCCGGAGCCACTTGACGGCCCTGGGCAATGCGCGCCGCTTCCCGCAAATCACTAATGCGACCGTTGGTGCAACTGCCAATAAAACAGACATCAATCGGGGTTCCTAAAATGGGCGTCCCAGGCTGCAAATCCATGTAGGCGTAGGCTTCCTGGGCAATGGCGCGATCGCCCTCAGGTATATCCGCCAATTGCGGCACGGCTTCATCCACGCCGATGCCTTGACCGGGGGTAATCCCCCAGGTGATCGTCGGGGAAATATCCGCTGCGTCTAGCTTGACCACATCGTCATAAACGGCACCGGCATCACTGCGAATGCTCTGCCACCAGGCCACCGCTTGCGCCAATCAGTCGCTTTAGGGGCAAAGGTGCGCCCTTGCAAATAGTCGTAGGTGACCTGATCGGGGTTGACGTAGCCGCAGCGCGCCCCGCCTTCGATGGACATGTTGCACAGGGTCATGCGCTCTTCCATGGACATGGCTTCAATGGTGGTGCCCCCATATTCATAGGCATAGCCCACGCCCCCTTTGACCCCCAGGGTGCGGATGATATGCAGGGTCACATCCTTGGCATAGACCCCTGGTGGCAGGGTGCCGTTGACTTCAATGCGTCGAACCTTGAGCTTGCCGAGGGCCAGGGTTTGGGAGGCCAGTACATCCCGGACTTGGCTGGTGCCAATCCCAAAGGCGATCGCCCCAAAGGCCCCATGGGTGGAGGTGTGGCTGTCTCCACAGGCAATCGTCATCCCCGGCTGAGTCAACCCCTGCTCAGGGGCAATCACATGGACGATGCCCTGGTTGCCGGAGCCAATATTGTGAAAGGTAATGTTGTGGGCTTGGCAGTTGCGTTCCAGAGCCTGCATCATCTCTTCGGCCAGCAGATCTTGGAAGGGCCGGATTTGGTTTTCGGTGGGGACAATGTGATCGACGGTGGCCACGGTGCGCTCGGGAAACAGGACGCTCAGACCGCGCTCCTGTAGCATGGCAAAGGCTTGGGGGCTGGTGACCTCATGGATCAGGTGTAGCCCCACAAACAGTTGTGTTTGCCCTGAGGGCAACGTCCCAACCGTGTGCAAATCCCAAACCTTGTCAAACAGGGTGCCTTGGCTCATAGCCGTTCTAATTCACTCAACTTAAAATCCCAATAGATTATGGTAGCCCATCGGCTTCAGTGGCGGTAACTGAGAAGTGACGGGGGCATCTGGGAAACCGGTTGCGGGCCAGCCAATTGCCAAGGCCCCATCTCGGGACGGCACAGACTTGGCCTAAAAATCTATCCTGAGAAATCTATAGGGATTGATCAGAATCCTGCCCAGGATTAGGGATGACCGTTATACTTCCTAAAATTCTGTCTTTACCCGGCCTGTTTTTATCATTGGGTATGGCAGTTATCTGGGTATAGCAGTCGCCAGTCCGGCAAGGACAAGACTGATAGCCATTTTGATTCTGGGCTGAGCATCAGCGTGACCCGAGATGTCCTCATCAAAATGGTCAGCGTCATAATGGGGTACGTTTGGCTATGGCCTATTGGGAGTTTCTGTTACAGCAAGATGGCGATCGCACTTGGTTGCCCTTAGAAACCGCCCATGTGGAAATTTTGGAAGGGCGGTATCGGGTGGTGGCCCATAGCAGCCATAGCAATATCCCCGTAGATATCCATCTGATTCAACTCTTCGCCGAGCAAATGCCGCCGAAGCGGCGGGTCCTGAAGCGCCAGGGACGCACCAATGATGAAGGGTTGATGGTGGTGATGCCCTTCACCCATTTGACGGCAGGCACCTGGACCATCCGCTGTCATGCGGCCTTAAAGGGTGATTCGTCTGGTGATTTGCCCGAGCCCATAGACTATGGCGTGCAGTTACGGGTGGTGCCTGTCGAGGACGATCCCGATAACTGGGTGCCAGATTGGGACATGCCAGAGGATGAACCCCTACCGGCTGCGTTGCAGGCGTTGGCCGAACCCCTAGCCGAACCAGCCCCAGGACCCCAAATCACCCCCGCCGCTTCCAGCTTGCCCACCGCCACGGCTGATTTGTCTGGCGCGGCTGGCGATTTCCCTGAAATTGACGCGCAGCATCTGGGGACCTTGCCCCTGAGGTTACGGCTTGAGCAGCAAGCGTTGATGTCCCAGCCCCAAACGCCCCTGGTTTTGACGGGGGAGGTGATTGCGATCGCCGATGCACCGGCTCTACCGGGTGTGGGTTCCCTGGGGCTACAGTTGCGGGATCCGGAACAGGGGCAGGTGGTGGCGCGGCTGTCGCAGGCGATCGCTTGGACGACCTTGCCCACTGCTTTTGAAATCACCGTCCCGGTGCCGGATGTACCGGGGACACGGCTCCTGGTGGGGGAAATGAGCCTCTGGCAAGGGACCGCTCAAGTCCCCCAGATCATGGCCATTCAGGGGTTCACGGTCACCACTAACCTAGACCGTCTGCTAGAAGCAGTCACCCAACGGGGAGACGTTGACCTCACCTTCCAAGAAGATGCTGCCCTAGAAGACGCCTCATCCCCAGGGCAAGCTGCTTTACCAGAGACGGCGAACCCAGGGTCAGCCACCGGTAAGGTCACCCCCTTAGTCATGCCAGCGGTACGAGAGGTGCCCTTCCGGCTGATTTATCTGCCGGCTTCGGGTCTGACCTTGCCGCCCCAAATTCAACCGGCAGACGCTGATCGTGAGGGGCGATCGCTGGCCCTGCCGACCCTTCCCAATCAGGCCGCGCGCCCCGTCGCCAAAGCTGCCTCTACCCCTCAGCGCCCCCTGGAATTGCCTTTAATCGGGTCTGATCTGGCACCGCCTACGCCGAGCGTTGCCGACGCTCCAGACGTTGCTTCAGACGTTGCTTCAGCCCCTGAGCGGCCCCTGACCTTGCCGACTTTCGGCAAGGCTCCCCCAGAATCGGGACCGTTGCCTGCGGATGCCTCTGCCGATCCCTCCCAGGAGCCCTGGTTTGAGGACAGCCCCGATCAGAACCATCCCGATCAGCGCGATCCCAGCAGTCCGAGCGAGCCGCTGACGACGGTGCCCAGTTTAGTCCCTGATGCCGAATTTACGGCCTTGAACCTCAAGGATCGGTTTTGGGGACGATTGACCGCCCTGGCTCAGGAAGGACATGCCGCCGCCGCCGGACTCAAACGGGAGATGGAAGCGGCCGGGGTTGAGGCTGACCTGAATCCTAAATCAGCCTCAACCTCAGAGCCACCGACGGTAGAACCGCCCCCCACCATGGCGGTCACGGCCCCCAGCCATGAAGTGGTGATTTATGAGTCGGAGCGGCCCTTGGCGGACAATCCGACCGGCGTCACCCCAGAGGCAACTCCGTCTGACCCACCGGCGGCGGATGTTGTCGAAACCTTAGTGGTGCCCGTCCCGCAGTTTGAGCTGCCCGAGGCGGCGTTAGTCGCTGGCGGAGCCCTGACGTTAACGGTGAGCCTGCCCCCCTTTCCCCACCGGTTGGCGGTCAAGTTTTGGATGACCGATATTCAAAACCGCAGTCTGATTGAGAAGCCCCGCTGGTTGATGAACTGGACGCCCTCTCTAGAGGGGCAATTAGAGGCATTGCTATACCTTCAGGTGCCCATGGGGTGCTTGGAGGTGCGGTTTGAGGCGATCGCGGTGGATTTAGCCACCCAAGAGGAGAGTCACAAGGTTACCTTGCAGCGTCCCATTGTCGCTTCTCAAGGGGCAATCGCGCCTCTGGAAGACTTGCCATAACCTCATTTCTAAGCCTCTGTAAGCCGCTATAAATCCTCAGGAATCACCCACTTGCGAGGTTGAGACGCCCGCTCCATCATTTTGCGTCGCACGGCTTCGTCCGCGATTTGCAGCATTTGATCGAGGGAGGTGTTTTCAATAAAGCTAGCCGCCTGCTGGGTATATTCCTTGTTGGGGCAGTCCTCCCCCAGCACACACCCGTTGATGCAGGCTTCTGCACAATTAACCTCTGCCATTCGTCGTCTGCTCCGATTTAATGCTCAGCGTTGGGGCATCGCTCCTCGCCATTGCCCCCTAGGTATTGTAAAAAAAATCCGCCCCATCGGCGTTGTGCGCTAGTGCAGCGTCAAGCTTAGATCCCACAAATTTCCTGGCGGATGATTTTTTCTGCTGGCTACCAGCAAGAATAATCACAGTAGCGAAAAGTCCCTCGCCATGATTAACTCATAGAGTGAGATTAATCATTTCTTTGTTTTCCACAGATTTCAATCTATAGGAAGACTATCCATTTCAGGTATTCGTCCTTAACGGTTATGGCGATCGCTCAAGTCCCCTGGCTCACTATTCTGATCCTGTTGCCCCTCGCAGCAGCGCTGTGCATGCCGTTCTTGCCCCTCGTGCGCGGCACCAACAATAACCTGATTCGCTGGTATGCCATCAGTGTGGGTGCGCTGGACCTGGCGCTGATGGGCTATATCTTTTGGACGCACTACGATCCCACCCGGGCCGATTTCCAAATCGTTGAGACCTTCTCTTGGGTCCCTTCCCTAGGGTTGAGCTGGACGGTTTCAGTGGATGGGCTATCGGCCCCCTTGGTGCTGCTGGCGGGACTGGTGACGACGCTCTCGATGCTCGCGGCTTGGCGGGTCAATCGCCGCCCCCGGCTGTTCTACAGCTTGATGCTGGTGCTTTATGCAGCGCAAATCGGCGTTTTTGTCGCGCAAGATTTGCTGCTGTTTTTCATCATGTGGGAAGTGGAGTTGGTTCCCGTTTATTTGCTGGTCTGCATTTGGGGTGGGCAAAACCGGCGCTATGCGGCTACAAAGTTTTTGATGTACACCGCCATCTCTTCTATCTTCATCTTGGTGGCGGCGCTGGGTATGGCCTTTTATGGGGATTGGGTGACCTTTGACATGGCCCAACTCCATCTCAAGTCGTTTCCCCTCGGCCTTGAACTGTTGCTCTATGCCGGGTTGCTGATTGCCTTTGGAGTGAAGCTGGCGATTTTCCCCTTCCACACCTGGTTGCCAGATGCCCACGGAGAAGCGTCATCCCCCGTCTCCATGGTGTTGGCAGGGGTGCTGCTGAAAATGGGCGGCTACGGGCTGATTCGCCTCAACCTAGAGCTGCTACCCCATGCCCATCTTTACTTCGCGCCGATTCTGGCGATCATAGGCGTGATCAATATCGTCTACGGGGCGCTGAATTCCTTCGCTCAAACCAATATGAAGCGCCGCCTCGCCTACTCATCGGTGTCCCACATGGGGTTTGTGCTGCTTGGCATTGCTTCTTTTACCGATCTGGGCATCAGCGGGGCGCTGCTGCAAATGCTCTCCCACGGGCTGATTGCGTCGGTGCTGTTCTTCTTGGCGGGGGTCACCTACGATCGCACCCACACCATGATGATGAACGAGATGAGCAACATTGGGCAGGCGTTGCCACGGGTGTTTACGCTATTCACCATGGCGGTGATGGCGTCCTTGGCATTACCGGGCATGAGCGGTTTTGCCAGTGAGGTGGCGGTGTTTGTGGGCTTTACCACCAGCGGCGCTTACAGTGAGACGTTCCGCACGGTGACGGTGGGCCTGTCAGCAGTGGGTTTGATTTTGACGCCGATCTATCTGCTCTCGATGCTGCGCCAGGTGTTTTATGCTGCCGAGGCGCTCCCCGTCTGCGATATCCTCCCCTCCTGCGATATCGATGATCTCAACCTGAAGAACCAGGGGAATGAGGAACCATCGTGCTTTGGCAACAACTGTGAGTTACCCAACCAGTCCAAGTTTGAGGATGCGACTTTCCGTGAGGTGATGATTGCAGGCTGTTTCTTGGTGCTGATTGTGGCGATCGGGTTTTACCCGAAGCTGGCGATGCAGATGTACGACGTGAAGACGGTGGCGGTCAACGCCTCGGTGCAGGCGGTGTATCAGACCATGGCCCAGACCGAAACCCAAGTTTATGGTGGAAAATTCTATGCGGGCAATTTGGGGCCGACGGTCTTTTAAGTATGCTTTGTCTTGAAGGACCTAAAGCCCGTGATCTAAGCTGGGTGCGATCGAGAAATTGAAGGCTTGAATGATATGTATTAGTACGCCAAAGAACATATGCTTTGTTAGCTTGTTCCTGTACAGAAATGGGTAACTGATTTAGCCGCTTACGAAAGTCCTTGGTCGTACTTGACTTCATTGACCCATTGGGAAAACGTCATCGAGTGGTACAACCGCTTCTGATTCAATTTCCTGCCGAACCAGAACCGCAAGGTTATCCCATTGGTTATCTGTAGTCGCTTCAAAGCGTGCTTGCCAAGCTTGTTCGTCCTCGCTTGTTCGTCCTCGCTTGTTCGTCCTCGCTTGTTCGTCCTCGCTTGTTCGTCCTCTAACTCAGCTAAGAGCCGGACCGCGATCGCATCTTGCTGTTCGTCAGACAGCTTTGAAACGGTGTGCAGGGGTGTTGTTAGACTGCGATCTCTTGATTCAAGGCATTCATGAGCATGGTGCGTTCCCACAAATCTATTGGTCGGGTAGATAGGAGTTGCAGCAGGGAACGGCACCCTACAAGATCAGCGATCGCACTATGGTTTTCAACGTGGACTTGGTTTAACCACCTCAAAGGGGTTGATTAAAGGCACTCCCGTCCCGATAAAGTCACTGACATTACGAGTTGCCAGGGTGAGCCCACAGACTAGAGCCGTAGCAGCTAGCTGTTTGTCGATCGCATTCTGAGGATGGGGTACGCGCAATCGTCCCCACACCTGAGCTTCGGTGGCGGTGAAGTCTAGAATGCTTTCAGCGTAGTCGTCCAAAATAGTTTGCAGCCAGGTTTCTAGAAGGTCAGCTTGTCGCTGATCGCCACGATAGCGGATGAGTTCAACCCCTCGGCGCAGTTCGCCAAGGGTGATCACACTAGTATACAAGTGGGCGTTTTGCTCAACGGCATTTTGAAAGAATTGCTGAACACCGGAGTTGGCTTGGCCTTGTTTACGCAACTCACTGATGACGTTGGTGTCAAGCAAATACATCATGGGCTGCGTCGTCTTGAACGCGCTCAAAATCTGAATCTTTGCCAACCTCGGGAATCTGTCTGAGTACTTCGGCAAAGGATTTTTTGGCCGGTTGGAGTAAGACTTGTTCTAGAATTTTGCGGTGCTCGGCTTCTGCACTGACGCCGCGACGGCTGGCCCGTTGCTTGAGGGCTTTGACAATGGCATCGTCAATGTTGCGCACAATTAAATTGGCCATGGAGTATCTCCCTGGAAAGGTGGGATACGGAAGGATCTATCGGGATGATAGCATTGATATCATCCAAGATCTAGGTGACATCAATGCTAAAGCATTCATCTGAGAAGGAATAATTCTGAGAACGGTGGGCAATGCTACTAACTCTCTGCGATTTTTTTCAGAGCACCTACTGCTTTGTCGCCAGAAGGTTCATCAGGACATTAGCAGCCTCAGAGCAATTGTAGGGCGACCAAATCGGATACTCTTGATTCGCAACAAAGAAGTTTGCATCTTCTGCCTTGACCAGTTCTGTTGCCAGAAACTGCATCAGTCTAAGCTTATCAATTTTTGGAAGCTCCTGAATTTGAGTCATAAGTTCAGCTAATTGCATTTGAGAATCTCCTCGTATGAGGGCTGATGAAAGGAAGCGATCGCCCTCTCATGTTAGCCTCGCGATTGTATCCACGGTTACCGCTCAAAGTGCAATCCCGCTTCTGGTTAGTACTGCCCAAAAAAGTGATACTGGGTTTCCTACTGGCAACCCAGCCTACGGCGATAGACTGACCTGGTTGATGACCCATAGCGCACCGGAAAATTCTTAACCCAAAAGGAATAATCCTTGAGAACGGTGGGCAATGCCTAACGCTCTGATTAAGTGGCAGGGTGGGCATTGCCTGGAATGTCTATTTTGATGGTTTCTATAATCTATTCGCTCATGCAGGTTCGGTGGGCGATGCCCACCCTACGCGCTTGGGCATAAGAAGCTTTAGAGCGGTGGGCAATGCTCACCCTACTACTGAGATCGCTTGATTTAAGGAATTCATTAGCATGGTGCCTTCCCACAGATCTATTGGTCGGGTAGATAGGAGTTGCAGTAAGGAACGCATCCTAAAAGATCGGCGATCGCACTGAGGAAATTAAAGATTCTCAAAATCAATCAATTCATGTCACGATATCTCAAGGATTTTAAGAAATATATATAATTAAGTCATGGAACGTGAAAAGCCTGAACAGCAAGCATAACCTCACGATTCGGATCAGCATTAATATGAAATCGATATTGATACCAACCATCTGCAACTACATTAACTAAACCTAAGAAATTCGGATGTTGCGTTGTTGATTTCTGAATTGAATCAAGTACTGCACCAAAATTTTTGTTGGAGACAAACAGGATTACAGCTGCTTTGGAATCTCGCCAAGTCAAGTATCCAAGGAGTTGAGAAATGGTTTGGATATATGCTTTGTTGCCATGCCAATATTTAAGTTCTGCAACGAATACATTGGAGCCTTCATGCCTTAAGAGAATATCTGTCCTACCTTTTTTGTTGAAAGTTTCTCCAGTAGCACTCCCTTGAAAGTTGGGCTCAAGAATCAACAACATGTGATCTCTCAGGTGTTCCTCATCTTTGCCAGCATATGTGCTAGGAAGACGCTCAAACTGTTTGCCTACATCATGGATAACTCTAAGGATCTGTTGATAAATCTTCTTGTCGAGTGAGGGTTCCGGCTTATATCCTTTTTCGTATACTTCTGGCTTTGGTTTAATCGTAATCGCTGGAGTGTTTTTTGCGGGCACAGAGAAAGTCGCTGGTATTTGTGTAGACTTGCGAACTGGCACACCAATAGATGCAAGTAAATCATTTTTCTTGAGTAAATGCTTCTTTCTTTCCTCAAATGCCTGACATATGATTGTATTCAGTGAAGCGTTAAATCTTGCCAAGTCATTGTTGAGGTAAGAACTCTGAGATGTAAGTTGTTTTACAATGCTTTGAGATTGTTTATTTATCTGCTCTCCATCTAGATCAAAGTTGACGATTTCGAAATTAATCTCTCCCCTCGCAATAGAAATTAGGGGTGCTGACATGCTGTAAGTGCTGGCTCTTATCTTAAGTAGCTCTGCGTCACCTGAAAACGGTAAATGGAAGGTTATTACATCTTTGGGATAGGACTCACCACGACGAACATAAAAGGAATTGGGATACATTTCTGCTGGAATCATCCTCTCTTCTGTTGAAATACTCAGTTTGTCGGTGTGTATTTCAATGGGAGGGATTTTGAACCTGTCAACGAGATGTGCAATATATTCTGTTGAATTAACGTTTAAGATGTAGTCGTCCTGTTGCCTAGTAATTTCTGTGATCAGCTTCTTCTTTTGATTCTCTAAAAGAGTAAATCCATCATATTCTGAAAATGCATGAAACTGGCCATGAGAAACTCCATACATAAGCTCACCTCTGATACAGCATTTTCTAGCCTGGTGAGGTACAGCCGATGTAGTAGCAGAAAGGGCTTCGAGCCTCTTTTTGTACCCCACGAGCTTCAAAAATGCTGTATATAGATATTAATTAGGGATAACTATTCTAGCCAAAGCTCCTGAAATAAGATTTAAAGTCCCACTTTTTAATCATTTTAGGGAAATTTTAAGTCTTACTGAACTGCTGTCCATCTTGTATCCATATTAATAGACCTGATTACATGATGCTACAGTAAGTTTTCCAAGACACTAATCAACAGCGATACCTTCTATCAGGATTATTGCTACCTAAACCCCGCCACATTTACACAATCTGCTTTCGCTTCAAATTGCACAAACATGACGGGGCAATGAATACTTCACCTTAATTTGCTGAAGTTTCTCCCTCCACCAGCTTCATCTGCTCCCCACAGCACACTTCTGAATGGTTCGCAGTGCCCGGACAAGGGCAAGGCTTCTCATATACCAACTGAGCTCCGCACTTCTCACACCCATAGCGATCGCCTACATTCCGCGCCATTTGTGCCTCCTTCTGAGTTGAGTTGCCTCAGCATAATCCCGATGCCCAAACTTTGCCTAGGGCACTACCGCACCGTCGCCCGCATCGCCTCCGCATCAATCGGCTTAATCAAATAGAGCCGCAATAGATCGCCCACAATCCCGGCGATCAGCGGCAGCTTCCGCACCGTCTTCCAAAGCTTCGAGCCCGTCCCCTCAGCAATCTGCTTCAGCTTCAGATTGCGATCAGCACAGCGATCCAACCGCTTAAAGAACTCCGGGTGATCCACATTTAGAATCACCGGAAACGCCCGTGCCGAGGTGTTATTCGTCTCCCGCACCACCGCCGTATCAAACTCAGTGGCATCTAGCCCCAACATGTCGTAAAATGTGCCCCGCTCATGGACCGTCAAACTGTGGGTGGCAAACACCGAGAGTAAAAAGAAGCGGCTCCAGAGGCGGGATTGCCAAGTCTTCCACATATTGGGCTGCGATCGCAGTAGCGCCTTAAACACATCCCCATGGCGGTTCTCGTCCTGGCACCAGCTCTCAAAATAGTTGAACAGCGGATAGAACTTATGCTCAGGGTGCTTTTCCAAATGATGAAAAATCAGGATGTAGCGCCAGTAGCCGATTTTTTCCGACAGGTAGACCGCATAGATCACCCACTCCACCGGAAAGAAGGTGTAGGTGCGTTTCTTGGTGAGCTTGGCCAGATCCAGGGAGATGCCAAAATCCGCCATCGCCTTGTTCAAGAACCCGGCATGGCGAGCCTCATCGCGGGCCATCAGCCCAAACATTTCCGCCAGGAGCGGGTTGCGGCCCTTGAGCTTGCGGGACAGCTCCTTGAACAGCAAAAAGCCAGAAAACTCCGAGACACAGGAGCGCTCTAAATAATCCACAAACGCCTGCCGCTCCGCCCCTTGGATGTGGTCCCAGTTTTGCTGCTTAAACGCCTCATTGCGAACGAAGTGATGGCGATTGTAGTCGGCCCGCATCTCCGTCAGCATCGCCTGGAGTTCTGTCTCCCCTTCCGACAGGTCCATCTCGGCGGCCTTGTCGAAGTCGGTGGTGTAGAAGCGGGGGGTGAGGAGGGTTTCTTCGACCGCTGACTTGGGGGCGGCGGGTAGGGTGCTGACCATATGGCACGTTGACTCCAATCACTTTAAATAGCTTTTGAGCTATCAATGAGCATAAGTGGGAATGTTTCGGAATATGGTTGGCGTTACATTTTTTGATTTGCAGCGGGGCGATCGCCGCCAAATCCCCCACTGCAAAGGCCATGGTTTCTCCGTTTCCCCTAAGGGGCATCAGCGTTACTTGCTTTCCCTGAAGGGACTTAAGCACCTCATTGATACCCCATTCCAAGGGTTTCACTGACTTGCCTCGTCCTACCCCAGCAGTGATGGTTGACCCTAGGGGTGTATAAAGTTTTGACAACAGGGGTAGAATGGCGTCCTTTAATCGCTATAGGGTAATTCAAGTTGATTCGCTGCTGTGGAGCCCAAGTTTCGATGCCGCTTCAAGTCCCCTCATCCCCCGTGACTGAGTCCGCTAATCGCCCAGGAAACACTCCGCCCCCAGAGGCACGGCAGCGGTTTAAGCAGTATGTGCAAACCCTGCAAGATCAGATTTGTGCGGGGTTAGAGCAGCTCGACGGTCAGGCCACCTTTCACGAAGACGCTTGGCAACGGGCTGGGGGCGGTGGCGGGCGGACGCGGGTGATTCGCGACGGACGGGTATTTGAGCAGGGGGGCGTCAATTTCTCGGAGGTGTGGGGCGAGACCCTGCCCCCAGCCATCCTCACCCAGCGACCGGAAGCGGCGGGCCATGGCTTCTACGCCACCGGCACCTCGATGGTGCTGCACCCCCGCAACCCCTATATACCTACGGTTCACCTCAACTACCGTTACTTTGAGGCGGGGCCGGTGTGGTGGTTTGGGGGCGGGGTGGATTTGACCCCTTACTACCCTTTTAAAGACGATGTGGTCCACTTTCACCGCACGCTGAAAACCGCCTGCGATCGCACCATGCCACCTACTACCCCACCTTTAAGCGCTGGTGCGACGAGTACTTTTATCTGAAGCATCGCCAAGAAACCCGTGGGGTGGGGGGGCTGTTCTTTGATTATTTGGATGGGCGGGGCCAGCTCTACGGTGGACCCAACCCAGAGGGGGAAGCCGCCCGCTATAGCCGCGAAGTGGGACCCGTTCCCCAAACCTGGGAAGAGCAGTTTGCCTTTGTGCAAAGCTGTGGCAGTAGCTTCTTACCCGCCTACTTGCCGATTGCGGAGCGTCATCAGGATCGGGAATACGGCGATCGCCAGCGCAATTTCCAGCTCTACCGGCGGGGGCGCTATGTGGAGTTCAACCTGGTGTATGACCGGGGTACGGTGTTTGGGTTGCAAACCAATGGCCGCACGGAGTCGATTTTGATGTCGCTGCCCCCCTTGGCCCGCTGGGAATATGGCTATAGCCCGGAGCCTGATTCCCCTGAGGCAGAACTATATGACACCTACCTCAAGCCCCAGGACTGGTTGGGTTCAGCATCCTAAACAGCCGTTATTGATGGATCTCCTGTCTTATCCCCGTTCCACGGGGATTTTTTTGTTCGGCGTTAGCCGATTGAGCCCATTGTTGGAGGGCAACCGCCAGGGATGGCATTGCTTAATCATAGAGATGAATTGATTAAAGCGTGAGATCTGGTGTGGCCCCCTTTTCTTGTATGCCCGGAGGGCTTTAAGGCCCCTTTCTTGTAGCTTGCTTCTCGCAGAATATAGCCCAAGGGGCATAGTCTGCGGGACTTCCGACTTCTGGCTCCCCCAGAATTGGGGGCTGGGGGGCCTCGAAAACATTAGTTATTTCACCCATATTTCCAAATGCGTATTTCGCCAGTCGCATCAAAATTGGGGGCTAGGGGGGCGCAGTCATACTTCTATTCAGCAACGCCCAAGGGATGGCCCCTACGATTTGTTCAGGGCCGATTTTCCGTTGGTTGGCAGTTGGGATACCACTGCTTTGCCCATCAGGGATCCAATAATGAACGCCCCTAAAAACAGCAGCGGGTTCCAGATGCCCAGCACCAGCGCCACGATGCCAGGGCCGGGACAATACCCGGCAATCCCCCAGCCCACCCCAAACAGCGCCGCCCCCAAAATCAGGGGCCAATCAATCTGCTGGGCAGTGGGCAGATAAAAGCTGGGGCTGAAAAGGGGGTGAGATCGCCGCAGCACAAACCGAAAACTAATCACCGTCACCCCCACCGCCCCACCCAGTACAAACAGCAGGGTGGGGTCCCAGGGTCCGGTCACATCCAGGAAGCCGAGGACGCGATCGCGATCCACCATTTGCGACAGCCCCAACCCGAAACCGAATAGGAGGCCCGCGAGTAGGGCAATACCGAGTTGCTTCATCGATCTGTCCTCCACAATCCTGCTCTTATATCAAGTTAACTGCCCTACATTCTGCACCGGGCGCAGGCCCTTGCGCCCCTACGTTGTCGCGACTTTTTTCGTGGATACTTAACTGGACTGCCTATTAGGCCAGCAACCCTGTGCAGATAGGGGTTGGTTTGAGCAGCGTCTATCTCACTGAACCAGCCTTTTAACCTCAAGTTTCACCCCAGGAAAACTGACCGGACAAATCAGCGCACGGGTGACGGTCTGCATGGACTGATACTCGCCCTCGACGGGATCACGAAAGACAATCAACGTTTTTGTTTTTAGGTTGACCACCCAGTATTCGACCAGATTGGCACGGGCGTAGATTTTGCTTTTAAGCTGCAAGTCCTTTTCTAGACTGGTGTTTGAATATTCAATCACCCAAAAATATCCGAGGCATAGGGATGGTGCTCAGTGCTGTAAACCGTGCCTAAAGGCTTCACGATCGCAATATCAGGCTCGGGCTCTGAGTCATTGGGCAACGTGATCGGTTTTCCTTCGCGAACCTTGACTTGACCGCCCAATTTTTCCCGTAGATAATCAGCCCCATCGCTGCTCAACCCAGCATGGGGAATCCCTTCTGGAGACATTTCAAACAATTCTCCATCCAATAGTTCTAAGGGCTGCCCGTCGAAAATCCCGGCGGCCACCGCTTGGTGATAGCGCTGAAGGGTCCACCGATAGGGTTGGGCAATCTCCAATCTGCGGGCATCGGTCGCGAGGGTCATCGGTTCATCCTCCATTGCCGAGAATCAGAACACTGAATTCATCGTATCTTGCCTGCCTTGGGACGCGGCTGCGTTAGGTCAGCCCATGGCGGATCACAAATACCGTCACCATGGCCGTGCTTAAAAACGTGATCACCGCCACCAGCGACTCGCGGCCGACACGCCGCCCCAATCCGCAGACCCCGTGACCACTGGTACAGCCACTGCCAATGCGGGTCCCCATACCCACCAGTAAGCCCCCCGCGATCATCGCCCAGGGGGCAAAGCTGGAAAGGGGCGTCGGTTCGGGAGCCAGACCGTATTCATACAGGCCGCCCCCCAACACCATGCCCAGGAGGAAGACCCAGCGCCAAGCCTCCTGGGATTTGAAGGCGATCGCCCCATTCACCATGCCGCTAATGCCCGCAATGCGACCATTGAAGGCCAGCAGTAAGGTGGCACTCAGGCCAATCAAAATCCCGCCTAGCAGCGCGGTGACCCAGCTAAATTCTGCCATTGATGCTCTAGTCATAAGTCCCTCACCCCCTCACCCTCTAGGGTTGATTCTTTAAAGGAAGAAAAACCGTCTTTGTTTAAACAGGTCAGCTAAGGCGAAGATTTCAGGCAACGATGAGCCGCTTCTACTGGGGGCGTTTGGATTGCCCCCCAGACCCCCTCCACCAGGACGCACCGCCGTCCTGGACCTCGCGGACAGCGTTACTGGCCTGGCCTTTGCACCGATCGTTTCGTGCAGATTTCGTTACAGCAGTTCAACATCGCCGCGATATTTAGAGTGGCCAATGGGGCAAATCAGTTTTTTATCTGCCAAATGAATCAACTCTACCCTCACTCCCTAACCCTTGCACCCCTAAGCACTTTGGGCAGGCTCCGCCCACACCCCATCACAGACAAAGGAACGCGATACCATAGCAGGGCTTGTCTGATCCCTGGGTGATCTCCCCTGCATGGCCCGTTCCCCTTCCGATTCCTTTCGGGACCGTTTTAACCTTTCTCGGCTGGCGATCCAGCATGGCTGGCTGACCATTTGCTGCTGGTTGGCGATCGCCGTCGCGGGCCTATTTGCGTTTAGTACTTTAAAGTACGCTCTCTTTCCCGATATTACCTTTCCCGTGGTGGTGGTGAATGCCAGCATTCCCCTCGTGACCACCCTAGAGAGCGAGGCCGAACTTACCGTGCCTTTAGAGGCGCAGCTCCAGTCTCTAGCAGGGTTAAGCAAGCTCACCTCGACCACCACGGCGGGGCGATCGGTGATCAGCCTCAGCTTTGATGTGGGGGCTGACCTCGCAGCGGCGACCACCGCTGCCGAGACGGCGATCGCCCAGGCCGATCTGCCCGCTGAAACGGACTTCGACGTGATTCCGCTGAATCTGAATGAAGCGGCGGCGGTGACCTATGCCCTCTCTAGTGATGACCTCACCCTAGAGGCCCTGGCTGATGTGGCCGAGGCCGAGATTTTGCCCCCATTGCGGCAGATTGACGGGGTGCTCAGGGCAGACCTGCTGGGGGCGGGCACGCGCTCCGTGGCGACGCAGCCGGACTCAGCCCAGGGCTTCCTCGCCGACCTCCAAAATCCCCCCACCCTGATTCGCTTTGATCGCCAAGCGGCCCTCGCTGTGCAGGTGGTGAAACAGGGCAATGCCAACACCCTAGACGTGGTAGACCGGGTCGAAACCGCTATCCAGCAGCTTCAAAAGGACTTACCCGAGATCACCCTTACCCTGGCCCTCACCCAAGCCGACTATATTCAAGCCGCCACCCAGGCCACCATTGATTCGCTGCTGGGGGCGATCGCAATTGCGGTGCTGGTGATTTTTGGTTTTCTCCGCAGTTGGCGGGCCACCTTGATTACCGCCCTGGCGATCCCCCTCTCGCTGCTGGGCACCAGCATCGTCATGGCCGTTTATGGCTTCAACTTAGAAACCATTACGCTGCTGGCCTTGGCCCTAGTGATTGGCATTATTGTGGATGATGCCATTGTCGAAATCGAAAATATTGTTCGCCATATGGAACAGGGGGCCAGCCCCCGCCAAGCCGCCCTGATCGCCACTGAGGAAATTGGTCTCACGGTGTCGGCTTCCACTCTCACCATCGTGGCGGTGTTTCTGCCGGTGGCCTTTATGGGGGGCACCGTCGGGCAGTTTTTTAAACCCTTTGGCCTGACGATCTCGGCAGCGGTGTTGATTTCGCTGCTAGTGGCCCGGACCCTCTCGCCGGTCCTCGCGGTGTACTGGCTGCGGGTGCAGCCATCGCCGGGGGCCGGTGCCCAGCCTGGGGGTGAACAGGCCAGCCCAGGACTAGAGCAGGTTTACAGTCGGCTATTGCACTGGTCTCTTTACCATCGCTGGGCGGTGGTGGGGGTGGCGATCGCTAGCTTGATCGCCGGTCTGGCGATCATTCCCCTGATTCCCCAAGGCTTCATTCCCCAGTTGGATCGGGGGGAGTTTTACCTCAACTACACGGTGCCATTACCCGAACGGCCTCAGCCAGCGGTGCCGGATGCGGCCCAGGGACAAAACCAGGTCCAGGGCGAGCAACCGGAGGGACGCGCGTCATCACCGCAGCCGCCCCTAGACTTGGGTCCCTTACCCGGTGCGGAGGTGGCCGCCGTGCCGATGAACGTGCCGGTAGATCCCAGGGCCTTTATCCTCGACCAAACCCTGGCGGATGCAGAAGCGCTAGAAGCAGCGGCATTGCAGTTACCGGAGGTGGTTTCGGTGCTCACCACCGTTGGGGGCCGGGGGCAGCCCAACCAGGGCAGCCTTTACATCAAGCTGCAGACTGATCGCGATCGCGACACCGCCGCCGTGCAGGCCCAACTGCGTCAGGATCTACCCGCTAGGGACGGCATCTTCACCAGTGTTGAAGATGTGCAGTTTGTGGATGTCGGGGACGAGAAGCCCCTGCAAGTGGTGCTGCTCGGCGCAGATTTGGCCGCCCTCCAACAGGCCGCCGCTGAGATCAAGGCAGACCTTGACGGGCGACCGGGGTTTGCCGATGTGCGCATTTCTGGCGAAGCCAACACCGCTGACGAGACGGTGGAAATCAACCGCCAAAACGGGACGCGGGTCGCCACCATTAGCGCCAACCTCGACCAAGGTAAGGCGCTGGGAGATGCCACTCAGGAGGCGGTGGCGATCGCCCAAGCCATCATCCCCCCCGACATCCAGATTGAACTCGGGGGCTACTCCGCCCGCAGCGATGAGGTGTTGGGCAGCTTTGGCCGCACCCTCGTCTTCGCTGTGATTTGCATGTTGGCGGTGCTGCTGATTCCCTTTGGCCGCTTGCTGGAACCGGCGGTGGTGGGGCTGTCATTACCGCTGTCGGTGGTGGGGGCAATGCTGGCGTTGCTGGTGACCCAGAGTGACTTTGGTATGGTCTCGCTGTTGGGGCTGCTGTTCCTGCTGGGCTTGCTGGATAAAAACGCCCTGCTGCTGATGGACTACGCCAACCAATTGCGACGGGCCGGTCTCAAGCGCACGGACGCCATTCTCAAAACGGGGCTGGTGCGACTGCGACCGATTTTGATGACCACCGCCTCGACGGTGCTGGGGATGACCCCGATCGCCCTGGGACTAGGGGCTGGGGCAGAATTGCGGCAACCGATGGCAGTGGCGATCATTGGTGGGCTGCTCACCTCGACGCTGCTGAGCTTAATCGTGGTGCCGGTGCTCTACAGCCTGTTAGAAGATGGTTGGAACAAACTCGTCAAAAACAATGACCCGACTCACCGTTACCAACGCCCTCAAGACCCTTGAAGCCCATGACCAGCCCTTCAAAACAGTCTTTAGCCACGGTTCCCTGAATGTCGAGATCTATCAGCCCAACGGCGTTGATCACCAGCAACCCCATAGCCGCGATGAAATCTACGTGGTGATTTCCGGGTCGGGCTATTTCGTGAATGGTGACACCCGATCGCCCTTCGAGTCTGGGGAAGTGCTATTTGTGCCCGCCGGAATGGTCCACCGGTTTGAAGCGTTTACTGAGGACTTTGCCACCTGGGTCTTTTTCTACGGTCCCGAAGGCGGCGAAAGCGCATAACAGGAGAACCCGATGGCTCAGTACATTGTCACCCAAGCCGAGATCGAAGCCTATCCAGGGGTTCAAAAGACCCATTTCCTCAACGAAAATGCCCAGCGGGTCAACAAATCCTTGGGGGATCTAACCGGTTTAACCGGCTTTGGCTTTCACATCATCGAAGTCCAACCCGGCCATGACTCCACCGAATTGCACAGCCACTACCACGAAGACGAATGCGTTTACATCCTAGAAGGAGAAGCAGCAGCCACCATTGGTGAGGCGACATATTCCGTGAAAGCCGGTGACTTCATCGGTTACCGAGCCGGGGGTGAGCCCCATGCCCTCAAAAATAATGGCAACACCGTCTTAAAGTGCATCGTTGTTGGTCAGCGCCTTGACCATGATGTGGGCGAATACCCCAGGCTCAAAAAGCGGATCTATCGCAACCAGGGGATGCCATGGAACCTGGTCGATATGGCAAACATTGCTGAACCGGTTGCAGGCAAAAAAGCATAATCCGTCGCTGCAAACGGGACGTTCCCCTACTAAACCCCCGTTGCCTTAGCGACCCAATTCACAGAACCCATTCACAGGACCGATTTGATCAGGACGAGACCGATCGCTGCTGCCGTTTTGATGAGGCCGGATGATTCGCCCCTCTGGGTAAAGCCATGGGGGCCGCCAGACTGGGGCTGCCTAGGGTATAGACACTAATGCCCTGACGCATAAACCCTTCCTGCTCTAAATCATTCAACGAAGCCGACAGCAAAATCCCATGGTCAGTGTTGAGGCTGGCCTGGGCACGGCGCAGGGTCATTAAGAGGGGGCCAAAGCCTTGGCCTGGGCTCGCAATCACCACTGGCACCTGATGCCAAGTGCCGCGAAAACAAGACGGGGCGACTTGGGCATAGTGATCGCGATATTGCAGGATATAAGTGCCATCGCCGTAGCTGCGACATCGAAACCACCGCTGAAAGGGATGCCCTAAGTTACCTTGGCGGTCAAAGGTGGACCACCAAGAGCGATGCCACCCCTGGGAGGGCAATTGCAAGATCCGCTGGATGTCATCTTCTTTAAACCCCCCATGGCTCAAGAGGGCGATCGCCTCAGCAATGGTCACCCGCCACCCCAAGGTTTGCAGGCCCGACTGGCAGCGGGTCAGTTCTCTATACGCTTTATCCGATGTCTGGGTTTCTGGGGGAGCTTCCCCCAGCAGGGCGCAGCCCAGGGATTCATAGTCCACCACTGCATCGAGCATGGTGTTCTGGTCTGCTAGGGGCACACCAACGGTGACCTGCATTTGCCCCAACTGCTGGGGCAGCGAGATCGCGGGGGTGCTCTCGGTGAGGAGCGATCGCAGAATGGTGTGATCGGCGATCGCTAGCGCCAATTGAATCTGGTCGGGATCGATTGAGGAGAGGGGTTGCGAAAAAGGCTCCAAGCCGACGTGAACCATAGCGCCACCATTTATCCAGGGCGAGGGTGTGCAAAACCACTTGCTATCCCTTATAATCCCTGGCTGGGCCGTTGCAGTGGGGAAATGGAATAACGTTTGGGCTTGTTTGAGAAACGCAATATTGAGTGGTTTTTATCCATCACTCAAGCTT